>CAZFFG010000065.1:0-10618 GCA_964518275.1 uncultured bacterium | reverse complement strand
CTGAAGAACGCTTCCTTGATCTTCTCCTGCAGCTCGGGGTGCAGGTTGTGCACCATGCCGTAGCCGGTGGTGGGGAAGGACTGGCTTATGTAGATGCTCTCGTAGTCGTCTTCGCTCACCACGTCGCGGGCGATCATCCGGAAGAGCACGGAGTTGGCGATGGCAGCGGCCTCGTAGTCGCCGTTAGCGATGCCGAGGATGCTGTTCTCGTGGCTGCCGGAGAACACGGCTTCGAAGTCGCGGCCCTCGAGCAGACCGAACTCGGAGGCCAGCAGCGCGGAGGGCGCCTTGAAGCCCGAGTTGCTGGTCTGGGTCACGAACGCCAGCTGGCGGCCCTTCAGGTCCTCCATGGCGGTGATGTCGCTGCCCTTAGGTACGATGATCTCCATCTCGTAGCCGTAGCTGCCGTCGAGGGCGGACATGATGGCGAACGGACGGAAGCCGGAGCGGGCGGCGGCGTACGGCACGTTGCCGGTGTTCACGCCGGCGATGTGCAGGCGGCCAGCCTCGAGGGCCAGCTGCTGGGCGGCGTAGCTCTCGACCACGAAGAACTGCACCTGCTTACCGGTCACGGCGCTCAAGTGGTCGAGGAAGTCCTGCCACACCTCGGCGTACAGCGAGGGGTCCTCGACGGGGGTGTACGAGAAGATGAGCGTGTCGGGGTCGATCCACTCGCTGGGGTCGGTCGGGATGTCGGCCATCAGGTCGCCGTCGGCGTCCACGAAGCCGGGCGCCATCTGGGCGAACACGCCGCCCGCGAAGGCGAGCGCCAGGACCAGCACGATTCAGGTACGAAGGGTCTTGAGCATGGGGTTTCCTCCTAGGCGAACACTCTGGGTGCCCGGGGGGTGTCCCCCCGAACCAGTGTGAGTATCGGAGGCCCATGCCAGGGTTCTGTCAGGTCGACGCAGCCTAAGATGCTAAGCAGGTGACCACAGCGGCCAACGCCGCCTTCGTCGGTGCGCGTTAGTTAGGAGTCGAACCATGAAGCCAGTGCGTTACGGGGCCCTTAGCGGCCGATGAGCACGCCGGGCCTGCCTACCCGCGGAGAACCCGCCACGCCGGAGCAACTCCAGCGCTTCGCGGCCCAAGCCGAGGCGGACGGGCGACGGCTGGTGGTCGGAGCGCTGATCGCGGACGAGCATGGCCGCGTGTACGTGCAGCGCCGCAGCGAGGAGAGGGCGCTGTTCCCAGGCTGCTGGGACATCGTCGGGGGGCACGTGGAGCCAGGCGAGGACCTCATCACGGCGCTTGAGCGTGAGGTGCTGGAGGAGACGGGCTGGCGCCTCCTGAACCACGGCCCCGTGGTCGAGATCATCGATTGGAGCGCCGGCGACGGGGTGGCGCGGCGCGAGATCGACCTGCTCGTGAGCGTTACGGGCGACCTGCGAAAGCCTCACTTGGAACCCGGCAAGCATAGCGAGGGTCGCTGGCTGGCCCACGAGGAGCTGAGCGTGCTGCTCGAGCGCCGCCACCCCGACGACCGCTGGGTGCACGACACGGTGGAGCGCGCCTTCCGGTTGCTGGCCGCCGACGGCGTGCGCTCTCGGTACAGACCAGGCTGGACCGGGGAGTAGAATCTAACCGACGTGACTGCTGTTCGCGCCGCTCCGCCACCGGCGGGCCGCGGCGCCGCCGAGCCCTGACCTCGCGCGCTATCCCGCCTTCCTGCTGCCAACCTGTTGCGCTCCGCCCTCCGTAGCGGGGTAAGCCGACAGTTGCGCCACTGGAGGCCACGTGATCTGACCAACCTGTCAGCAGGCGAACCCGCGCGGCGCGCGCTTCTGTGACAACTGCGGCGCCGTGCTGGAGGAGAGCGCGCCCATCAGTGGCGACCGTCGCCTCGTGACCATCCTCTTCGCGGACGTGGTGGGCTCCACCGCCTGGGCGGAGCGGGTGGACCCGGAGGAGTGGGCCGAGATCATGAACACGGGCCTGCGCCTGATGATCCCCGCCGTCACGCGGTACGAGGGCACGGTGGCGCGGCTCATGGGCGACGGCCTGCTGGCGCTGTTCGGCGCTCCCGTTGCGCACGAGGACGATGCCGAGCGCGCCGTGCTAGCCGCGCTAGCCATCCGCGCCGCTGCCGCCGAGTACGCCACGGAACTGGCGCCGCGTTACGGCACCGAGTTCGCGGTCAGGGTAGGCATCAACACGGGCCTCAGCGTGCTCACGCGGGTGGGCGACGACACCATGGCCGAGTACACCGCCATGGGCGACGCCGCCAACCTAGCGGCACGGCTGCAGGGGTTGGCGCAGCCGCAAGGGATCGTCATCGGCCCGGAGACCTACAGGCTGGTGCGGCACGCCTTCGAGGTGCGGAGCCGCGGCAACGAGGCCATCAGGGGACGCAGCGAGAGCGTTGAGGCGTACGAGGTCATCGCACGGTTGGCAGCCGGCTCTGGCCGCGGGCTGGTGAGCCTGGCAACCCCCTTCGTGGGTCGCGAGGAGGAGCTCGCCTCCCTGCAAGCCGCCGTGCGGCACGCCAACGCGGGCCGGCCGGGTCTCGTCTTCGTGGTGGGCGAGGCGGGCCTCGGCAAGTCGCGCCTCCTATCGGAACTGCGGAGCCGCGAACCGGACGTGACCTGGCTGGAGGGCCGCGCCATCTCTTACGCGCGCACGGCGCCCTACCACCCGCTACGGCAACCGCTGATCGACTCGCTGCGGGTGCGTGCGGAAGCGTCCAGCGAGGAGCTCGCCGCGGCTATCCACGAACTGCACGGCTCCCCAGCTGAGGGGACCGCTAGCAGCGGCGCCGAAGCCGCTCTCCAGACGCTGCTCGGGCTGCCTGCTAAGGGGCCCTTACGTGCCGAACCGCTCGAAACGCGCGACGCCGCCCGCCACATAGCCGCCGGTGTACGCGCTCACCTGGGTCGCCTGGCGCACGACCGGACGCTGGTGCTGGTGCTCGAGGACGTCCACTGGGCGGATCACGCCACCACCGACCTGATCGAGAACCTCGCGCTGCAACTGACCGACGAGCGCCTGCTGCTCGTGTGCGCCATGCGGCCCGACCTGGGCAGCCGCGCCTGGCAGTTGCTGGAAACGGCCAGGGCCCGCACCCCCACGGCGGCCGGCGCGCAGGTAGGGGTGGTGCAGGTGCAGGCTCTGCAGCGCGGGCAGGCGGAGGAGCTGCTGACGGAGCTGCTAGACGTGGGTGGCCTGCCTTCAGCCGTTCGCAGCCTCGTTCTGGAGAAGAGCGAGGGGAACCCGTTCTACCTAGAGGAGGTCGTTCACGCCCTCGTGGACGCGGGGCACATCGTGCGCGAAGGGGGCCGCTGGACGACCACAGGACCGATCACCGAGCTGGCGCTCCCCGGAACGTTGGCGGGGGTACTGGGCGCTCGCATCGACAGGCTGCCGGATCAGGAGCGTCGGGTGGCGCAGACCGCCTCCGTCATCGGCCGCGAGTTCGCCACGCCGCTGCTGAAAGCCGTGATGCGCGAGCCGCAGAGCGCCCCGCCGGAGCTCGAGCGCCCGCTCGGCAAGCTCACCGTAGAGGGGCTCCTCAGCCAGGTCGACATGGCGCGGTTCGCCGATTACCGCTTCAAGCACGAGTTCACTCGCGACGCCGCCTACCAGCGGTTGCTTAAGAAGCGGCGCCGGGAGCTGCACGCCCGCATCGGTGAGGAGATGGAGACGCTCTTCGGTGGCCACCGCGAGATCGCCAAGGACCTGGCGCATCATTACCGCCTCGGCGAGCGGTGGTTGAAGACGGCTCTCTGGAGCCTGGAGGCGGCGCGCTCGGCCCGGCGCCTGTACGAACCGGCCGACGCCTTCGAGCTCGCCGAGGCCGCCCTCGAAGCGCTCAGCCGAATGAGCGACGCCGCTGGGGACACCGAGGACGCCACGGCCCTGCGTGCGGAGGTCCTCAACGAACTGGTGAGCCTAGGCATGCAGATGCGCCAGCACGAGCAGCCGGAGTTGCGGCCGCTCCTGCAGGAACGGGGCGTCCTAGCAGTGGAGCTCAGCCGCCAGGTGGGCAACGAGCGCGCCCTGGTGCAGAGCCTCGTGAACCTCGGCAACGTGCACGTGCTGTCGGGCTACCCCCGCACGGGCTTCCAGTGGCTGATGGAAGCGTACGACCTGGCGGCGGGGCTGGGCGACGAGCGCCTGTTCCTGCTGCCGCTGTGGGTGGCCACCGAGATCATGCTGGACGACGCTCCCGCCGTAGCGGTACAGCAACTGGACGACGTGATAGACATGGCGCGGCGCGTGGGCAACACGCACATCGAGGCGCACGCGCTCGGCACGAAGACCGCGGCCCTGGCGCGCCTGGGTGAGTTCGACGCCGCGTTGCGGTTGGGGCCGCAGGCGCTGGCGGCTGCTGAAGCTAGCGACTCCGTGATAAAGCGCGCGGACGTGAACCTCTTGGTGGGTATGGCATTGCTGGAGATGGGGCGCCTGCAGCCCGGCATCCAGCACCTGATGCGCGGCACCGAGCTCGCTCTGAGCGTCAACGGCTTCGAGTGCGCCTGCAACGGCCTGCACCTCATGGGCGTCGGGCACCTCGAGGAGGACGAGATCGAGGAGGCGGTGGCGGACCTGGCGCGGGCCATGGCCACCGCCGCCGGCACCGCTATGGAAGGGATGCTCCACAACGTGCGCGCCTCACTGGCCAGCGCTCACTTCATGGGTGGCGACGTGGCGGCGGTGGAGAGCATCGAGCGCGAGGTCGGCAACGCTGAGGCGCTCAGCGACGGCTTCGGCGCCGCCCGCGCCCGACTGGCCCTGGGCGAGGCGCTGGTGGCGCTGGGCAAGGGCGACCAGGCCGTGCCCAACCTTAGGAGGGCGCTCGAGTGGGTGGACGCGCGCCGCATGCTGCCGTACTCGCTCAAGGGCTACCGGCTGTTGGCGGTGGCGCTGCGGGAAGCGGGCGATGAGCAGGGCAGCGCGTCTGCGGCCCACAAGGCGCTGGAGGTGCGCGGGAGCATCCACTGGCCCTTGCCCGCAACCGACGCCGGCCTAGCCATGTCGGCGCGCGTCGCTGGCGCGAGCGGGCTCGTCGGCCCGAAAGGTGCCGGCGCAGCCTGATGAGCGAGGGGGACGTCCAGCCGATCATCTTGGCGGTGGACGACGACCTAGGCGTGCTCGGCGCCGTGGCGCGCGACCTGCGACGCGAGTACGGCGCCAACTACCGAGTACTGCGCGCAGACTCCGGGGAGCTCGCGCTGGAGCTGCTCGAGAGGGCCAAGCTGGCCAGCGAACCGGTGGCGCTGTTCCTCGTAGATCAACGCATGCCGCACATGACGGGCCTCGAGTTCCTGGCGCAAGCGCGGGAGCTCTACCCCGCCGCCAAGCGCGTGCTGCTAACCGCCTACGCCGACTCGCAGGCCTCCATCCAGGCCATCAACGAGACCCAGCTCGACTACTACCTCATGAAGCCGTGGGACCCGCCGGAGGAGCGTCTCTACCCAGTGCTCACCGACCTCTTGGACGACTGGCAGGCTGACTTCCAGCCAGACTCTTCCGCCGTCACCGTCATCGGCCACCCGTACTCCGCCGCTTCCCACGTCGTGAAGGAGTTCTTGGGCCGCAACGTGGTGCCGTACCGCTGGCTCGACGTGGAGGCTGCGCCCGAGGCGGCGCAGCTGCTGGCGTTGGCCGCCGCCGGCCCAGGAGACCTGCCGGTGGTGCTGCTGCCGGACGGGACGCCCCTGCTCAAACCGGCCGTGGCCGACATCGCGCGGCACATAGGCCTCCGCACAACACCCGACCTGCAGCTGTACGACCTGGTCATCGTGGGGGCAGGCCGGCATGAGCTCACGCATCGAGAACTACCTGGGTTTCCCCGCCGGCTTGAGCGGCGCCGACCTCAGCCGCCGCGCCACCACGCAGGCGCGCCGCTTCGGCGCGGAGATCCTCACCCCCAGCGAGGCGGTAGGTCTCGAACCGAGCGGCGGCTACACCGTGGTGCGCTTGGCCGACGGCCGCGATGTCGGCGGTCGCGCGGTGCTCGTGGCCACGGGCGTGAGCTACCGCCGGCTCGACGTTCCAGGCGCCGACCGCTTGGCGGGCAGCGGGCTCTACTACGGCGCTGCGCTCTCCGAGGCGCTGGCGGTGAAGGACGGGCACGCGGTGGTGGTCGGGGCTGGCAACTCAGCTGGGCAGGCCGCCATGTACCTAGCGCAGTACGCGCAGAGCGTGACCCTGCTGGCGCGTGGCGCGAGCATCGCTGCCTCCATGTCGCAGTACCTCGTGGCGCAGATCGAGCAGACGCCCAACATCCGCGTCTGTACTGGCCGCACTGTGGTGGCCGTGCACGGCGAGCGGCGCCTGGAGTCCGTGAGCACGGTGCGCACCGGCTCCGCTCAGAGCGAGGCGCTGGCGGCGGACGCACTGTTCGTGTTCATCGGCGCCGAACCGCATAGCGGCTGGTTGGCGGGTCGGGTGGTGCTAGACGAGCGCGGTTACGTGCCCACGGGCCCCGCCTTGGCCGCGTTCCCCGCCAGCGCCAGCGGGAGGCGCCGGCCGCTCTGGCTTGAGACGAGCGCAGCGGGCGTCTTCGCAGCGGGCGACGTACGCTTGCGCTCCGTGAAGCGCATCGCTTCCGCGGTGGGCGAGGGGGCGATGGCCGTGCAGCTCATCCATCAGTACCTGGCGGAGAGGTAGGGGGAGCGTGAGCGCCGAGACCGCCCTGGAGTACCTGGCGCAGGTGGAGCTGCTCGCCGGCCTGCTACCCGCCGACCTGCGCACCCTGCTGGACTGCTCGAACGAGCGCGAGCTGGCGCCCGGCGAGTTGCTCATCAGCGAGGGTGAGCAGGGTAACGAGATGTACGTGATCTTGAAGGGCGCCTTCGAGGTCAGCGTGCGGGAGGGCAGCGTGGAGGAGCTCGTGGCGCGCCGGGGTCCCGGCGACGTGGTGGGCGAGCTCGCGCTGCTGGGGCGCCGGGTGCGCACGGCCTCGGTGCGGGCGGTGAGCGCTGCGCGGGTGCTGGAGGTGAGCCGCGAGGCGTTCGAGCGGCTACTGGCTAGTCCTGGGGTGGCGGCCGCCATCTACAGCACGTCGCTGGAGCGGGAGCACCGGCTGGTGGCGCTGCTCGCCCGGCGCGAGAAGCTGGCGGGGCTCGGCACCATGGCCGCCGGTTTGGCGCACGAACTGAACAACCCGGCTGCGGCCCTGCGCCGCAGCGCTAAAGAGCTGGGACCGGCCAACGACCTCCGCGACGCCCGCGCCATCGCCCTCTTCGCCCGCCCGCTTAACCCGCCCGAGATGCGCGCGGCGCTGGAGCTCGGCGCGGTGGCAGCGCGGCAGTTCGAGGCGGACCGGCTCGCCTTCGGTTCGGGCCCGGGGGAGGAGGACGCGCTGCTCGGTGCGCTAGACGGCTACGGCGCGGAGGAGCCGTGGCGGGCGGCTGGTGAGCTGGCGGACGCTGGCTGGACCGCCGCAGCCCTGAAAAGCGCAGTGGAGCCGTTCGCCGTTGGCAACCGTGCCGCCGTGGCCGAGTGGTTAGCAGCGGACGCCGCCTGCCGCACGCTGCTGCGCGAGATCGCGCTGAGTAGCGAGGCGGTCTCGAGCCTAGTGGCGTCCATCAGGGAGTACAGCCACCTAGACCGCGCGCCGCACGCGGAGGTGGACGTGCATGGCAGCCTCAACAACACGCTCGCCGTCATGCGGCACAAGCTGAAGACGGCCGGGGTGGAGGTCACGTGCGCTTACGGCGCTGAGCTACCCGTGGTGGAGGCGTACCCAAGCGAGCTCAGCCAGGTGTGGACCAACCTGATAGCTAACGCGGTCGACGCCATGCCGGCCGGTGGGCACCTGACCCTCGAGACGCGCTGCACCGACGAGCAGATCACGGTTGAGTTCCACGACGACGGCGAGGGCATACCCGAGGCGGCGCTGCGGCGGCTGTTCGAGCCGTTCTTCACCACCAAAGGCGTGGGCGAGGGCACCGGGTTGGGGCTCTACATCAGCAACGAGATCGTCACCAAGCGTCACGGTGGCAGCCTGAGCGTGACTTCTCGCCCGGGAGCCACCACCTTCCGCGTGACGTTGCCGCGGCGTCTGCCGCCAGGCGTCTACTCCGCTGCGGCCACTTCCCCCGATGCCAAGCTCGGGTAGAGCACGCGGTACACGGCGAGGTTCTCGTACACGCTCTGCAGGTACTCGCGGGTCTCGGGCTGGTCGATCTCGCGGTAGAACTCGTCCTTGTCTTCGGCCACCCACTCGCTCTCGAACAAGCGCCGCACGTAACCCTGCCCGCCGTTGTAGCCGGCGATGACGAGCTCCTCGTCGCCGTCGAAGTAGCGCATGAGCCAGGCCAGGTAGGTGGCGCCGTAGGCGATGTTCTCGCGCACCACGAACGGGTCGGTGGGCTCCTCGGAGCGCAGCTCGCCGATCCAGTCCCAGGTGGTGGGCATGACCTGCATGAGCCCCTGCGCGCCGGAGCGCGAGATGGCCACCGGACTGAAGGCGGACTCCTGGCGCATGACCGCCCAGATAAGGGCGGGCTCGATGCCGTTCACGGCGGCCTCCTCCACCACGGTGAGCGGCCAGGCGGGCGGGTAGGCGAGGCGCCACACCCGCAGGTCGTCCTGGCCGGCAGCCAACAGCTCCCGCGCGGCACGTACGCTCTGGCGGTACTCGTCCATGCTCTGCAGCAGCTCGGCCACTTCCACCACGGCAAGCACGTCGCTAGCTGCTTCGGCCTCACGCAGCGCGAAGAGCAGCTCGCCCACGGCGGCCACCTCGTAGCCGGCGCCGTGTAGGCCGTGCGCCAGCGCTGCCGCAGTTATGGCCAGCTCCGTGCCCGTCTCGCCCGCTAGCGCCGCCTCGGTGAGCGGCCCTACCGGCGCGGTGGCCGGGTCGGGGACGGCTGGGGCGCCACCGAGCTTCATGGCGAAGAAGCTGCCGGCGGGAAGCAGCGCGCGCGCTTCGTCCATCACCGCCGTGTCGCCTAGGCGGCCGGCCAGCACGAAGGCCCTGTAGGCAGCGTCGTCGGCGTAAGCGCTGCTGCCTCGCGCCAGCTGAAGGTAGATGGGCAGGCTATCCGCGAAGCGGTCGCGCGCCTCGTACAGGCCGGTGGCCAGCCACATCAGGTCGGCGCGCCCCGTGTCGACTAAGTGCTCAACGGCGCGGTCGATGTCGCCGGCGCGGTTCGCCAGGAGCCCCAGCCCGTAGTGGCCGCTGGCGCCCAGGGCGGTGAAGGCGGCGACGGCCTCCGCGTCGCGGCCGAGGTAGAAGAGGCACCACGCTTCTCCCAGCAGAGCGGCTTCGTTGCTGGGCGCCTCCGCCAACCAGCGGCGGTAGGCGTCGAGGGCCTCCGAGTAGCGGCCGAGGGCTCGCAGGGCGGGCGCCTCGATGGACGGCGCGGCGCGGCCGTCTAGCTCCTCGAGGGCCCGCGTTTGGAGGCCGGCGTTCTGGAACGCGGCAGCGCGGCGGTACGGGTCGGTCTCGAGCTGGGTGAAAGGCGCCACGGCTCGCGAGTCGGGTAGGGCCGCGCGGTAACTGCTGAGCGCCTTGTCCGTTTCGCCAGCGGCGAGCGCCAGCTCGGCCTGCGTGATGAGGAGGTCGAGGTTCTCGCGCCGTTGCAGCGCGTCGTCGATCCGTAGGGCGAGGCCCCGCTCGAGCGCGCTGAGGCGCGTGGCGGGCGGGAGCTGCTCCAGGCTGGCCAGGTGCATGGCGCTCAGGTAGGCGCGGTAGCTGTCATCGGCGTGCGCCAGCTCTTCTAGCGCGGTCACGTCGCCGCTCGCCAGCGCCTCCTCCAGTGGTACGTAGCTGGCGGGCAGCTGCGGCTCGGTGAAGGCGGCTCGCTGGAGCGCCGGGTCGGCATCGCGGGTGTTGAGGAAGATCAGGACGGCAGCTAACAGGAGGGAGACCGACAGCATGCCGGCGCGAAGCGGTGTCATCTGCTTCAGTGTACGAAGGGTGTGTAGGCGTCTGGTGAGCGGGCTTACAGCCGGGCCACCGTGGGGTGCTGGTGTTCCGGTAGTCGGCCTGAACGGACGTGGTGCTGTAGAATCGGGGCACAGTCCAAGGACCTGTCGGCTTGTCCCGCTACATGGGGCAAGCCGCTTCCTACCGTCTCAGCTGGTTCGAAGCACAGAAGTGGAGTGAACATGGCGTTAAGAATCCGCATCACGCCTGAGGGTTACGAGCGCCTGAAGGCGGAACGTGACCTAGAACTAGAACGGCTCGAGGAGGCCACGCGCATCCTGCAGGAGCTCACGGGCTCATCCGACGACTACGACGACTCCGGTCTGGAGGACGCCAAGACCGAGAAGTCGCGCATCGAGCAGCGCATCGACCGCCTCGAGGAGCAGATCGCGCGGGCCGAGATCATCGACGAGCCCGCTAGCGCAGAGCGCATCGACCTCGGTAGCACCGCCACTCTCGACGCCTCAGGCGATGAGTTCGTGGTGCAGCTCGTGTCCTCCGTGGAGTCGGGCGTGCTCGACGGCGACATCCCCCGCGTGAGCGACGAGTCGCCCCTCGGTCGGTCGCTAGTTGGCCGCCGCGTTGGCGATAAGTTCAAGGTCGAGATCAACGGCCGGGTTACCGAGTACACCGTCAAGGCCATCGGCTGACCGGCGCGCCGCCGCAACCGCGGCGAATCGTGCAAAGCTAGCCCAATGAGCCAGAAGTCCCTCAACGAGCAACGCGACCAGCGCCTCC
>CAZFFG010000064.1:0-10623 GCA_964518275.1 uncultured bacterium | reverse complement strand
ACGTGCGCGAGAACGACCTGTGCCTCACCCACGCGCTCACCAACCCGCAGGTGAACCGCGGCGCCCGCGCCGACCAGCTGCCCGACCCCTACATCGCGTTAGGGGTGGTGCGCGAGACCGACGAGGGCCTCATCGTGCGGGGTGCCCGCATGCTGGCCACCCTGCCCATCGCGGACGAGATCCTCATCTTCCCCTCCACGGTGCTGAAGGAGGACCCGGAGATGGCCCGCTACGCGCTGGGCTTCGCGCTACCCTGCTCCACGCCCGGGCTCACGTTCGTAGGCCGCGAACCGCTCGACCTGGGCAGGAGCCGCGAAGACCACCCGCTCGGTTCGCGCTTCGACGAGATGGACGCCCTGGTGGTGTTCGACGACGTGCTGGTGCCCTGGGACCGCGTGTTCCTGCACGGCGACGTTGCGCTCGCCAACCGCGCCTACCCCGCCACCGGCGCCGTGTACCAGATGGCGCACCAGGTCATAAACGTCAAGATCGCTAAGGCCGAGGCGTTCCTCGGGGTGGCAGAGTCCATCGTTCGCGCCATCGGCAGCGAGCAGTTCCAGCACGTGCAGCAGAAGATGGCCGAGCTCATCATCGTGCTCGAGACCCTCAAGGCGTACCGAACGCAGGCGGAGGCCACCGCCGAGCTAGACGAGTTCGGCACCATGACCCCAGGCCGAGCGGCGCTGGACGCCGCCCGCAACTACTTCCCCCAGGTCTACCCGCGCATGGTGGAGCTGCTGCAGCTGCTCGCCGCTAGCGGCCTCATCATGATCCCCACCGAGGCCGAGCGCCACGGACCCATGGCCGACGCGGTCGACAAGTTCCTCCAGGCGCGTAACGTCGGCGCCGACGAACGCATCCGCCTCTTCCGCTTAGCCTGGGACATGACCATCTCCGGCTTCGGCGGCCGCCAGAACCTGTACGAGAAGTACTTCTTCGGCGACCCCGTGCGCACGCAGAGCGCCTTCTACATGAGCTACGACCTCGACCCGCTCGTCAGGCGCGTTCACGAGTTCCTCGAGGCCTCTCGCACCCCGAGGCCCACCACCGCATGAGCGCCGGTCACGGGTCCGAGGCGACGCCGAGCGCGCGGCCGGGAGCCAGCGGCAGTCCGCTGGTGCCGGCCAACGCGAGCCCGCCGTTCGACATCGTGCGGATAGCGCACGTGGAGCTCGGCGTGAGCGACCTAGAGCGCTCGCGCGCCTTCTACGAGGAGGGGCTCGGTTTCGTGGTCACGGCCGTGGAGCCTGACGCCGTGTACCTGCGCGGGCTCGAGGAGCGCGGCCACCACTCGCTCGTGCTGCGCAGCGGTGCGGCCGGTGAGTGCCTGCGCCTTGGCTTCCGGGTACGCAGCGATGCTCACCTCGACGCCGCTCACAGCTACTTCACCGCGCGCGGCCTCGAGGCCGCGTGGGTCAGCGCTCCCGGCCAGGGCCGCAGCTTGCACGTCACCGATCCCTTCGGTCACCCCCTGGCGCTGTACGCCAGCCAGGAACAGGTAGAGCGCCGCCTGCAGCGCTACGGCGAGTACTACAGCGCGGCCGTGCAGCGCATCGACCACGTCAACCTCTTCGCCGCCGACCTGCAGGGCACCCACGCGTTCCTCGCCGGCGAGCTCGGCTTCCGCACCAGCGAGTACACGCACACCGAGGAGGCTCAGCCGCGCTTGTGGGCCGTGTGGATGCAGCGCAAGGGCAACGTGCACGACGTGGCGCTCACCAACGGCGTGGGTCCACGCCTGCACCACGTGGGGTTCTGGGTGCGCGGCGAGCTCGACATCATCCGCGCCTGCGACGTGCTCGCCTCCACCGGCTGGCGCTCCGCCTTCGAGCGCGGACCCGGGCGCCACGGCATCTCCAACGCGTTCTTCCTCTACCTGCGCGACCCCGACGGTCACCGCATAGAATTGTTCACTGGCGATTACCTGACCTGCGACCCCGACTTCGAACCCATAGGCTGGCGGCTAGACGACCCCCAGCGCCAGACGCTGTGGGGGCACCCGGCACCAAGAAGCTGGTTCGAGGAGGGGAGCCAGTTCGCCGGGTTGGAACCGCAAGAGCCGCTGATGCCCGTTAGGCCCGTGGTGGCCCGCTGAGCCAGCCCCCACCCGATCTCACGTTCCCGAGAGGAGCGACCATGCAGCGTCGCGCAACGAAACCGAAGGCACTCGTAACCGCAGCCCTACTCGTCCTGGCAGTCTCGGTCATCGGCTTGGTCGTCGCGCAGTCAGGTGCCAGCGCCGCCACGCTCCGCATCGGGGTCGTGCTCGACCAGACCGGCCCCGCTTCCGCGTTGGGTGCGGGCGAGGCCAACACGTTGGATCTCCTCCAAGGCATCGTGGCCGGCCAAGGCGGCCTGGCAGGCTACAACGTGGAGTTCGTACTGCTCGATTCCGCCTCCACCGTGGCGGGCGCCGTGGACGCCGTGGAGCGGCTGCTAGAGGAGAACCAGCTCCACGCCCTCGTGTGCTGCACGCTGTCGTCCTCCTCGCAGGCCATCGTGGCGCCAGCCCAGACCGCCAACGTGCCCACCATCAGCCTGGCCGCCGCCGCGCCCATCGCCCGGCCCGCCGCGCAGCGCCGCTGGATCTTCCAGGCCGCCCAGAGCGACGCGCTCATGGTCCGCGGCTTGGTGGCCGACCTGCAAGCGCGCGGTGTGACCGACGTGACCGTCATGGCCCTCTCCGACGAGTACGGCGAGAGCGGGCTGCTCGAGCTGCAGCTGGCGCTGGCGAACGTCGACGTGCGTCTGAACACGGTGGTGCGTTACGACCGCGACGCCGAGTCGTACGTGGCGCCCGCTCTCGCCGCCATCCTGGACCGACCGCAGGCGGTGGTGGTGTGGGGCATCGCGGAGGACAGCGCTCGGATGGTGCGTGCCCTACGTGAGCGGCAGTTCGGTGGCGACATCTACGTGAGCCACGGCGTGGGCGCACCCGCGTTCCTCGAGCTGGCCGGCGCGGCCGCTGAGGGCGTGCGCATGCCCATGGGCCCTGCTCTGGTGGCCGCCCAGTTGGCGGCTAACCACCCGCTGAAGGAGTCGGCGCTGGAGTTCGCCGACGCCTACGCTGAGTCGTTCGGGGCCGACACGCTCACCTCGTTCGCCGCCCACATGTACGACGCGGTGCGGCTCATCGAGCAGGCCGTGCAGTACGCGGCTTCCGCCGGCACCCTCGACCCAACGGACCTGGTCGCTACCCGCGCGGCCATCCGTAGCGGGCTCGAGGAGATGGGGCCCTACTTCGGGGCCGGCGGGGTGTTCGACTACAGCGGCAGCGACCATGCGGGCTTGGACGAGCGCGCCCTGGTGATGGTCGAGGTCCGCGACGGGAGCTGGGCGCTGGGCCGCTGATCAGCCGATCGGGCTCTTGAGGCCGGCCTTACGGCGGTAGAGCGTGGCCTGACCCACGTGGTACGCCTCGTGCCACAGCATGAAGTTGAGCTCGTAACCGAGCGTGTTGTCGCCGCGGGGCTGCGCCAACTGCTCGTCGGTCGCGGCCTCGAGGGCGGCCAGCAGCCGGTCGTGAGCCGTGAGGTAGTCCGCTAGGTGCTGCGCCAACGGCCACGCCTCCTCGGGGCTGGGCGGTTTGCTGCCGAAGTCGAAGGCGTTATCCACGTCAGCGCTGCGCACCCGCTCCGCGCCCAGCGTGGCCAACATGTCGTCGCGGGCAGCTACCAGGTGCGCCACCAGCCAGTTGAGGTGGTTACCGCCCTCGAAGAGCGTCACCAGCGCCTGTTCGTTGGTCAGGCCCTCCAGGTTGCGGGTCAGGAGGCTGTGGTTCAATTTGGCGAGCTGGATGAGCGGGGCGTTGGCGCTCACGCGGAGGCCTCCAGACCCCGCAGCGTCTCGAGGTCGCGCTTGTGGCCCAGTTCGTCGTCGCCCAGCGGCGTTTCGAGCACCATGGCCAGGCCGCTGAGAGCGGGGTCATGGATAACGCGGGCGAAGAACTCCATGCCGATGAGGCCGGCACCCACGTTGTCGTGCCGGTCCTTGCGGGAGCCGAGCGGGTGCTTGGAGTCGTTCAGGTGGATGCAGGCCAGCCGCTCCTGGCCGATGACCTCGAAGAACTCGTCGAAGCTGCCACGGTACCCCTCCGGTGTTGAGAGGTCGTAGCCGGCCGCGAAGGCGTGACAGCTGTCGAGGCACACGCCCACCTTGGTGTCCTGGTCCACCAGGTCGATGATGCGGCGCAACTCGCTGAACTTAGCGCCGAGCGTGCTGCCCTGCCCGGCCGTGTTCTCCAGTAGGACCTTGGTGGTGATGGTGGGGTCGGCCGCCAGGATCTCGTCGAGCGAGCGGGCTATCTGGTCGATGCCGGCGTCCTCGCCCGCGCCCAGGTGCGCGCCCGGATGGAACACGAGGCCGTCGACCCCCAGGGCGCTGCAGCGCTGGAGCTCGTCCAGCAGCGCCGCCTTAGACTTCTCGAGCACCTCCTCCTTGGGGCTCGCCAGGTTGATGAGGTAGGCGGCGTGGGCCACCACCGGCTGCGGCGCTGCGGTGCGCGCCTCGATGAACGCGTTCACATCCGCGGGGTCGAGCGGCTTGGCGCGCCACTGGTTGGGGCTCTTAACGAAGATCTGTAACGACTCGCTGTGGATCTCTGCGCCGCGTGCGAACGCTTTGGCTACGCCGCCGGCGGTGGAGACGTGCGCTCCTAGAAGGGCCATGTCTGCGAGTCTACCAGCGGGCGCCCCCCCGCCCGGCGCAGCGCCAAGCGCTCAACGCCGGCGCCACCCGAACGGAAGGACGCGACCCCGCCTGCCCCTGATATCCTGCCCTGCGTGGTCAGAGACCTGCTAACCGACCCGTCGCACGAGGAGCTGGCTGCGTTCCTAGACGAGCAGCTGCGCCAGGGTGGCGCCCTCGTGCAGGTGGTGGCCGAGTGCGAGGTGCTCTACTCGGGCCGCGCTGCCAGCGTGGCTGAGGCCGGCGAGTACGTGGTGATGCTGAAGGCCGACGGCAGCGTGCAGGTGCAGGGCCCGCGGGGCGTGAAGCCCGTGAACTGGCAACCGCACACCGACCGGGTAGACGTGACGCTAGAGGACGGCGTGGCCGTGCTGGTGGCCGAGCGTTTCACGCCCGCTGAGTTCGTGCGCGTGGCGTTCCAGCGGCCCGCGCTGGCCGTGGCGCTCGAGCTGGGCGATAACGGCAACTTCGTGCTCATGGGTACCGAGGCCGAGATGCAGCGCGCCCTGGCGCGCGACCCGTCGGTCATCGAACCGGGCCTCACCGTGCTGGAGATGGAGCTGCCCACCGACGTGGGCGGCATCGACCTGCTCGCGCGCGACGTCAGCGGGCGCCTGGTGGTGGTGGAGCTCAAGCGCGGCAAGGCCACGCACGAGGCCGTGCACCAGCTCAGCCGCTACGTGGAGAGCGTGCGCGCCATGGTCGGCCACGCCGAGGTGCGCGGTGTGCTGGCCGCGCCCGCCGTGACGGCGCCGGCCCTCAACCGCCTCGGCGCCCTGGGCCTCGAGTTCCGCGAGGTGACCGCGCTGCCACTGGTGGAGAGCGGCCCGCAGCAAGAGGGGCTCTTCGGCTGAGCCTACCGGCTGCGCCGCACGTCGGCCGCTGGTACGTAGCGCCGCAACCTCGGCCGTCGTCCCGTTCCGCTGTTCGCTGACCCTCAGGCCCCGCTCATGAACTAAGGCACGTCGGCGTCGCCACGTGCGAAGTAAACTTACGACGCATGCCGCTCTTCCGTCGCGATCCGTTCGGGCGCGCCTGGGTACTCCTGTCCCCAGAGCGCGGGCTGGAGGCGTCTGACTTCGGGAGCGTGCCGCTGGCGGCCCCCATGTCGCCGCTGTCGCCAGGTGGCGGCTCGTCAGTGGGTGCGGAGGTCGCGGCCGTACGGCCCGTCACCTCCGGGGTGGACAGCCCCGACTGGCGCATGCGCGCCCTCGTGCACCCGGCGGGCATGGTGAGCCCCAAGCCGCATGCGGTGGACGCCGGGGAGGGCCTCTTCACGCAGCTCCCCGCGCTCGGTTACCACGAGCTCATCGTGGAGCACCCCGACGCGCGCGAACGGCTCGAGACCATGAACCCGAGCCACCTCACCGAGGTGCTGCGCTTCTACCGCGACCGCCTGGAGGTCGCGGCCGCCCGGCCAGGCGTGCGCCACATGCAGCTCACCCGCAACTTCGGCCGCGCTGCTGGCGCCCTCTACGACCACCCTTACGGGCAGGTGCTGGCGGTGCCGGTCACCGACAGGTGGGTGGGCGAGGAGAAGCAGGTGGCCGCGGAGCACCACCAGGTGCACGGCACCTGCCTGTTCTGCGACGTCCTGAGCCAGGAGCTCAAGCTGCGCGAGCGGGTGGTCACCGAGAACGAGGCCTTCGTAGCCTTCGCCCCCTACGCCTCTAAGACGCCGTTCGAGACGTGGATCCTTCCTCGGCAGCACGTCAGCTCGTACGTTGGGGTGGCCGCTAACAGCCTCCCGCAGCTGGCCGACATCCTGCAGGTGCTGGTGAAGGGCCTCAGCGACGCGCTCGACAGCCCCCCGTACAACCTCACCTTGCACACAGACGTAACGGTGGGGCAGCCCGACTTCCATTGGCACATCGAGATCCTCCCGCGCCTCACCAACCAGGCCGGCTTCGACTGGGGTACGGGCTTCTTCGTCAACCCCACCCTGCCCGAGGACGCCGTGCGTTTCCTGCGGGAGGCCGTGGCGCTACAAGAGGTCATGCGGTGAGCGAGACCCCGAACGAGCAGGCCGCCAAACGCAAGCCGCACTGGGTCATCGTGCTCATCGCCACGGTCGGCACGCTTCAGCTCCTCTACCTGAACTACGTGGAAGCCGACCGGCTGTTCGTGCACCGGCGCGAGATCAGCCGCTTGGAGCGCGAGGTCGACCAGATGCGCGCCGAGCGCGACGCGCTGGCCGCAGTGGCCGACCGAGCCTACGACGAGGCGTTCCGCGAGCAGCTGGCCCGCCAGCAGGGCTTCATGTACCCGGACGAGCTACGCGTCGTTACACAGCGGCCGTAAACCTGAACACAGCGGCCGTAAACCTAGCCGTCAGTCGACCTCGCGCAGGTCCTCCATCAGCTGCCAGCCCACGCCCTCGGGGGTGGTGTTCAGGTGCGCCTGGAGCTCGGCGGCTACCTCCTGCAGCCCCTCGGCGGGGTTAGCGCCGGGCTGCACAATGCGCACGAGCGTGAGCTGGTACACCTGCTGCGTGGCGCTGAGGGTGCCGTCGTCGAAGAACGCGAACGGCGCTGCGGGCATGGCGTCCATTAGGACGTGCACGCCGCCGGGCAGCTCGGCAGGCACGTAAGCGAACAGGTCGATGTGAGCCTCCCGCGGATGCCAGACGTAGCCCTGGATGAGCTTCATGGCGCGGGGGCGGTCGGCGCCGTCCCATAGCTCGCGGTCGTCGCCCAGGTGCGGCGCGAGGTCGGCCAGGCGGGGGTCGTTAGCGCCGCTCACGCGGCGGTCTCGCTGACGGGGCGGCCATCGTCGCCGGGGCGCTGGGGGCGGCCGGGGGCGAGCTCGCTGCGGTACCAGTTGAAGAACGTGACGATGAACGGGATCCCGAACGCGATGACCCCGAAGACCTTCATGATGACCCCGGCGATGGCTTGGTCCTCGAGCACGGAGAGTCCGAAGGCGCGCGTGGGCATGTTGGCGTACATCTGGTAGAGGGGTTCGGGCGCGAAGGTGATGCCAGCGAAGATGGGTAGCTGCGAGACCGGCACGAGGAACAGGTAGGCCAGCCGCACGATGTAGGGCGGCCGGGGTAGCTCCGTGAGGGGACTGAGCGAGGGCCACCACAGCATGAGGCTGGCCACGAGGATAATGACGTGCACGCTGTGGTGCAGCGAGGTGTTGATGAGCGCTAGATCGTAGATGCGGGGCAGGTGGTACACGTACATGACCACCGCGAACGCCACGAAGGTGGTGAGGGGGTGCAGCAGTACCCGCGAGATGGGGTACATGGTCTTGTTGATCAGCGCTGCGCGCAGCAGCCAAGCGGGCGAACCGGCCAGCAGCAAGGGCGCCACGACGTAGGTGAGGAGCAGGTGCTGCACCATGTGGGCCGACAGCAGGTAGCGTTCGGCGAGGTCGTGGAGGGGGGAGCCCTCGATGAGGAAGAGGAGCACCAGCCCGGCGCCGAACACGAGCGCCTGCCCGGTGGGGTACGGCTTGTCGGGCGCCAGCCGGCTCCGAAGCGGTCCCACCCCCAGGTAGTAGGTGACCCCTAAGGTGGTGATGAGCCCGATGAGCACAGGCTCGATCTGCCAATCGAGATAAAGCATTACGTTACCCTTCGCGCGGGCACGGAGCGCCGCGATCAGGGTCATGCTAAACCGAAACCGGGCGCGGCGGAGGTCCGCGCGCGCCCGAGCTCGGTTGAAGCCTGCCCTGACGACAGGCTCGTGTTAGTGCGTTATAGGCCCAACTGGCCCCTGATGCTGTGCACGTCCTCGGCGTCGAGGTCCTTGCCGCGCTCTGCAGCAACGTCGGCAGCCTGGTACGGCACGAAGTCGGCGGGGGTGTCGCCCCAGTTGGTGACGACGTGGTTGAGGACGTTGGCCACTTGGTCGTCGGAGAACTGGCTCCACGCGGGCATGAAGCCGTTGTAGGTGGTGCCGTTCACCTGGACGGCGCCCTCTAGACCGTAGAGAACGACGTCGATGAGGTAGGTGGCGCCACCGGCCGCGTACACGTCGGCCGCGTGACCCGCCAGGGGTGGGAAGGCGCCCGGGATGCCCTGGCCGCTTCCCTGGTGGCACGCCACGCAGTTGGTGTTGTAAGTGGCGGCGCCCAGCTCGGTGTCCCAGGTGAGGCTCACCGTGGCGGTGTCCGCTGCCGGGGCGTCCTCAGTGGTGGCGGTCTCGGCGTCGGTGGCCGCGGGTTCGGCGGCCTCCGTGGTGGCGCTGCCCGTGTCGGCCGCGGCCGCACTATCGGTGGCGGCGGTTTCGGCTGGGGCAGGCAGGTTCAGCTCGTACGAGCTGGCGTCGTTGCTGGCCTGCGGCGGGGTTATCACCACGCTGCGGTCGGCGGGCCGCGGGCTGTCGGCCCGCTCCGCTGGCGCCCTACTCATGCCGTCCGACTCCACCAGTGCCATGACGTCGTCTGGCACGTCGTGCGTGGCGTGGCCGGCCTGCACGTTCTGCGGTTGGGTGCTCACCACCGCGCGCGGCAGGATGAACATGGCGGTTAGGCCCACGAAGGTGGCCATGGAGATGAACATGCCGCTACTGAAGAAGCCCGTGTAGGTGCTGTCGTCGTCCTTCAGGTGCATGAAGTACATGACCACCATGACGAACTTGACGATGGAGAGCGCGATGAGCCAGAACATGGTCCAGCCGCGACCGAGCCACTCTTGCGGGTACTCCACGATGGCGAACTCGACGTAGGTGATGACGCCCAGGATGAGGGCGACGATGATGTAACCAGCGACGGAGGAGTGTTTGTTGTTTGCCATCAGCGGCCGCCTACACGAATTCCACGAGGTAGATGACCGTGAAGATCACGATCCAGACGATGTCGACGAAGTGCCAGTAGAGGCCCGCGATCTCGACGTACACCGCGTCCTTGGCGGACATCGGTCTTAGGTAGGACGCCATGATGAGGCTCACCAGCCATATCACCCCTACCGTCACGTGCACCCCGTGGGTTCCTGTGAGGATGAAGAACGTGGTGCCGAAGAGGTTCTGCTTGATGGTGAGGCCCATGTTCACGAAGTGCACGAACTCGTAGATCTGGAAGCCTAGGAAGATCGAGCCGAAGAACGCCACGCCGGCGGTCCAGAGCCTGAACTTCGGGAGGTCGTTCTGCCTGATGGCGTGGAGCGATAGCACCATGAGGAACGACGACATGAGCAGCACGAAGGTGCTGATGGTGGTGAGCGGGATGTCGAAGACGTCGACGGGCAGCGGGCCCACGAGGCTGCGGTCCTTGTAAGCCAAGTAGGTGCCGATGAGCGACCCGAAGAACATGGTGTCGGACGCCAGGAACACCCACATCATGAGCTTGACGTCGGGCAGCTTGCTGGAGCGGTAGGGGGCCGCGTGCTCGGTCGCGGCCGGTACGGCGGGCTGGGCGCTCATGCGGACTCCTCGGTGTCGAAGTGCAGGTGCCGTCCTCCCACGCCTTCGAACGCCCAGGCGAAGATGCAGAAGATGAAGGACAGACCGGAGAGGATGGCCAGGATCATGTTGTCGTACATCAGGCCGTAGCAGCCGACGGTGATGGAGAGCGCTGCCACCATCGGGTACCAGGACTGGCCGGGGATGTGGATGCCGCCCGCGTCGTACTTACGCCCCTCCGCCGGGTCGGGCGGGGTGACGTGCATGGACTCCGGGTGCTTCTGGGCCCAGAAGGCGTCGAGCGAGTTCACCACTGGCTGAACCTTGAAGTTGTAGAAGGGCGGCGGCGAGGGGATGGTCCACTCGAGGGTGCGCCCGTCCCAGGGGTCGTTGCCGGCGTTCTTAGGCGAGCGGAAGCCCTGGATGACGTTGATGAGGATTAGGATGAGACCCACACCCATGATCCAGCTACCGATGGTAGAGATCATGTTCACGGTCTCGAGGCCGATGCCGGCGGGGTAGGTCTGGATGCGCCGCGGCATGCCCATGAGGCCCGCGATGTGCTGCGGGAAGAAGAGCACGTGGAAGC
>CAZFFG010000063.1:0-11016 GCA_964518275.1 uncultured bacterium | reverse complement strand
GTGTCGATGAAGCGCTGCTCGCCGGTGTAGAACGGGTGGTTGCCGGACCACACGTCTACGTGCAGCTCGGGCTTAGTGCTGTAGGTCTCCATGACGACCTCGCCGTCGCAGATGACCTTGCAGGCCACCATCTTGGGATGGATGTCTTTCTTCATTCAGCTTCCTCCACGGGCCATAACGCGGCCCGACCTAACTCAAGCCGTTAGATATTAGCATAGGAACGCAACTGACGCTTGATGCGCCCGACTATGGCGCCCATGCCGCGCAGCCGCAGGGGCGAGATGAGCTTGGTTAGCCCCATCGCCTCGTAGAAGTCGTCGGGCACGCTCAAGATGTCGTCTACGCTAGCGCCATCGAGCCCCGCGCTTATCACGGCTGCGAAACCGCGCGTGGTCGGCGCCTCCGGTGGGGCCTCGAAGTACAGGCGCACGGTCTGGCCGTCGACCTCGGTCTTGAGGAACAGGGGGGTCTGGCACTCGTGCACGCGCTCGAGCTCGCCGCTCACGCCTTCAGGCAGGGCGGGGAGGCGGTTGGCGTACTCGAGGAGCAGCGGGAGCCGTAACGGCTCGGGCGCCTGACGGAACTCGTCCACGATCTTCTGCAGCGGGGCCGGGATGCTCACGTGGGGCAGAGTAACAGGTGAGAACCGCGGCCCGTGTGCCAGGCGAGCCCAACCGCGGCCAGTTGCGCCCGGCGGCGGCCGAGAAGGGCGTCATAGTATCTTTGGAACGATGTCGCGTCTTCCCGCCACAGTTAACGTCGGCCCGCAGGTAGCCCCACGCGGCACCCTGGCGGTGCCGGGCAGCAAGAGCCTCACCAACCGGGCGCTGGTCGTGGCCGCCCTTGCCGACGGGGTGACCACCCTGCGGGGCGCCCTGGTGGCTGAGGACTCTGAGGTCATGATCACGGCCCTCAACCGCCTAGGCGTGCGCGTGGAGTCGCGCGGTAGCGAGGTCACGGTGCAAGGCGCCGGCGGCCCGGTGCCAGCACCGCGCGCTGAGCTAGACCTCAGGCTCTCAGGTACGAGCATCCGCTTCCTCACGGCGCTGGTCACGCTCGGCAGCGGCCGCTTCGAGCTCGACGGCAACGCCCGCATGCGTGAGCGCCCCATCGCTGAGCTGCTAGACGCCCTGAACGAGCTCGGGGCCAACGCCGTGGCGCGACACGGCAACGGGTGCCCCCCGGTCGACGTGGTGGCCGCCGGCCTGCGCGGCGGCGCGGTGCAGGTGCGGGGCGACCGCAGTTCGCAGTTCCTCTCCGCCCTGCTCATGGCCGCCCCGTACGCCGCCGGCCCTGTGGTGGTGGAGGTGGCGGGCGAGCTCCTCTCCAAGCCCTTCGTCGACATGACCTTGGAACTGATGCGCGAGTTCGGCGTTAGCGTGCAGCGGAGCGGCTACCAGCGCTTCGAGGTGCAGCCGCAGCGCTACCAGGCGCGCGACTACCTCGTTGAGGGCGACGCCATGTCGGCCGGCTACTTCTGGGCGGCGGCGGCGGTCACCGGCGGCAGGGTCACCGTCAGCAACGTGGGTAGCGCCACCCGGCAAGGCGACGCCCGGTTGACCCAGGTGCTGGAGAGCATGGGCGCTAGCGTACACAGCGGCGCTACGTACACCACCGTCACGGGTCCCACCGGCGGCCGGCTACGCGGTGGGCAGGTGTTCGACCTCAACGACATGCCCGACCAGGCGCAGACCCTAGCCGTGGTAGCGCTCTTCGCCGACGCCCCCGTGCGCATAGCCAACATCGGCAACCTACGCATCAAGGAGACGGACCGCCTCACCGCCATGGCCACCGAGCTGAGCCGGCTTGGGGCGGTGGTTGAGGAGGGAGAGGACGAGCTCACCGTGCACCCCCTCACGCGCCCTCCCGAGCGGCCCGTGGTGCTTAGCACCTACGGCGACCACCGCATGGCGATGGCGCTGGCGGTGGCTGGCGCACGTGTGCCCAACGTGGTCATCGACGATCCGGCCGTGGTGGCTAAGACCTACCCGGGCTTCTTCACCGACTTCCTCGCCCTGCTCGGCGGGAGGCTCGCGTGAGCGCCGTGCCGGAGTCTGGCAACACGGTCATCGCCATCGACGGTCCGGCGGCGTCGGGCAAGTCCAGCGTGGCGCGCCTGCTGGCGCGGCGGCTGGGTGTGGCGTACGTGTCGAGCGGCCTCTTGTACCGCGCCGCCACCCTGGCCGCGCTCGAGCCCAACGTGGACCTAGCCGACGAGGAAGCCATGCTGGCGCTCCTGGCGCGTCACGACGTCACCTTGCACGCCGACGCGCACGGCAACCGCGTGAGCATAGACGGCGTGGACGTGACCGAGGACCTCAACACCGACAAGATCGACGTGGCCGTGTCGACCGTGGCGCGTCACCCCAAGGTGAGGGCGTGGGTCACCGACAGGCTGCGTGAGGTGGAGGGCTCGTTCGTTATAGATGGGCGCGACATGGGCACGGCCGTCTTCCCGCACGCGCGCGTGAAGTTCTTCCTCACCGCGGACCCCGAGATCCGCGCCGCGCGCCGCGCCGGGGAGCGCAGCGGTGAGTTGCGACAGATCGCCGAGCGCCTCAGGAAGCGCGACGAACAGGACGCGCAGCAGTCGGCGCCCGCCACCGACGCCATCTTCATCGACACGGGTGAGCTCTCGCTGGGGCAAGTGGTTGACGTTGTCCTCGACCACGTGCAGGCCGTCCTGCCCTCTGGGGTGGACGCGAAGTGATCGAGTCGGCGCTAACGTTCGACACGCCGGTGGGCCGCCTGCGGCGAGCGGTGGTGGCAAGCACTCAGCACAAGCCAGAGGCGCACCCGCTGGCCTCCGAGCTCGCTGAGCTCATGCGCCGCGAAGGGGTGGCGGTGGAACTCGACCTGAGCGGCGCCGCCGACCTGCAGACGCTGGCGGAGGGCGCCGACCTGGTGGTCTCTGTAGGCGGCGACGGCACCCTCCTCTCGGTGGGGCGGCGCCTGGCTGGCGCCAGCGTGCCCGTGATGGGCGTCAACCTGGGCAAGCTCGGTTTCCTCGCCGAGTTCGGGGCCGATGAGGCCTTGGCCTACACCCGCGGGGAGCACGCGCCCCGGTGGCCAGTGCTCGAGAAGATGCTCATCGCAGCGAGGCTCGTGGGGCGCCCCACGCGTTACCTGGCCCTGAACGACGTGATGCTCTCGCAGGGGGTCATGACGCGGCTCGTGCGCGTGCGCATGCGTGTGGACGGCGGCTACGCCACGGAGTACCGCGCGGACGGCGTGGTGGTCTCCACCCCGGTGGGTTCCACCGCGTACTCGCTGTCGTTAGGTGGACCGATCCTCGATCACCGCATGCGGGCCCTGGTGGTCACGCCCGTGGCGCCGCACTCCCTCACCAACCGTCCCATCGTGCTGCCTGGCAGCTCCAGCATCGGTCTCGAGATCCTCACTCGCTCGGACGAGATCGCCATGGTGATCGACGGTCAGGAGCGCGTGGACCTGCAGGTAGGTGACCGCATCGTCCTCACGGCCGCGCAGAGCGGCCTGCGACTGCTTTCCACGGGGCGGCGCAGCGGCTTCGACGTGCTGCGCCACAAGCTCGGCTGGGGCGAGGGGCCACTGCCCAGCATCCCGGTCGAGGAGCCCTGAAAGGCGGCGCCTTGCGGCTCCTCATCCTCTCCAACGGTCATGGTGAGGACTTCATCGCTGCACGGGTGGGCGAGGCCCTGCAGGCGCGGCTGCCGTGGCTGACGGTGGAGGCGTTCCCGCTGGTGGGGTTGGGCGCCCAGCTGGAGCGGGCCGGCCTCGCCGTGAGCGGACCCCGGCGGCGCCTACCGTCCGACGGCTTCACCATGCACCACCCACGTCTCATCTGGCAGGACGTCCGCGCTGGGCTCCTGGGCCTCACGCTGGCGCAGGCTCGCCACCTGCGCCGGGCCCGACCCGACGCAGTTTTCGTGGTGGGCGACGTGTACGCCCAGCTGCACGCCAGCCTCGTGCGGGCGCCGCGTCGGGTGCTGCAGCCGTTGGTGTCGGTTCATCACATGCAGGCCGGTCAGGGCTCACGCTCACCTTTGCGGTTCTTCATGGAGAGCTACCGCGGGCCCGAACTGCTGCTGTTGCGCCGTGCGCAGAAGGTCTACACCCGCGACGCGGCCACGGCCGCCTACCTCGCTAGCCGCGGCGTGGCGCACACGGCCTACCTCGGTAACCCCATGATGGACGGCCTCGACGCGCCACCGCTCTGGGGCGAGCTCGGCGGTACCGACGCGGTGCCGGCGGTGCCGGTGGTAGCCCTCCTGCCAGGCTCGCGGGAGCAAGCGGCTACCAGCGTGCGGCTCATGTTGGCTGCGCTGCTGCTGGCGCCGCCCACGCTTGGCCTCGTGGCCTGGACGCACGAGTGGCTGCCCCCGCCTCCGCCGGGGTGGCGTGTTGACGTGGCGCCGCCTACTCTTCAGGGGCTACTGGCCGCGTGGCGCACTCATGACGGCCAGCGCCGCGTGTGGTGGTTGCGAGGGCGCTTCGCTAGCGTGCTCGCCAGCGCACAGGCGGTGCTCGGTACGGCCGGCACGGCCAACGAGCAGGCGGTGGGTCTCGGCCTGCCAGTGGTGGCTTTCGAGGTGCCGCCTCTCTTCGGCCGCGACTACCTGCGGAACCAGGCGCGGCTACTCGGCCACGGCCTCAGGGTGAGCGCGGCGCAGCCTGAGGCGGTGGCGCAGGCCCTCGTGACCGCGCTCACGGACGAGCGCGTGCGCGAGCTGGCCAGGGCCGCTGGGGCGGAGCGCATGGGCGGCCCCGGCGCCAGCGCAGCGCTGGCGGACGACCTGGCAGCGTGGCTCACCGACATGAGGCCCGCCACGGATGACGACCCGCTCCAGCCGCGCTAGGAACGTTCGAGAACCAGGCTGCGGTCAGACCTAGGCTACGGAGGCGTCTACGGGCGCGGGTGCCGCCTCAGGGGCGTCGGCCAGCATCTCAGACAGGCGGGAGAGGCAGCGGTAATGCTTCTTGGCGTACGCGCCGTCGCGGTAGCTGGGGTCGAAGAGGTCGATGAGCGGACCTTCGCCGGCGGCGCGCAGCGTGACCTCCAGGTCGTAGGCCTTGTCGATGAAGTGCACGAACCGCAGCGCGTCGTTGAGCGACGTGATGGTCTTAGCGCCACGCAGGTACACGGAGCCCACCTGTTTCAGCAGGCCACCCACGCGGGTGGGGTGCACACCGCGCAGGAGCTCGAAGAGCTCATCGAACGTGAGGCTGAGGCGCGGCGCGGGTGAGGGTTCGGTGCTCTCGAGCTGCGCGAGGTGCGTGGGGCTCAGCCACTCGCCGAGGCTGGCGCGGTGGCGGTAGTCGGGGCCGTCTACCCGTAGCACCTCGAAGTTAGCGGCCAACGACTGGATCTCGCGCTGGAAGTCCTCCGCGTTGAAGCGGCCCTGACCCTGCGCCTCAGGCGGGGTGTTGGAGGTGGTGACCACCGCGCCCCCGTTGCCGAGTAGGGCCGCCAGGAACGTCTTCACGATGAGGGTGTTACCGGGGTCGTCGAGCTCGAACTCGTCGATGCAGATGAGCTCGGCCGTGGCCAGTTCCTCCTTGGCGCGCTGCATGCCCATCACGCCGATCAGGTACACGAGTTCCTGGAAGCTGAGGTAGCGCTTGTCGGGCGTGTCGGCCGCGGCGAAGGCCGCCGCCAGGAGGTGCGTCTTACCTACACCGAAGCCGCCGTCGAGGTAGAGCCCGCGTCCGCTCTGCGTTTCGGCGCTTGAGAACGGCCACCACGTCACGCGGCGGCCGCGACCCTGCTGCCTGTGGCGCCACTGGCGGCTGAGCACGAACTCGCGCACCGTGTCGCGGGCGGCGGTCTGGCTGGGATGCTGCGGGTGGTAGGTCTCGAACGCCACCTCCGCGAACCTGGGGGGTGGGCGGAGGCTGCGCGCGTCCGTTTGGGCCGGCGGCTCCAGGTCGGCCACACTCATGAGGCGCGTCACGGGCCCGAGCCTACCACCGGCGTTTGACGCGGCTGGCGGCCCGCCGTACAGTTGAGGTGCCATTTCGCGGGGAAGTCGGTGCGATCCCGACACTGTCCCGCAACGGTGAAGGTACGGCCGTGCCCGTCCTGAGTCCGAACACCGCGACCTGGCGAACACACTGCACCCCTTGCGAGGACGAGGTGAGGGCAGGCTGCCGGCCCAACGTGCTGGCTCCCTTAGCCCACCGGGCGCCCTGAATCCCACAACTCGCAGGCTGCCAAGGAGAGACCGTGAGAAGAGTTCTTCCGGCATTGGCCCTGCTGTTGGCGCTGGCTTGGCAAGCTGCGCTGGCCAGCACCTTCCCCCTCACCGTTGTAGACGACCTCGGCCGCGAGGTCACCCTTACTGCGCCACCTACGCGGGTGGTGTCGATGGTGCCGTCGCACACCGAGACGGTGTGCGCGCTCGGTGCCTGCGACCTGCTGGTGGGCCGCGACGCCTGGTCCAACTGGCCCGAGCAGGTGAGCGCCCTACCGAACCTGGGCGACGCCTTCGCGGCCGACCTAGAGGCGCTGGTGGCGCTAGCACCCGACCTCGTGCTGGTGGACGAGTACAGCGGGCTGCACGAGCCGTTGGCCGCGCTTGGCATCACCGTGTACGCTGGCACGCCCCAGACGCTAGCGGAGACCTACGCCTTCTTCGAACTACTGGGCGCCGTGCTCGACCGGCCCACCGAGGCCGCTCTGCTCACCGGGCGTGTGCAGGGCGAGATCGCTGGCGTGGCGGCTGTCATAGCCGGCGCTGCGCAACCGAGCGTCTTCATCGAGCTCGACCCGTCGCCGTACTCGGCCGGACCCGAGTCGTACATGGGCTCGCTCTTCACGATGGCGGGCGGGCAGAACGTTCTGCCCGCCAGCCTTGGTGACTTCCCCCTGGTGGACCCGGAGTTCGTGGTGGCCGCCGATCCGGAGGTCATCCTCCTAACCGACGCGCCCTTCGGCGTGACAGCCGCCGAAGTGGCGGCGCGGCCCGGCTGGTCGACGCTTTCGGCAGTCGTGAACGGCCGGGTGATCGAGCTCGACGGCAACACGGTCGACATGCTGAGCCGCGCCGGCCCCCGGCTTGGCGAGGCCGTGCTGGCTCTCGCGCGCGTGCTACATCCAGACCGCTTCTGAGCGATCGCTCCCGGTGGCTCGTCCCAGCGTCGCTGCTGGCCACGCTGGCAGCCCTGGTGCTTGCCGTGGGGGTCGGCAGCGTGCACGTGCCGCTGGCCGACATGGCGGCCACGCTCCAAAAAGCACTGCGGGGCGAGCAGCTCGTGGGCGCGGAAGTCATCGTGTGGCAGATGCGGTTGCCGCGCGTGCTCACGGCGGCGCTGGTTGGCGGCGCCCTAGCGTTAGCCGGCGCCGTCTACCAGGGGGTGTTCCGTAACCCGCTCGCCGACCCCTACCTGCTGGGCACGGCCAGTGGGGCGGGGTTCGGAGCCACGCTGGTGGCGGCCCTCGCGGGGGCGGCGCCCCTCCTGACCCAGGTGGGGGCGCCCGTGGTGGCGTTCCTGTTCGGCCTCGGCACCGTCCTGCTGGTGGCCGTGCTGGCGCGTGAAGGCGCCGCCCTCCCCACCGTGCGCCTCATCCTGGCGGGTGTGGTGGTTGGCTCCATCTTCACGGCGGCCACGAGCTTCCTGATGGTGGTGTCGCGCGAGCAGGCCGCCGGCATGCTAGCCCGGTTGCTGGGCGGCTTCGGCTTCTCCGGCTGGTCCGACGTGCTGGTTCTGGTCGCCTTCACCGTGCCCGCGTTGCTGTTGGCCGGCGCCTTCGCGCGCGCCCTCGACCTGCTGCAGTTGGGCGAGGAGGGCGCCGCGCTGCTGGGCCTGCCGGTGGAGGCGGTGAAGTACCTCATGCTCGGGGTGGCCACCCTCGCTACCGCGGCCGCCGTGAGCGTGGCGGGCATCATCGGTTTCGTGGGCCTCATCGTGCCCCACGCCGTGCGCTTGGCGCTGGGGCCCGGCCACCGTCGGCTGCTGCCGTTGGCCTGCACCTGGGGCGCGGGCTTCATGGTGCTGGCTGACCTACTAGCGCGCACGGTGGTGGCGCCCGTGGAGGTGCCCGTGGGCATCATCACGGCCGTGTTGGGCGGGCCGTTCTTCCTGTTACTGCTGAAGGGGCGTGGCGTCGGGGGTGAACGCGCGTGAGGCTGGAGCTTACGGACGTGAGCGCCGAGTACCGCGCCAACGGGGCGGCGGGCAAGCGCGTCATCGACCAGCTGAGCCTGGCCCTCGACACCGGTGAGGTGGTGGGCGTCATCGGTCCTAACGGGGCGGGCAAGAGCACTCTCCTTAAGCTGCTTACACGCCAGCTGGAACCGACTACCGGTAGCATCACGCTGGCCGGCCGCCCGCTGGGCTCCTTCGGGCGCTTCGAGCTGGCGCGGCACTTGGCGGTGGTGGCGCAAGCGCCCGTGGTGCCGCAGGGGTTCCGCGTGCGCGAGGTGGTGACCATGGGCAGGGCGCCTCACCTGGGGCTGTTCGGCACCGAGGGCAGCGCCGACCGAGCCGCGGTGGCGGCCGCCCTCGCCGCGACCGACACCCACCGCTTCGAGGGCCGCCGGGTGGAGACGCTCTCCGGCGGTGAGCAGCAGCGGGTGGTGTTCGCGCGCGCGCTCGCGCAGCAGCCGGCTTTCCTCCTGCTAGACGAGCCCACCAACCACCTCGACCTCAGGTACCAGGTGGAGCTGCTCGATTACGCGCGGGCGCAGGCCGCGGAAGGTGTTGGGGTGCTGGTGGTGCTGCACGACCTCAACCTGGCGGGTCGCAGCTGCGACCGCCTAGCGGTGCTGCAGGCGGGTCGCTTAGTGGCTCAGGGAACGCCGAAGCAGGTGCTCACCGAGGCCCTCATCCGCGAGGTGTTCGGTGCCAGCGTGAGGGTGCTGGACGACGCTGGCACGCCGGTGGTGGTGCCCGTGCTCGGCGCCGCAGGCGGGCCCGACCCGGCTCGGGCTGAGGCAGGCTAGGCCGCACGGCGCGGCCAGTTTCGGCTAGTAACGGCTGGTTGCGATCAGTAACGGCTGGGCGGGTCGAAGCGGCCGTGAACGGCGCGGGCCTGCTCGTAGTACTCCACGAGCTTCTCGGTGGCGGCGCGCCAATCGTGGCGCAGCATCTCGGCGCGGGCCTCTGCACCCAGCCGGCGGCGCTCGTCCTCGTCGAACAGCAAGCGCTTCAGCTTGGCCGTGAGGTCGCCTAGGTCGCCCGGGGTGAACATGAGGCCGTTCACCTCCTCGGTTATCACGTCGGGAATGCCGCCCGCCCGCGCGCCCACCGTGGGCGTGCCGGAGGCCATGGCCTCCATGGCCACGAAGCCCAACGTCTCGGTGTCGGAAGGGAACGCGAACACGTCGGAGCTGGCGTAGGCGCTGGCTAGCTCGGCGCCCGCCATGTAGCCCGTGAACACCGTGTTGGTGCCCTTGAAGCGCTTCTTCAGCTCTGCCTCGGCGGGCCCGGAGCCCACCAGCGCCAGGCGCACGTTGGGTAGCGTCGTCACGGGAGCGTAGAGCCAGTCGATGCGCTTCTCGTAGCTGAGCCGGCCCACGTAGATCATGAGCGGATCGTCAGGGTTGCCGTCGGTGAGCCGCTCGCGCATGGCCTGCGTGGCGCGCTCGGGGCGGAAAAGCTCGGTGTCGACAGCCTTCGGCCACAAACGCACTCGCTTGATGCCTAGGCCCCGCGCGGAGCGCACCATGGGCTCGCTGGTGCACAGGTTCACGTGCGCTTGGTTATGCACGCCCTGCAGGAAACGCCGCGACGGTTCCTGCAGCATGGGGAGCTTCAGGTGCCGGGCGTACTGTGTGATGTCGGTGTGGTAGCTGGCCAGTAGCGGCAGGTTGCGCTGCTTAGCTAGCGCCGTGCCCCACAACCCGAGCACCACCGGGTTCACCACGTGCACCACGTCGGGAGCGAAGGCGTCGAGCTCGCGGCCTAGGCGCGGGCGCGGTAACCCCAGGAACAGCTCCGGGTACCACGGCTTGAACGGTAGCGCCGGCACCGTCACCACCTTGTGGCCGGCGTAGTTGGCGGGCGGGTCGTGCGGCGCGAAGATGAGCGCCTCGTGACCCAGCACCGCCAACTGCTCGAGGGTGCGCAGCAGGCGCGTGACGATGCCGTCGACCTTGGGGAGGAACGTTTCGGTGAAGATGGCGATCCTCATCGGCTGCTGACGACTCCCCCTCGGCTGCGAAGAGGGCCCTAGACCGGCTCGGCCGCGAGCGCCCGCTCCGGGATGCCCGGCTTCTGAGCGCGCGTCCAGGTGCTGGTGGCGGGAACCTTGCTCAGGTCGGCGCGGTCCTTGTACTTGCGCGCCACCTCGGTGACCTCGGTGAGCAGACCGGCCTCCAGGGTGGTGGGCTGCAGCCCCAGGTCGAGGAACAGGTCGTTGCGCACGTGCAGGTCGTTCTCGGCGTCCTCGCGGCGGGGGTTGGTGACGTACGCCACCTCGGCGCCCGTGAGCTTGCCGATGAGCTCGGCCAGGTCGCGCACGCGGTGGGTCTCCGTCATCTGGTTGAGGATCTTCACCTTGTCGCCACGTTGCGGCGGGTTGGCTAGCGCCAGCTCAACGCACTTCACGGTGTCGGTGATGTGGATGAAGGCGCGCGTCTGACCGCCCGTGCCGTGCACGGTGAGGGGATGACCCACCGCGGCCTGCATGAGGAAGCGGTTGAGCACCGTGCCGTAGTCGCCGTCGTAGTCGAAGCGGTTGATGAGCTTCTCGTGCATGTTCGTCTCGGGCGTGTTGGTGCCCCACACGATGCCCTGGTGCAGGTCGGTGATGCGCAGGTCGTCGTTCTTGGCGTAGTAGGCGAAGAGCAGCTGATCGAGCGTCTTCGTCATGTGGTAGATGCTGCCCGGGTTGGTGGGGTAGAGGATCTTCTGCTGCACGCGCTCGCCCGCGTCGGTAACGACCTCCACGTCGAGGTAGCCCTCTGGGATCTTCATGCCCGCCGTGCCGTAACCGTACACGCCCATGGTGCCGAGGTGCGCGAGGTGGATGTCGAGCCCGCTCTCCACGATGGCCGCCAGCAGGTTGTTGGTGGCGTTGACGTTGTTGTCGAC
>CAZFFG010000062.1:0-11088 GCA_964518275.1 uncultured bacterium | reverse complement strand
TGTCGAGCAGGCCGTCGACGAGCTGGTAGGTGGCGGCCTGGTTCTGGTAGGCCACCACGATGTTGGGGACCTCGTTGGTGCCCATGAGAGCGATCATCTTCTGGAAGATGTCGTCGTAGCCGCCCTGGAACTCAGCCTCGACGGTGATGCCCCATTCGTTGGTGGCGTTGAACTCGTCGACGATCTCAAGCAGCGCCGTCTCGCGGATGCCGCTGTGCTGGTGCCAGAAGCTCACCGTCTGACCGGTGGGGTCCACGTCCTCGTAGTTGGTCTGGGCGAACGCTGTGATGGCCAGCATCAGCCCCAGTAGCGCCGTCAGTACGAACTTGCCTCGCTTCATCTGTGTTGCTCCTTCCGAACCGACTTACTGCCTCTGCTTAGGTTGCGCGCGTCGCCGATCGACGGGCACATCGATAGTGATCTGGTCCGCGGCCGGTGAGGGTCGGCGGTCCACGTTGCATGAACGGACGCAGCGTCCGTAGATGCCAAAGAGGGGGAGGTACACCGGGGTCAACCCTTCAGTCCCGAGGTAGCGATGCCCTCAGTGAACTGCTTCTGGGTGAAGAAGTACACGATGAGCACGGGGACCACGGTGATGACCGTTCCGGCCATGAGGAGGTGCGTCTGCGGACCGGCCTCGGAGATGAACGTGTAGAGGCCCACCCCGAGCGGCCGCCAGGTGGCGGTGGTAGTGACCAGTAGTGGCCAAAGGAACTCGTTCCAGGCCGTGACGAAGGTGAGTAGCGTGGCGGTCATCAGCACGGGCTTGCTCATGGGCAGCACCACCGAGGTGAGGAAGCGCATGTGACCGGCCCCGTCGATGACGGCGGCGTCGTACAGCTCGTTCGGGACGCTGATGAAGAACTGCCTGAGCAGGAAGATGATGAAGGCAGAGGCCATGAACGGCACCGTGAGGGCCGGCAGGCTGTTCATCCACGAGCCCCAGGGGATGATCTGACCGCGGATGAGGAGCAGGTTGGGGATGAAGGTCACCGTGCCCGGGATCATGAGGGTAGCGAGGAGCACCATGAAGATGGCGCCGCGGCCGGGGAAGCGGATACGCGCGAAGGCGTACGCGGCCAGCGTGCAGGTGACCAGCATGCCGAGGATGATGACGGCGGTGATGATGACCGAGTTGCGGAAGTAGAGCACGAAGCGCGCCTCGTTCCACGCCTCGGCGTAGTTGCCCCACTGCGGTGTGGCCGGGATGGGCACCCGGTTGATGGTCTCGCCTAAGGTCATGAACGAGGTCGAGATCATGTAGAGGAACGGGGTGAGGCTGATGAGCGCACCCACGATGAGCACGAAGTAGACGGGCAGGTGCGAGAGCTTGAACTCGCTGGGTCCGCGCTGGGCGCGGCCGCTCGCCGCCCGCGTGCGCGCCGGACGGGCGGTGGTGCTGGCCGTAGCGTTAGCCACCGAAGGCCCTCTTCCCGAAGAAGCGGTTCTGCATGAGGGTGAGGATGAGGATGATGACGAACAAGATGACCGATTGCGCCGCCGCCGTGCTGAAGTCGTTGCGGCGGTAGAACGTGTCGAAGATCACGATACTGGCCGTGTCGACCGCGTCGCGTGTTTGCGGTTCTCGCATGACGAAGATGTGGGTGAACGCTTGGAACGTACCGATGAAGCCCAGCACGGTTAGGTAGAAGGTGACGGGCGCAAGGAGGGGCACGGTGATGAAGCGGAACTGTTGACGCTTGTTGGCGCCGTCGATAGAGGCCGCCTCGTAGAGCTCAGGCGAGATGCCGCCCAGGCCGGCTAGGAAGATGACGGCGTTGTACCCAGTGTAGGTCCAGATGCCGAAGATGATGATGGTGACGAGCGCCAGCGATGGGCCCGCCCAGAAGCTGCTGTAGTCGGAGCCCGGGAAGATGCCACCGAAGATGAGCTGCGTAACGGGCCGCGTTTCGGTTATCCAGCGCTGCGGTTCGAGCCCGAGCGCCATGAGCGCCTGGTTAGCTAGGCGCTCCTCGCGGGCGTTGAAGATGCTGCGGAAGATGGCGGCTCCCGCCACGGCCGGCGTGACGTAAGGCAGGAAGTAGATCATCCGGAACAGCTCCTGCCCGCGGATCTTCTGGAACAGCAGGCTGGCGATGATGAGCGCCAGCGCGATCTGCACCGGTACGGAGCCGAAGCCGTAGTACACGGTGCGCACCAGACCGTTGAGGTACACGCGGTTGCCCGCCTCCATCATCAGGCCCCAGCCGAGCGAGATGGCCACGCCCGCGCCGATGAGCACTAACGCCCCGGCCGCCTTGGCGATGGACGGCGCGCCCTGACGGTCGCCCTTGAAGGCGTCAGTCCATAACCAGTGAGCCACGATGATGAGCATCAGCCCACCGAAGAACGCTAACGCCCCCCACCAGTCGCCGAGGGTGTTGGTGTAGTTGGTGAGCCCGATGAACGCGCCCTTACGGATGCGCCAGTTGTGCACGCTCATGTAGACGGCGTAGATGATGGGGAAGAGCCCGAAGATGGCGATGAGCAGCGTGGCGGGCAGGATGAACAGGTACCCGGTGATCCACTCGCGCCTCTCGCGTGCGGACACGCGTGGACGGTGCGGGCGATCGGTACTCGAGACTATGGCCATGGTGGCTCGCCGGCTCCCCTCAGGCGCACGCCAGTTCCGTGCGGACCGTTCCGGCCTCAGCAAGGTAACGGCGGGTCGTCAAGGCTTCGTCAGCCGTTCTCACGCGGCCCTTCCGCTCGCAGACACGCCCCAACTATATCCAACTGAGCCCGCTGGCTACCTCCCCCCAGGCAGCCAGGCGGTAATCGTTCGTTAACACGCGAGGCGCTAGCATAGGCGCGTGCCCAAACGTGGTCGGCGGTCGCCCCCCAGCTCTCGTTCCCGTCCCAAAGCCCCTACGGCGGCCCCGCCGAGGGGCCCGCTTCGCTCTGGCGCCGGAGGCCCAGGCGCCGCCGGACAGGGCGGTTCGCGCGGCTCAGCGCCGGAGGGCGAGGCCACCATCTGGTTCGCAGAGTTCGTGCCTGGGCTGGAGGACGTGGCGACGGACGAACTGAAACGGCGCGGTGCTCGCAACGTCCGTCAGGCCGCGGGTGGTGCGCTCTTCACGGCCGCCGAACCAGGCCGGGTGCTGCAGGCGCGCACCGTGGCGGCCTTCTACCTGCCGCTAGCTTTCGCGGTGCCGCGCCCTAAGGCGCTCCTGGGCGACGCCGCCTTCAGGCGCCTGGTGACCGCCGTGCGCAGCGTGGCGGGCGAGGGCGGTAAGGGCACGGCGCTCTCCGGCGGCCCGTTCGACGGTCTGCGCATCGCCGCTGCCGGCGCCGACACGCCGGTCATGCAGCGCCTCGGGGAGGAACTCGCGCGCGCGGTGAGCCTCGGTCATGACCCCGAGGCGGGTGAGCTGCTGGTGCGCCTCCGCCGGGACGCGCGAGGAGAGGGCTGGGAGGCGCTGATCCGCCTCACGCCCAGGCCCGCCACAGCCAGGCGCTGGCGCGTGTGCAACCGGCCGGGCGGGCTCAACGCCGCCGTAGCCGCCGCCATGAACGAGCTGGCCGGCATGGGACGCGCCGACAGGTACCTGAACCTCATGTGCGGCTCCGGGACCCTCTTGGCGGAACGGGCGCTGGCCGGACCGGCGCGCCGTCTGGTGGGTGTGGACATCGACCCAGCAGCCATCGTCTGCGCGGAGCGCAACCTGGTGGCGGCCGGCGTTAGCGAGCGCTGCGAGCTGCTGACGGCGGACGTTAGGAGCCTCGGGCCGGAGCTGGCGGGTGCCGCTGGCCCATTCGACGTCATCGTGGCCGACGCGCCCTGGGGCGACGCCGTGGGCCGCCACGCCGACAACGCCGCACTACATGAAGACCTGCTCGCCAAAGCGGCGGAGCTGGCGGCGCCGCATGCGCGCTTCGTGCTCCTCACTCACGAGGTGCGGCTGCTGCGAGCGCTGGAGGGACGGCAGGAAGCCTGGGTGAAGGAGCGCGAGCTGCAGGTGGCGCACGGCGGACACCACCCGCTGCTGGCGGTGTACGCGCGTCGCTCGTAACCAGCGTTGAGGCCGGCCGTGAGCGATTTTCGGCCTGTGCTAGACTTCGCCGCGTGCTGAACCGCCTCGCACGGCTCAAACCCGGCTGGTACCTGCTTCTGGCTCTCACGCTCTACGCCGTGGTGGCCACGGTGCTGCTGGTGCGCGCCTCCGCGCAGCGTGAAGCGGCCGAAGCGGCGCTAGAGCTGTCGCCAGAGCCGGCCGCCGTGGCGCCCGCCACCGTGACCGCGCCGGACGGCCTCTGGTTCCCCGTGCCCGGCGCAAGGTTGCCCGCCTCCGACGAGAACCTACCGGGCGCGCCCAGAACTTACCGCCACGGCGTTAGCCAGGGCTTCGACTTCTACGGCGACGACGCCGGGGTGCCCATCCTCACCGGCACGCCCGTGGTGGCCGCCGCCGACGGCGAGGTGCTGAGGGCCGACCTGGGCTACACCGAGATGGACCCGCGCGCCTGGGAGGTGCTGATGACCGACGTGGCCGACACCGGCGCCGACGAGGAGCAGCTCGACAAGCTGCGAGGCCGCCAGGTGTGGATCCGCGCCGCTGACGGTACGGTTCTCCGCTACGGGCACCTCGCCGGGGTGCGGTCCGGCCTGCGCGTCGGCACGCCCGTGTTCCGGGGCCAGGTCATCGGTTACGTGGGCAACTCCGGCACGGACCGCGCTGTGGCCGGCAGCGCAGAGGGCGCGCGGCTCCGCTTCGAGATCTGGACGGAGGACGGCGAGTTCTTCGGTGCCGGCATGGACGCTACCGATGTGAGGCTCCAGGCGGCTACTCTGTTCACAGGACCATGAAGAACGACGACCCACGTAGCCCACGCACGCCCCAGCTTCCCGTAGTGGTGGACGGCTCCGAACCGACCGCCGTGCAGATCGTGTGGCAGAACGTCTGGGTGAGGGCGGTCAGCTACCTGGTGCTCACCGTCCTCGTGCTGGCCGTACTGTGGCGCTTCCGTGGCGGCTACGCCTTCGCGCTGCAAGTGGGCATCATCGGCTTCCTCATCGCCTACATCCTCCACCCCGTGGTGGCGTGGCTCGGCCGCTTCCGCATCGGCCGCGGCTTCGCGGTGGGGCTCACCTACGGGGCGCTCCTGCTGTTCATGGCGTTCGGTTCGCTCATCATCAGCCAGGTCGTTACCGAGACCGGTCGCTTCGTGCAGATCATCCCCAGTGCCCTCGACAACGTGGGCGCCTGGTTCACCAGCCTGCAGTCGTGGCTCGTGGGCATAGGCGAAGGCCTCCCCGATTTCCTCTCCAACCGCCTCGGCGTGGCCGAAGAGAGTGGCGAGATCGCCGTCCAGGTCCGTGAGCAGTTCCAGAACTTCCTACAACAGCTCGTCCAGAGCATCCAGCGGCTGCTTCAGGGGCTCATCGCCGGCGGCCCAGGGCTGCTCGTGTCGGGCGCCACCGCCGTCATCTCCACCACCTTCCAGATCTTCCTCATCCTCCTGGCGGGGGCGTACTTCCTCTACGACTTCCCGCGCTTCGTGGCCGGCTTCAAACGCCTCGTGCCCGTGAGGCACCGCCAGCTCTCGGACGACCTCATGAAGAAGGCCGACCTGGCGGTCGGCGGCTACCTTCGCGGTCAGCTGCTCATCACCACGCTGCTCGGCATCATGATCTGGATCGGCCTCAGCCTCATCGGCATCCCCCTGGCCACGGCCATCAGCTTCCTGGCGGCCGTGTTCAACCTCGTGCCCTATCTGGGGCCCATCCTGGGGGTCGTGCCCGCCGTGCTCCTCGGCTTCACCGTCAGTCCGCTGGCGGCGGTGCTAGCCGTGGTGGTGTTCACCCTCGCCAACCAGGTCGAGGCGCACCTGCTCTCGCCCCTCATCCTGTCGCGTAACACGAACCTCCACCCCATCACGGTCATGCTCGCCATCATGGCTGGCGTGGGCCTCATGGGCCTGCTGGGCGCGCTCATAGCCGTGCCGCTGGCGGCCATGATCAAGGTCATCATGGACGACTACGTGCTCACGAGGCCGGCGTTCACGGGCGTGCCCCGAACCGTGGCCGGGGTGGGCGCCCACAGCGTCGACCCCGCGGACGAAGCCCTGGTGAAGGGCCAGGCGCCCACTGAAGAGGAACAGCTGGGAGAGAGCGAGCACGAGGACGACGCCCGCGCCTAGCGCGTGGCGTTCAGCGTCGCTGGTGCCGGCGCGCACCCGGCGCGCTACCGTCGTTGTACTCGGCTTTACGCTCGTACATGCGCCCGTCGGCGCGGTGCAGCAGGGTCTCGGCGTCGAGCCCATCGGTGGGGTAGCTGGCTAGGCCAACGCTGGCGCCCAGCTTGAGCCCCTGCACCTCGATCTCCGACACGGCGGTGAGGATGCGCTGCATGGCCTTGCGGGCGTCCTCCGGGCGCACCTCGGGTAGGAGCAGCACGAACTCGTCGCCGCCCCAGCGGAACACCGTGTCGGTGTCGCGCTTGCCCGCCTTCAAGGTATCGGCCACCTCCCGCAGGGCGGCGTCGCCCGCGGCGTGACCGAAGCGGTCGTTCACCTGCTTGAAGTTGTTCAGGTCGAGCATCACGAGGTTCAGGTGGTGCTCGTAACGGCGCGCCCGCGCCAGCTCCTGGCGCACCACGCGCTCGAACCCTTCGCGGTTGCCAAGGCCCGTGAGCTGATCGGTGACCGCTGAACGCTCCAGCTCCATCACCTGCTCCGCCTGCCGCACCAACACGGCGATGTGCTGCGCGAACGACCCCGCCAGGCGCAGTGAGCTGGCGCTGAAGGCGTCCTCCGTGGAGAAGTTGTCGAGGTTGAGAACCGCCACCGTCTGACCGTCCGAGTCGGCGATGGGCACCATGACCTGGCTCTGCATGTCCGCCAAGCGGCCGTCCGAGAGGTGCTCCGGCGATCGTTCAGAGGTCGAGCTGTGCAAGGAGATGGCGCTGCCCTTCAGCACCCGCGGCGTGCCCGCCCGGAACGCTTCCGGGTCGCCCGCGTACCAATCGAGCTGCTCGGAGTAGGTGAAGGGACCCGCGTGCTTCTGCAGCTCCTCCAAGTCCCAACCCACCGCCGCTTCGTAGAAGTAGAGGTCGCCCTGCAGCACGAGGATGCTGGCTGCCTCGGCGCCGGGCACCAGGTCCACCGCCGCCTCGGCCGCCCGGCGGTAGAGCACGTTCGGCGCCTCCGAGCTGCTGAGCTGCTTGATGACGGCCAGCATGGCGATGAGCTGACGGTTGAGGGTGGCGCGGTCGAGGGCTGCCGCCAGGGAAGTGGTGGCCGCCAGCAGCGTGCTCTGCTGCGCCTCCGACCACGGCCGCGCCTCGTCTATCCGAGTGAGGGCCAGGAGGGCCTGGATCTGGTTGGTGGCGTCGGCGATGGGCACGACGGCTACCGAGCGCGCCTCGTGCGCGCCGCTCCAGATGGGGCTCTCGACCGCGTCGAGGAACAGCGGCTCGCGCGTCTCGTACACCGCTGCGAGCTGCCCCTCGTTCGGGAGGCCCGCCTGGAGGACCCGCTCGCGCTGCTCGGTGAGGGCGCCGCGGGCCGCTAGCGAGCGGAACTGACCGTGCTTGAGGGTGAGGAGCGCGCCGCAGTCCACGTCGAGCGCTGGCATGAGCACCTCGAGGGCGCCCCCAGCGGCCTCCTGCAGGTCGTCAGCCACCAGCAAGCGCTGGCTCAGGTCGGCCAGGATCTTCTGCTCGGACTTGCTGCGCGCCAGCTCCTCGGTGGTGCTAACGCGCTGGAGGACCTCCTCCACCATGCGCACGTACGCTTCGAGGGACTCTTGCACGTCGGGGCCGAAGGCGCCGAGCTTCTCGTGCTCGAGGTTGAGGACCGCGATGACCGCGCCGCCGTTGGTGATGGGCAGCGCCAACTCGCTCCGCGTGGGGGTAGCGCCCGGCGCCACCATGAAGTCGCTGTCTTGGCTGGTGTCGGGCACGTACTGCTTCTCGCCCGTGGTGAAGGCGCGGCCGGTGACGGTCTTCAACGGGATGGTGAAGTTGGGGTCGATGCGCCAACGGTAGCTAGTGTGAACGCGCAGTTGATCGGCCTCCGGTACGAAGATCTCCGCGTGCGTGAAGGGCAGCAGGTCGGAGAGTAACCGCGGGGCGTTACGGAAGAGCGCGTCGACGGAGGTGCACTGGTTGAGCTCGATGGCCGCCTCTTGGAGGAGCCGCGCCCGGCGCTCGGAGCGGCGCGCACGCCGCTCGGCCGACCGCCACAACGCGAAGATCTGATGGCCCGCCAGCGTGCCGAGCAGCATGGCCGCCACCATGCCCACGTAATCGTAGGGCTCAGCGGGCACGCCCGAGATGCTGGAGCGAACGTACACGAGCGCCAACCCGAACGGCATGAGCAACAGGCCCGCCTGCCAGCCTAGGCCGGTAGCGGTGACCAGGAACGGCACGGCCAACAGGAAGCCTTGCCAGTAAGTGGGCTCACCGAAGGTGAAGCTCGCTAGGAAGAGGAGCATGGAGAGCAGGGCGAAGATGACAGGCAGCGACTTGAGCCGCAAGCGGGTCAGTCGCCAAGGGAGCCTGAACTTGAGTTCCTCTCGTGCCACGCCAGGATTGTGGCAGAGCGGGTCTGACGGAGTCCTTATCGTGCTCTTACGGCTTTGTCACGTTGGCAGCGGCCCCAACTCAGGGTAGGACTGACCACTCTGGCCCAGCGGCCCTGACGGTACACTGTGGCCCGTGACGCAGCGCCGCAAGACGAACAGTAAGGAAACCAGCTCCCGCCTCGACCTCGAGGCCGTAGGTCTGGTGCTGCTGGCGCTCGGCATCTTCGCCGCTGGGGTGCTCATCCCAGCGCTGCCCACTGGCGACCTCGGCGCCACGGTCAGGGACGCGCAGTTACAGCGTTACGGCTGGGCCACCTACGCTCTGCCGCTGCCGTTCCTCGTGCTGGGCGCCCTGTTCCTCATGCGGCGTAGCCCGCGCTGGTGGCCACGGGCCCTGCTGGGTTACCTGCTGCTGGTGGCGGGGCTGTGGGGCACGTCGGTGGGGCTGGTGCCCGGCGCTACGGGCGCGTGGGGTGCCGCGGTGCGCTCCACCCTCGGTGCCACCTGGGGCACCTTGGCAGCGCTGCCAGCCGTGGTGGTTGCCACGGTCGGTGCGGACCTGCTGCTGGGCTGGCCGCCCACGCGCTTGCTCCGCTCCACGCTTCGCAGCGTCATCGGTGCGCTCCGGCGCATCTGGACGTGGCTCTTAGCTACGCGCCGCAAGGTGCGGCAGCGGGCGGCCTTCCAGGCCGACGTGGCGCAGGCCCGCAAGGGGCTAACCGACATAGACCGCGACCTGCAGGCCCTCAGCAGCCTCTACCCGGGCAGCGCCGAGTTGCAGCGCTGGCGCGACGAGGTGCAGGGCAGCCGCCGGCTGCTAGCCGACCCCGACAGCGCTGCACTCAAGGACGCCCGAGCCAACGTGCGTGCGTGGCAGAGCGCCGTGGCGGGCTTCACCAAGGACCGCGCCGTGGAGCTCGGCTACCAGCTGGGGGCCGAGAGCGCCAGCCCGCCCGACCCAGACGCCACCACCTTCGAGGCATGGGCCACCGGGCTCAAGCGCGGCCTCGATGACCCCCTCACCGAGCGAGGCGCCGTCGTAGACGAGCTCGAGCGGGTGCGTAAAGCGCTGGCGCTCGACCTGGTGGCGCTTAACGAGCGGCAGAAGCGCCTGGCGCGGGAACGCGATCAGGACCAGCGCGAGCTCAAGCGCATGACCCCCCGTCAGCTGGCCAGCGCCTACCAAGGCCATCAGCAGCGCGTGAACGAGCTCAGGCAGGTGGAAACCGACGCCGACCTCTTGGCCGATAACGCCGTCGAGTTCGAGCTCTGGCGACCGCTGGCTGCGCGGCTCCAAGCGGCCCTCACCACCTACCCCGCGTACGAGGAGCTGGCCGACTACCACCGCACCCTTGCAGAAGAGCTGCACGCCAAGGGCCGCCAGCTGCTAGCCCAGCACCAGGGCTGGCACGAGGCGCTCACCGCCGTGCTGGAGCGCGCCGAACTGCACCGCCAGGAGCTCGAACGGCAGGCCGCCGAGGAGGAGCGGCGGGCCCGCCTCGAGGCCGCGGCGGAGGCCGCCGCCTCAGCTGGGGCGACGCCGGCGCAGGAACAGGCCGACGCCGACTGGGTGCAGGCCTTCCGTGAGGGAGAGGCGATAGCCGACACCGGCTTCGAGTCGCACGTTGGCGCCACGGAGCTGGACCGAGCTGGTCTGGTTGGCAAGGAGCAACGCGTGGAGCCCGTGGTCGCGGTTCGGCCAAGCGTGGCTGGCGCCGCCACGGCCGGTTCCGGCGCCGCCGGGCCGGTGGAGCAGGCGCTGCTAGGCGAGGAGGCGGCCGTGAGCGGTGCGCCCGCCAGCGCCGGTGAGCAACGCCCCATCCCCGCCGTTGGCGCCATCGAGATCCAGGTCCCGCCAGCGGACCTGCTGGACGCACCCAAGCCGTTGTCGTACGACCGGCACGAGGCAGAGGTGGAGCGCCAGAACCGCATCAAGCAGATCGACGAGACGCTCTCCAACTTCCGCCTCAACGGGCGGGTGGTGGCGGCCGTGCGTGGCCCCACCGTCACTCGCTTCGAGGTGGAGCCCGCGCCGGGCGAGAAGATCAGCCGCTTCGCTAACCTCTCCGACGACCTGGCCCTGGCCATGGCTGTGGGGTCAGTGCGTATAGAGGCGCCCATCCCGGGCAAGAGCGTCATCGGCCTGGAGGTGCCCAACGCCTACCCGGAGGTGGTGCGCTTCCGTGAGGCCATCGAGTCTAGCGAGTTCCGCCGCTCGCAGGCGCGCATGCCCGTGGTGCTGGGCCGCTCCATCGAGGGCGAGATGTGGATAGGCGACCTCACGCGCATGCCGCACCTGCTCATCGCTGGCTCCACCGGTTCGGGTAAGTCGGTGGCCGTTAACACGCTCATCAGCTCGCTGCTCTACCGCTTCCTACCCACGCAGCTCAGGTTCCTGATGATCGACCCGAAGATGGTGGAGCTCACGCCTTACGACGGCATCCCCCACCTGCTGCGGCCAGTGGTCACCAACCCCGCCGACGCGGCCGGCGTGCTGCTTGGGGCCGTTTCGCACATGGAGCGGCGCTACAAGATGATGTCGAAGGTGGGCGCCAAGAACC
>CAZFFG010000061.1:0-11232 GCA_964518275.1 uncultured bacterium | reverse complement strand
CGGAGCCCTTGAAGATGCCCTCGAGCTCCTGGATGATCTGGCCGTTACCGAACACGGGGCCGTCGAGGCGCTGCAGGTTGCAGTTGATGACCCAGATGAGGTTATCGAGGTTGGCGCGGCTGGCAACGCGAATGGCGCCCAGCGTTTCGGGCTCGTCGGTCTCGCCGTCGCCGATGAACGCCCACACCTTGCCGTCGCCTTTGGGGTAGAGGCCGCGGTCCTCCAGGTAACGCCGGAAGCGCGCCTGGTAGATGGAGGTGAGCGGCCCCAAGCCCATGGAGACCGTGGGGAAGCTCCAGTAGTCGGGCATGAGCCACGGATGCGGGTAGGAGGAGAGGCCGCGCTTGTCCTGCAGCTCGCGGCGGAAGTTATGCATGTCGTCGTCCGACAGCCGATGCTCTAGGTACGAGCGCGCGTAGATGCCCGGGCTCGCGTGACCCTGGAAGTAGACCAGGTCGGCGTCGGGGCCCTTGGAAGCGCCGCGGAAGAAGTGGTTGAAGCCCACCTCGTAAAGGATGGCGGCGGAGGCGTAGGTGGCGATGTGCCCACCGATGCCCGGCGACACCTTGTTGGCGTGCACCACCATGGCCATGGCGTTCCAGCGGATGAGGTTGGTGATCTTACGCTCGATCTCGATGTCGCCGGGGTACTCCGGCTGCTCCGAGACGGGGATGGTGTTCAGGTACGCGCTGTCGAGCGCCACCGGCACTTCCACACCGTTGAGGGTGGCGTAATCCTTCAGCCTGTTGAGGATCTCGAGCACCCGTTCGGGTCCACCCGAGGCCATCACGTAGTCGAGCGACTCGAGCCACTCGCGCATCTCGACCCTGTTGAGCTCCTCGAGCTCCTTCGGGTCTAGCTGGGAGCGGTCTAGGTCTAGTAGTTGATCTAGGACGTCAACCATTCGTTTACCTCTCGTTCGTACCGGAACGCTGAGCTGAGCAAGGTTAAGCAGCGTTCTGGCATAGTCGTGAGCACCACGTGGCGCTCCGGAACCCGCGGCGTGGCCTAGCTATCAGGCGGCGCGCACACCGCAGGTGACGGCGCGCCTCATCGCCGCCATTCTACGCCACCCTGGCACCGTTTCAGGGAGCCGCGTAGACCAACCGGGCGCCAGCCGTGAAACTCGCCCCGGACCGGCGCAACTATCGCGCCACGCGGCGCAACAAGCCCCGCACAACTTGCTCGGCGTTGGCAGCCGCCACCGCCGTGAACGCTCGAAAGTCGACTTGCGCCGAGTGGTCAGCGCTGTCGGAGATGGAGCGCACGATCACGAACGGCACCCCCCACCGGTGGCACACCTGCGCTACAGCGGCGCCCTCCATCTCCGTGCAGAGCGCGCCGAAGCTCTCGCTGATGCGCGCGGTCGCCGCGGCGTCTGCCACGAAGGTGTCGCCGGAGGCCACCCGTCCCACAACGGTCGTCAGGTTAGGGAGCTCGGCCGCCGCTTCGCGCGCCGCCTCCACAAGCGCCGGGTCGGCTTGCCATAGGTGGCCGCTGCCCGGCACCTCCCCAAGGTCGTAACCGAGCCCGGTCACGTCCACGTCGTGCTGCACGGCCTCGGAACCGATCACCACGTCGCCCACCCGCAGCGAGGGATCCACCGCGCCGGCCACGCCCGTGAAGACCAGCCGGTCGGCTCCTTCGGCTAGGAGCGCTTGCGTGAGCGCTGCGGCGTTGACCTTCCCCACGCCGCACTCCGCCAGGAGCACTTGGTGGCCTTCTAAACGGCCGCGCGTGAAGCGGAACGGTCCCTGGCGCCCGCCGGTGGGCTCCTCAAGCGAGGCCTCGAGCCGCTCGATCTCTTCGCGCATGGCGCCCACCACCGCGGTGAGTCGCGCCGGGGGCGACCCGGCCGCGCTCACCTGCGTAGCCCGGCGTTGAACACCGACCGGCCCAGGTACGCGCCCAGCACCACCCCGGCCGCACCTACGCCCACCATCACTAAGAACCACAGGTCCATGGTGCCAGCGGCCGGCCCGATCAGGCGCGTGAACAGTAGGCCCACGGCCAGCGCCAAGCCCGAGGTGATGGTGAAGCCGAACGCCTTGTCGTTGCCCCGCCGCAGCAGGAAGAGGGTGGAGAAGTACCCGAACATGAGGAAGAAGCCCGCCCCAACGAAGGCGCCCTGCACCTTCTGGTCGTCCGGGGGCGGCGTAGCGCCTTGGAGGATGATGAAGAACACGGTGGCGATCATGAAGCCGCCGGAGAAGCGCCCCGGCATGCGCTTACGCTGCTCGGGGGTGAGGCTGCTCACGTTCACCGGTCCGCTCGGGGCGGGCGCGGACTGTTTCACGCCAGCGATGCGGCGCTCCTTGCGCCGCTCGCGGATGGTGTTCAGCTTGTCCTTACGCGCCTGCTTCTTCTTCTGCTTCTCGCGTTCGGCCTTCTCATCGAGTTTCGCCTGCGCCCGGCGCAGTTGACGGTTCATGACCGTCAGCATAACCGCCGGAGGAAGCCGCACTAGCCGCCGCCATAGAGTAAGACCATGAGTACCGGACCCGACACCACCGCAGAGCCAACGCACCTGCCCGACGCGGTGCTAGAGGAGGCCGCGCGCCGCTTCGGCACACCCACCTACGTCTACGACCTAACGCGCGTTAGCGCCCAGACCGAACGCTTACGGGTCGCGTTCCCCGGCGCCGAGGTGCGTTACGCGGTGAAGGCGAACGCTAACGGCGCGCTGCTGCGCCACCTGGCCGGCTTGGGCGTCGGCGCCGAAGCGCTCACGCTGGGTGAGCTCGAGCGCGCCCTGCGGGCAGGCTTCGCGCCCGAGCGCGTGCTGCTGGGTGGACCGGGCTTCACTGAGGAGCTGGTAAGTAGAGCGGTGGCCGGCGGTGTGGGGCTGGTGAGCCTGGACAGCGCTAGCGCGTACGAGCTGTTCCGACCGCTGCTCACAGGTTCCGATGCGCCATCCGCTGCGCTTTCCGATGCACCGGTTCCACGCTTCCTGGTGCGCGTGAACCCTGGCTTCGACCCTCACACACATGAGCACCTCGCCACCGCCGCCGAGAGCTCGAAGTTCGGGCTGCCCGCCGCCCAAGCCGCGCGGTTGGCAGAGCAGGTAGCCGCCAGCGGAAGGTTAGCGGGCTTCCACGTGCACGCCGGCTCCATGCTGGCCGACCCCGCCGTGGCGCGCCAGGTGGTGGCAGCGCTCGAGCCTCTCTACGAGCGCTTCCCGGACCTGCCGCTGGTAGACGTGGGTGGCGGCTTCGCGGTTCCCGACCCGCCGCTGGAGGCGTTCGCAGCAGAGTACCGGGCGTTCGCAGCGCGGCGCGGGGTGACGCTGGTGCTAGAGCCCGGGCGCTTCCTGGTGGCCGATGCAGGCGTGCTCCTCACGCGCGTGCTGCACGTTAAGGCGGGCGAGCCGCGGCACGTGATAGCCGATGCGGGCATGGCAGACCTGCTCAGGCCGGCGCTCTACGGCGCCCACCACCCGGTGCGCCAAGTGGGCACCGCCCGCCCCGCTAACGGACCCGACGCTTCGTACCGCACCACCGACCTAGACGGCCCCCTCTGCGAGAACGCCGACAGGTTGGCGCAGGGCCTGGTGCTGGGCCAGGTGGCGCCCGGTGACCTCCTCGCGGTCGAGCGCGCTGGCGCGTACGGGTTCGCGATGGCTTCCAACTACGCCAGCAGCCTCAGGCCAGCGGAGGTCACCTGGGACGGCGCACTTCTGAAGTTGGCGCGGCGCCGTGAGCGACCCGAGGACCTGTGGCGGCTCGAGGACCCGGCGTAGGCAGCCGAACCCGCGTGGCGTAGCGGTAGACTCACGGCATGATCAGTGTTGGTGAGTTAGGCGGCAAGTACCTCGGACGGGGTTGGCAGGTGGCAGGGGCCACGTACGAGCTCCGGTCGCCCATCGACCAGAGCGTGCTCGGCAGCGTGGCCGACCTGGGCGCGGCGGCGGGCAGAGAAGCGGCAGACGTGGCGTGGCAAGCTTTCGAGACCTGGCGCCGCACCACGCCTTTCGAGCGGGCCGAGGTCCTCATGCGCTGGCAGCGGCTCATGCACGAGAACAGCGAGCTGCTGGCCGAGACCATGTCGCGCGAGATGGGCAAGCCGCTGCGCGAGTCGCGGGGCGAAGTGGCTTACGCCGCTGGCTTCATCGCCTGGTACGCGGAAGAGGCCAAGCGCATCTACGGCGAGACGTTCCCCGCAGCGGCCGGGCACAAGCGGCTGCTGGCGCTGCGCCAGCCGGTGGGACCTGCCTTGGCCATCACGCCCTGGAACTTCCCCCTCGCCATGGTTACGCGCAAGGCCGCACCCGCCCTGGCAGCGGGCTGCACCATGGTGCTCAAGCCCGCCGAGCAGACCCCGCTGTCGGCGCTTCTGCTGGGCGACCTGTGGCTGGAGGCCGGCGGTCCGGAGGGCACACTGCAGGTGCTACCCGCGGCAAATCCCGCGCCGCTCGTTGAGCCGCTCATCGCTGACCCCCGCGTGCGCAAGCTCACCTTCACCGGCTCCACTGAGGTCGGTAGGCTCCTCTACCGGCAGTCGGCCGACACGGTCAAGCGCATCTCTCTCGAGTTGGGTGGTCACGCGCCGTTCCTCGTGTTCGCCGACGCGGACCTAGAAGAGGCCGTTAGCCAGGTGATGGCCAGCAAGTTCCGCAACGCCGGGCAGACCTGCGTGTGCGCCAACCGCGTCTACGTGCACGAGTCGCTGTTAGACGAGTTCACGGCGCGCTACGCGGCGGCGGCAGAGAAGCTCGTGGTGGGCGACCCGCTCGACGAGCGCACCGAGATCGGCCCCCTGGTGGACGAACAGGCCGTGGCCAAAGTGAGCCGTCACGTGCAAGACGCCGTGGAACGCGGCGCCGAGGTCCTCACGGGCGGCCAGCGCATGGACGGCCTCTACTACGCGCCCACCGTCCTGAAGGGCGTGGCTCCCGAGGCGCTCATCATGCGTGAGGAGACCTTCGGACCCGTGGCTCCCATCGCCACCTTCAGCAGCGACGCGGAGGCCGTGGCGCTGGCTAACGCGTCGCCCTTCGGCCTGGCCGCCTACATCTACACCAACGACCTCTCGCGCGCGGTGCGGGTGGCTGAGGAGCTGGAGTACGGCATCGTCGGCGTCAACGACGGCGTGCCTTCCGTGCCGTACGCACCGTTCGGCGGGGTCAAGCAGTCGGGCATCGGCCGCGAGGGTGGACCCTGGGGGCTCGAGGAGTACCTGGAGACGAAGTTCGTGTCGGTGGCGCTCCGCAAGGAGCAGGGCTGAACGCAGGCGCGGGCTCGCCCGAGGAACTGCTCGCGCGCCTGATCGCCGACGGCTTCGAGCGTGGTCCTGCCGGCATCGCCACCGTTCATGCCTACGCCGCCCAAAAGCTCCGAGGGCGACTCGGCGACCTAGCGGTGTTCGAGCGCGCGCTCGGTAACGAGCTCTACGCGCCGCTGTTCTCGGGCGCGCGTGTGGAGGCGGCGGCGCCCACCGTCATCGGCACCTCAGCCCGCGCGGAGGTGCGCGTGCACGGCGAGCACGAGGTCGCCGTTTACCAGCTCGGCATGGTGCAAGAGCAGCGGGGCGAGCGTGAAGGGCTCTGGACGCTGTCTGGGCTCTTCCGCGAGGGCGTGGACCTCTGAGCCGACCTCTGGGGCGCTAAGCTCACGCCGCCGAGGTCAGCCCCGAACGTCGAGCCTGAACGTCACCGATTGCCGCCCGCCGCCACGCATCTCCAGGACGGCTCGAACGCGGTACACGCCCGCTATCGCGTCGGCCGGAACCTCCACCCTGAGTTCCGCCCAGAGGTCGACGACGTGGCTCGTGGTGGCGTTCACTGGGTTGTTCACGGTGCTGCGCTCCACACGCATGCGTGACAGGTCGATCTGCCAACCGGTGGCACCCTCCACGTCTCGCAGGCCGAACTGCGACGTTACGTCGCCGACCTGCGAGCGGACCCCGGTGGGCACCCATGTGGTGGCGCGGAGGTCCTGCTCGGTGATACCGAAGGCCGCCAGCGAAGAGTCCACACGCACGAACACGGTCTGACCGCGCTGCACGGGGATGGCCTCGCTACCTGCACGGATGGCGGCGCCGCTGCTGCCACCCGCCGCGGGCGCGCAGGCTGCCACCAGCAAGGCCAGGGCGAGGAGCGGAAGGGCTAACGCGAGTAGCTTGCGGGCGAAGCGGTCCATACCGTCAGGCTAGCAGGTCGTGGTCGGCGAGCAGCGTACCGGCCCGGTCGCTTGGTTAATGGAGCCAACATCCGACTGCCCTGAAGTGAGATGATGCCGGTGGCGCCAGCGCCTGAGCGCGCCCCGGGGGTGCGCACTCGCGGCCCATGGCCCGAGCCTCGCCTGCTAGCTGCGCCTGAACGGAACCGCCGGATGGTCGACGAACCTAACCTCCTCCCTACCCTCGCTCCCGCTCCGCTGCGCCTCAGCGAAGCGCGCTCGCGGCTACTGCGGGAGCTCCTAACCGCGCGCGCCACTGGGCGCACTGCCGACGAGCTAGCCACGGCGCTGGCCATCTCTCGCAACGCCGTTCAGCAGCAACTCAGTGCGCTGGAGCGCGAGGGGCTGGTTGGCGTGCATGAGCTGCGGAGCACGGGCGGCCGGCCGAGCCGGGCCTACACCCTCACCGACCATGGGCTCGAGCTCTTCCCTAGGCATTACGCGCGCATGGCCGAATCGCTCTTACGGCATACGCAGGAGCTCTTCGGTGAGGAGGGTCTGCAGCGCGTGCTCGTTCAGATGGCGGAGGAGCTCTCCGCTGAGGTGGCGCCGAGGCTGCAGGGCAAGGCCGGTGAGGAGCGCTTGCGCGAGGTGGTGAGCATCCTCGACGAGTTGGGCTACGGCGCCTACCTCGACGACGACGGCAACGTGCACGCCCTGAACTGCGTGTTCCATCAGATCGCCCGAACGTCCGACGCGGTGTGCCAGTACGACGCCATGGTGCTCAGGAACCTCCTGGGCGGCGACTTCGATCACCTCTCCTGCATGCGCGACGGCCGCGCCTCCTGCGTCTTCGCCCCCCACTAGCGGGAAAGCAAACGCAGACCACCGTGTGGCGCAGCGCCACCGCAGTGTGAAACCCCGAGGCAACGAGAGAGCGAGCTTAGGAGCGGTAGAGTCTGCGCGGTGACACCTACGCGCTCTGCTAACAGCCCCTCTACGAGCTCAACGACCCCCGACGGCCAACCCGCAGCGCTCCTGCCGCAGGTGACGGTGCGCGAGGTCTTCCGCACGTGGCTGCCGCTAGCCGCCAGTTGGGCGGTGATGGGGATGGAGCTACCGCTCGTTAGCGCTGTCATCGCTCGTCAAGTCGACCCCGCGGTTCATCTCGCCGCCTACGGCGGCGTGGTCTTCCCGGTGGCGCTCATCGTGGAGGCGCCGGTCATCATGCTCTTGGCCGCGTCGGTAGCACTCGCACGCGACACCGCGTCCCACCAGCTCATCTACCGCATCATGATGGTCCTCGGTGCTGCCCTCACCGTGCTGCACGCACTCCTCGCCTTCACGCCCCTGTTCGACCTGGTACTACTGCCGCTGTTCACGCCCCCGCCGGAGGTGGTGGAGCCGGCGCGGCTCGGGCTGAAGATCATGCTGCCCTGGACGTGGGCCATCGGTTACCGCCGCTTCCACCAGGGTTCGCTCATCCGGTTCGGCCGCTCGCACCACGTGAGCATCGGTACCGTTCTGAGACTGATAGCGGTACTGGTGGTGGCTCTCGTCGCCGCGTTCGTGCTCGACACCCCCGGCATCGTCACAGCCACCGCTGCCATCGCGGTGGGGGTCACCGTGGAAGCCGTTTACAGTGGCCTGGCTGCGCGCCCGGTGATCGTCGGCGCCCTCCAGCAGGCCGCCAGAGTGGTTCCGCCCCTCACGCTGGGTGCGTTCATGGTCTTCTTCGTGCCGCTCGTGCTCACCAGCCTGCTGTCGCTACTGGTTCAGCCCATCGGCAGCGCGGCCATGGCGCGCATGCCCCAGGCCTTGGAGTCGCTGGCGGTATGGCCCGTGGCGAGCGGAGTGCTGTTCATCCTGCGCGCGCTCGGGTTCGCCCTCAACGAGGTGGTGGTGGCGCTCCTCGACCGGCCCGGCGCCTACGGTGCGCTCCGCCGCTTCACGCAGCAACTGGCCGTGGTGCTTCTCGGTGTGACGGCGCTAGTGGCGTTCACGCCCCTCAGCCGCTTGTGGTTCGGTGGCTTCTCGGGACTCTCGCCTGAGCTCACCGCACTGGCCACGCTCGGCTTCGGCTGGGCGCTGCTGTGGCCCTCCCTCGACGCCCTCCGCAACCTGGTGCAGGGGGTGGCCGTGTACACCAAGCGCACCGCCGCCATCAGTTGGTCGATGGTGCTCTTCCTGGGCGTCACGGGTGCTGTGCTCGCCCTGGGCGTTGTCACTCAGCGCTTCGCCGCCCTGCCCGTGGCGATGGTGGCGTTCGTGGCGGCCACCGCGGCACAGGTAGCGTGGTTGCGCTACGCGGTGCGCAGCGAGGTGACCGCGCTCAAGCGAGGCTGACGCCCGCTTCGTCGGTTCGTCCTTAGGCAACGAGTCCCGCTCAACCCGCCGGTCGGTCCCGGGCGCGTCTGGGCGCATGCCCCATGCGCTTAGGACGCCAGGTGGTGCATCCTCTGGCCGGGAGGTTATCAGCATGAGCGGAACGGTAATCAGCAACGAATCATCGTCCGGCCGGCTCGCAGGGCCGCGTAGGCTCAGGCGCCTGTCGCTAGCCCTCGTGTCAGTGGGGGTTCTGCTCCTCGGTGTGGCGCAGGCGCAACGGAGCGTGCACGTCACGCTTCACGAGGGCGCCCTCTCCGCCACGGCCCCCATGACCGCCAGCGGCTACCAGCCGCTCGACCTGGTGAACCACAGCGCCACAGACGCTGTGTTCAGCGTGTACCGCTTGAAGGGTGACACGTCCATCGCCGAGTTCAAGGAGGCCACGCTGGCACTGGCGCGTGCTAGTGCCTCCAACGGCGACACCCAGGCTGCCACCCTCGCCCTGGCCGACAGCGCCACCGCCCTCGGGGGAGTGTCGGTCTCGAAGCACAGCAGCAAGTCGATGATCGTGAACCTCGAAACCGGTTCGTACGCCGTCGTTGCGGCGCCGAAAGACGGCAGCGACGTGACGGTGACCACGTTCCGCGTTTCGCACATGGGTCCCGACGCTGCACCCGCACCTCAGGTACTGAACAGGGTGGACTTCTCGGACTTCGCCTTCAGCTTCCCGAAGGACATCAGCACTGGCGAGAACCTGTGGCGCGTGAGCAACACCGGCAGCCAGCCCCACGTGGCGGACATGTACCGGCTGAGGCCGGGTCAGACGGTGGCGGACCTGCTCGCCTACCTGGAAGGCGGTAGTAACGGGCGGGCACCGTACGACAAGACCGCCAGCATCGCAATGGTGGCTGAGGGTGAGACCGTGTTCGTGCCAGTGGACCTCGCTGCGGGTGAATGGGTGGCGCTGTGCTTCGTTCCTAATACGGACCAGCCGAACCTCACGCACGTGATGGAAGGGATGATCGCCGAGTTCAGGGTCTTCTGAGTTCAGGCCACTGACCAGGTAGCAGCCTAGGGTCGGGAGGCGCGGGCGCGATAACGGGTGCAACGTCATCCGCACTTCGCAGCCGGGCTTCCCGGCCTTAACGTGAATGTGGAACGGTTGGGGTGCCATGAGGGAGCGTGGTTCGCGAGGCAGCGACGAGGCAACTGGAGCTTCGAAGGAAGAGGCCAGCAGGGGCTCCTTGGGCTCCGGGGGCTCAGTAGGCGCGCGGCCCTACCGTTACGACCGCCGCCGGCCAGACCCGCTCCGCTACGCCCTACACGACCGGCTGGGTCCCGGCCTCGCCCACCTGCAGTTGCGGCTCGAGCTACTAGCCACAGCGGAGCCGCCCAGCGGCCTGGCGAGAACGCAGTTACGTTCGTTGCAGCACGAGGTCTCTGGCCTGGTGCGGGAGCTGGGCCGGATAGTGCACGCCGAACCGCCCGAGCTGCTGGCAGATCGGGGGCTCGTGGCCGCCATCCGCGCTGCCTGCCACCGCGCCGAGCGCCCCGGCACCGCCTTCCGGTTCAGCGTAAGCGGCCGCCCCGTGCCACTACCTTCCGCCGTTAGCGAGCTGCTCTACCGGGCCGCCTTGGAGGGCACCGCTAACGTGACGCGTCACGCCCAGGCGAACCGCTGCCTGGTGAGGCTCACGTACACCAGCTCGATGGTCAGCCTCGAGGTGCGGGACGATGGTCGCGGCCCGCCCGCGCAGGGTGTAGACACCACAGCAGAGGCCGGCGGGCTGGGCCTCGCGGCGCTGCGCCGTGACGCCCGTCGGCTCGGCGGCGCGGCCCGCCTGCGCGAAGCGCCATCGGGCGGCACGCGGCTGCAGGTAAGGCTCCCGTTGACGGGCCGCACCAGGCACGAACGGCAGGGCAACGCGCTCGCTAACTGGAGAACGTAGTGAGCGGCTCCGAACCCGGCGGCCGCGAACGCGCCACCATCAGGGTGTTACTGGCCGACGACCACGAGCTCTTCGCGGAAGGGCTTGCCCTCCTCGTGGCCTCCATGCCCGGTTTCGAGGTGGTAGGGGTGGCGCGCGACGGTTTGGAGGCCGTGGCGCTGGGTCGCTCCCTCCAGCCCGATGTGGTGCTGATGGACGCGCGCATGCCCGGGCTCTCCGGTGTGGAAGCCACCGCCCGCCTCCTTACCAGCCGACCGCGAACCGCGGTCGTGATGCTCACCATGTTCGAGGACGACGAGTCGGTGTTCCACGCACTTCGGGCGGGGGCGCTGGGTTACGTGGTGAAGGGCGCTAGCCTAGCAGAGCTGCGCCGCGCCATCGAAGCAGCGGCCGCCGGTGAGGCGCTGCTGGGTCAGGCAGTTGCGGCGCGCATGGGCCACTACTTCTCCGTGCCGACCGGACGTGCTGTACGCCTACCTTTCTCCGACCTTACGGAGCGCGAGCGGGAGGTACTCGAGCTCCTGGCTGGCGGCCTCTCCAACGTGGAGATTGCCAGGCGCCTGCACGTGAGCGCGAAGACCGCCCGCAACCACGTCTCGAACGTGCTGGGCAAGCTGGGCGTGAGCACGCGCGTGGAGGCGGCCCTGAAAGCCAAGGAGTCGGGCCTCGGCCCCTGACGGTGCCCTGCTGGGGTCAGGCGGGCGCGGGGCGACCGTGCATCACGCGGTGACCGCGGGTGGGCCCCGGTACTAGCATTGAGCACCGTCACCGTGTAGCATGTGCCCTCGTTGAGGGGGAGTAGCCGCCCGCAATTTGGGCGTTCGCCATCGTCAACACGG
>CAZFFG010000060.1:0-11322 GCA_964518275.1 uncultured bacterium | reverse complement strand
CGCCCATGGTGTCGAAACCGCGGAAGTCGACCAGCAGCACGTTCACCACGTTCTTACCGCCGCCGCCCTCGTACGAGTTGCGCAGGAAGTAGTCGGAGATGCCGCCCGTGGCGGGGCGCGTCATGGCCGCGAACGCGAAGGCCGCCAGGCCGCCGCCCGCCACCACCGCCATCACTAGGTCGCGGCCGCGGCGCAGGTTGGCGCGCAGCTTGCCGCCCGGTGGGGGCAGCCCCTCCAGGCGCCGGGGCAGCCAGCGCAGTCCCAGCAGGAGCAGCACGGTGGTTACGACCTCCACCAGCAGTTGGGTAACGGCCAGGTCGGGCGCCGACAGCCACACGAAGGTGAGGCACACCACGAGCCCTGCCGCGCTGGCGAGGATGACGGCGGCCAGCCGGTGGAACTTGGCCATCACGGCCGCGCCCACCGCCGCGCTGGCGCCGAGCACCCAGATGGCGATGAAGCTCGGGTCGCTGGGGGTGAGCGGCAGGTCGCCCATCAGCGGGGCCAGCGGCCTATCCCAGTAGCGTTCCAGGATGAACGGGGAGGCGCCCGCCACCACAGCCACCAGCACGAGCAGGAACAGCTGCGGCTGCATGCGCCGCGTGCCGAAGAAGCGCGTGAAGTGGGTGGCGCCGAGCTCGAGGTAACGCAGCGCGAAGTCGAACAGCTGCCGCGCGCGCACGCGGCCCGCCCACGGTGCGATGGTGTAATCGCGGTTGCCGAGGTAACGGTAGAGCACCACGTAGCCAACCACGCCGCCCACCAGAGCGATGATGCTGAGCATGAGCGCGGGCGTGAAGCCGTGCCACAACGCCAGGTTGTAGTCGGGCGTGGCCACGCCCAGCAGGGAGGAGACCGCCGTCTGCAGGAGCGGCCCCACCACGAGCCCTGGCACGATGCCCACCACCAGGCAGATGAGCACGAGCAGCTCAACCGGCAGACGCATCCAGCTCACGGGCTCCTTCGGCTCGCGGGGCAGGTCGGTGGGCTTGGGGCCGAAGAAGACCTGGTGGATGAAGCGCACCGAGTACAGCACGCTGAACGCCGAGCCCACAGTGGCCAGCACGGGCAGCAGCCTATCGAGCAGCGAACCCGTGTGCACCTCGAGCGCCTCGGTGAGGAACATCTCCTTAGATATGAAGCCGTTCAGGAGCGGAACGCCGGCCATGGACCCGGCCGCGATGATGGCCAGCGCGCCGGTTATGGGCATGTAACGCATGAGGCCCGACAATCGCCTCACGTCGCGGGTGCCTGTCTCGTGGTCGATGATGCCCGCCGCCATGAACAGCGACGCCTTGAAGGTGGCGTGGTTGAAGACGTGGAAGATGGCGGCGCCCAGCGCGAGCGGTGTGGAGAGGCCCAGCAGCAACGTTATGAGGCCCAAGTGGCTGATGGTGGAGTACGCCAGGATGCCCTTGAGGTCGTTCTGCACCACGGCGAAGATGCCGCCCACCAGGAACGTGATGAGGCCCGCCACCGACACCGTGTAGTACCAGGTCTCCGAACCCGACATAACCGGCCACAGGCGGATGAGCAGGTAGATGCCCGCCTTCACCATCGTGGCCGAGTGCAGGTAGGCAGAAACCGGGGTGGGCGCGGCCATGGCGTGCGGTAACCAGAAGTGGAACGGGAACTGCGCGCTCTTCGTGAAGGCCCCCAACAGGATGAGCGCCAGCGCGGGCGTGGAGAGCGGGCTGGAGCGCACCGTCTCGAGCGAGGTGAGGAACACGTCGACGTCGTACGAGCCGACGATGTGCCCCAGGATGAGCGCGCCCACCAGCAGCGCGAAGCCGCCCAGCGCAGTGACGGTGAGCGCCATGCGCGCGCCCTCGCGGGCGTTGGCGTTGTGGTACCAGTAGCCGATCAACAAGAACGACAGCAGGCTCGTCATCTCCCAGAAGAAGACGAGCTGGATGAGGTTGCCCGAGAGCACCAGGCCCAGCATGGAGCCCATGAAGCCCAGCAGGAAGGAGAAGAAGCGCGGCACCGGGTCCTCGGCCGCCATGTAGTAGCGCGCGTACAGCACCACCAGGGCGCCGATGCCCGTGATGAGCAGCGCGAACAGCCACGACACGCCGTCGAGGCGCCAGGTGAGCTCGAGCCCGAACTGCGGCAGCCACTCCACGCGGCTCCTCAGCACCGCGCCGTCGGTGACCTGCGGGTAGAGGAGCACAGTGGCCACCAGTGTGAGCACCGTGACGGTGCCGGCCAGCGCCGCCGCGGCGTTGCGGGCGTGTGAGGGTAAGAACAGCGCCAGGCCGCTGGCGATGAACGGCAGCAGCACGACGTAGGGGAGCAAGGAAGCGTCGATACTCATCAGAGGCAAAGTGACCGCGCCGAGTGGTTCCGGGGCGCGACTCCGGTCATTGTACGAGGAGCGCGCCCACCCGCACGTGAACCGCGCGTCTTGGCCGCGGTACCCTCCGCTGGTATAAGAACACTCCAAAAGGGGGGACCCCGGTGGCACGAATGTACCCGCCCAGGCGGCCTGAGACCACGAGCAGCGTGGAGCTGACTCTTTACGACGCTTTCGAGAAGCTACCCGACGAGTACCGCGTGTTCCACGGCGTGCCCTGGCGTGAGCGCGGCGACGGCAAGCAGCTCCTCGACGCCCGCGGCGAGATCGACTTCGCCGTGCTGCACCCGCGCTTCGGGCTGCTCCTGCTGGAGGCCAAGGGGGGCAAGATCCGGCGCGACGGCGAGGCCGGCGTGTGGTACTCGGAGGACGGGGCCGGGGTGGAGCACGAGATAGACGACCCGTTCGAGCAGGTGGACGACAGCCTCTACGCCCTCACCGACGCGCTGCGCGAGAACGTGGGCACGCGGCGCTACTTCTGCCCCGTTCACTCCGGCGTGGCCCTCGTGCAGACGGTGGTGCAGGGCCCCATCGCGCTGCACGCCCCGCGCTCGAGCGTCATCGACAGCACCGACCTGGCCGACCTCGAGCGGGCGGTGCAGCGCCTCTACGGTGCGCCCCTGAAGCAGCCGCTCACGCGCGAGGCCGTGGAGGCCGTCACTGACCTCCTGTCGCCCACGGTGGAGCTCACCCGCGTGGGCCTCAACGCGCGCTTCGAGGAGATCGAGCGCTCCCGTATAGAGCCCACCGAGAGCCAGCGCTGGCTGCTGGATCACTTCAGCCGCACCCCGCGCGCCATGGTGGAAGGCTGCGCCGGCTCCGGCAAGACGCTCATCGCGCTCGAGCTCGTGCGGCGCCTGGCACGCTCCGGTCACGAGGTGCTGTTCCTCTGCTTCAACCGCCGCCTGGCGCGCTGGGCCGAGGCTGCGCTGCAGGGCGACGACCTGCCCGCCGGCCGGGTGCGGGCCCGCAACTTCCACCGCTTAGCCGAGGAGGTGTGCCTGGCGGCCGGCATGCCGCTGCACGCCAACGAGCAGTTCCCCGACTGGGACGCGGTCCCCGCTCGCATGGAGGCGGCGCTGGCTAAGGCGCCCCTGCAGTTCGACGCCATCGTGGTAGACGAGGGGCAGGACTTCCAGGCGCACTGGTGGCTCATCGTGATGAGCGAGCTTCTGCGCCGCCCGGACGAGGACCCGCTCTACGTGTTCTACGACCCGAACCAGAAGATCTACACGCAGCGCCTGGAGCTGCCGGCGCGGCTGCCCGTCTACCCGCTCACCGCTAACCTGCGCAACACGCGCCAGATCCACGCCGAGGTGGTGCGCTACTTCCACGGCGACACGCTGCCCGAGGCGGGCGGTCCCGACGGGGTGGAGGTGGAGCGCGTGCCGGAGCCCGCCCTCAGGGGCGTGCAGCGCGCGCTCAACGAGCTGGTCAACCAGCAGCGGGTGCCCACCTCACAGATCGTGGTGCTCACGGGCCGCGCGCAGGAGCGCAGCGACCTGAGCGAGGGACGCAAGCTGGGGAACGTGGGGCTCACCTGGCACGAGCCCGGCCCGGGCGAGGTGCAGGTGGCCACCATCCAGGCGTTCAAGGGTTTGGAGAAGCCCGTGGTGGTGCTAACCGAGGTGGATCACTTGTTGCGCAACGAGGACCGCCGCGACTACGGCGAGGCGCTTCTTTACATTGGCGCCTCGCGCGCGGTTAGCCACCTCGTGCTGGTGGGAGCCGAGATCCCGCCGGCCTGAGTCGAGACCCTGACGGCCCGGGCCGAGGTTCTGCCGGCTCGGGCCGAGATTCTGCCGGCCCGAGCCTAGGAGGCGGGGGCTACGGCGTGGGGTTACAGGAGCGCGGGCTTACTGGAACTCGCTGTCGTCGAGCTCCACGTTGTACTCCATCTCCATCAGGGCCGTCTCCTGCATGAGGGTCCAGGCGCCGCCCTCCTCCATGTACACGTTCATGTCGTAGCTCATTATGGCGTCGCTAACGGGCTCGTTGAACACCATGAGCATGGCGCCGCCGTCGGCTGGCAGGTGCATGCCGAGCAGCGCGCCGCTGGCGTCGAACACGTAATGCATGACGGGGCTGTCGGGGGTGCCGTACACGCCCGCTTCGCCCTCGTAGCTCACCTGGTCGCCTACCAGCAGGTCGCCGTAGTTGACGGGGCCGTCGAAGGAGATCCGCACGGCGGCGTCGAGCATGTTAGTGCTGGTGGGCTTCTCGAAGATGGAGGCGAACTGCTCTTCAGTGCCCGGCGGCATCGGCATGTTCATGCCCATGACGTTCATGCGCATCTGCCCGTCCACGTAGAGCATGCGCGTCTCCATGCCCATGACCTCCTGCACGATGGCGGCGCGCTCGTTGTCGTAATCGATGATGGTGCGCGAGGTGGTGGCGAACTCCTGCCCGTCGAGATAGGTGGTGCTGGAGATGCTGAGCACCATGTTGTGGATCTCGTCGGGAGCGGTGCTGGGCGTGAGGCCCTCTAGGAGCGCGCGGGCGCGCGGGTCGATGTCTTGTGCGAAGGCGCTGGTGAGGAGCGCCGCCATGAGCGTGGCCGCCACGGCGGCGAGGAGGGTACTGCGGCGAGGCTTGTTCATGACGCTACGGTAGCAGCGCCAAGCCTCCGTTGTCTGCGAGGTTGCGTTCACAACGTGTTAATGACGCTGGGCACACCACATCCGACGGGTGGCGCTGAGGCGGTCGACCTGCGGCCACGCCGGTGGCTGGGGCGGCCGCCGGCGGGCGTTCCAGGCGCCGCTAGGAGCGCGCGCCGAAAGTTGTACCAGTTGTGGAAAGAGCGACGCTAGTTGTCGCAACGGTGTGTGAGTATGATTTCGACCGCGCGGTAAGGGGCTGGGTTCGGGGGAACCGGCACCGACCGCGCGGTTATCCTTTTGGGCGAGCCACCGTAGGGAGCCGCGATGAAACTGCTGTGCGTTGCCGACGTTCACCTGGGGCGCGTTCCGGCCAGGCTGCATGACGACCTGGTGGACCGCGCGGCCGAGTTGGGCCCGGCGGCAGCGTGGCGGCGCGCGGTGGACCTGGCGCTACGAGAGCGGGTCACGGCCGTGCTGCTCGCAGGCGACCTGGTCAACAGCGGCAACGACTTCTTCGAGGCCTTCGCGCCCCTGCGAGATGGGGCGCGACGCCTGGCGGCCGCCGGCGTGCAGGTGGTGGCGGTAGCTGGCAACCACGACCAAGAGGTGCTCCCGCGCCTCGCGCAGGCGGTGCCAGAGGTGCGGGTTCTGGGGGCAGGCGGCCGCTGGGAGGCGCTCGACCTGGCGCATCCTAGCGGCGCGGGCGCCGTGCGACTACTCGGTTGGTCGTACCCGTCGCGGTGGGTCCACGACTCGCCGCTGGCTCCGCACGTGGCCCGCCCCGCACCAGCTGCCAGCGAGCCCCTGGCCACCATCGGGCTATTGCACGCGGACCTCGACCAGACCGGCAGCCGCTACGCACCCGTGCGCAGCGCCGAGCTGGCCGCGGCAGACGTGAACGCTTGGCTGCTCGGTCACGTGCACCTACCCAGCGTGGCGGAGCCGGGGGCGGGCCCGTACGCGGGTGGCTACCTCGGGTCGCTGACCGCCCACGACCCCACGGAAGCCGGCGCGCGCGGCGCCTGGCTCCTAACGGTCGGTAACGGGGGCGAGCTCTCGTTCGCTCACGTTCCGCTGGCGCCCTTGCGCTGGGAACGCATCGAGGTCGACGTGAGCCCGCTAGAAGCGCCCGAGGACCTGCAGCTGCTACTGCTCTCGAGCCTAGAGGCGTTAAGCGCGCGCCTAGAAGCTGAGGGCGCCGACCCGGTAGCCGTAGGCTGCCGCCTGGTCCTGGTGGGGCGCACCCCTTACCGGCAGCAGATCGCGGCCATGCTAGCCGCCGACCCGCCCGAGGCGCGGCTGCAGCGGCTGGGCGGCACCGACTTCTTCGTCGACAGTGTGAGCCTGCGGGCACTGCCCGCCGTGGACCTGAGCGAGCTGGCGGCTAAGGACGACCCGGTAGGCCTGCTAGCTGCGCGCGTGCTGGCGTTACAGCAGCCGGGCACCGAGTTGCGTGAGCGCCTGGTGACCGCGGCCACCGCCCGGCTGGAAGGGCTGGCGCAACGCAACGATTACGCCGGCGCCACCGCCGCCGAACTGAGCGAGCCGGAGGTAGCCTCGCTGCTCGCGGAGGCCGCGTTGAACGCCCTCGACGCGCTGCTGGCTCAGGGCGCTGAAGGCGCGGTCGGCGGGGGCGTCACGTGAGGCTGCACTCGCTGGAGGTGAACCGCCTGCCAGGCCTCGACGCGCCGTACGCCGTGACCGCCCTGTCGCCGCACGTGACCGTGGTGGTGGGCCCCAACGCCTCCGGCAAGAGCAGCCTCGTGCGGGCGCTGCGGGCGCTGCTATCCAGTGAGGTGCACGCCGGCCAGCCGGTGGACGTGGTGGGTGAGTTCCGTCAAGCGCTGCCAGGTGGGGGTGAGGTCAGCTGGCGCGCCACGCGATCCGGCCCCACCGTTAGCTGGGAGCGCAACGGTGTGCCGGTGGAGGCGCCCACGCAGCCCCCGGAGCACCTCCTGAACTCGTACCTCATCGCCATCGAGACGCTCGTACGCGGCAGCCACACCGACGCTGCCATCGGCGCCCAGCTGAAGCGGGAGATGAGCGGCGGCTACGACCTTCAAGCGGCGCGGCAAGCGTGCGTCAGGCCGCTGGCTGGTCATCGCCGCGCGGCGCAGGCGCTGAGGCGGGCCCGTAACGAGCTCGCGGACATCGAACGCGAGCAGGCGCGCCTGCACGCCCAGCTGCAGCTGCGCGAGGAGCTGGTGGCGCGCCAGGCGGAGGCCGCAGCGGCGGCGGAACTGGCACCCGTTTACGCTCGCGGTCAAGCGCTGCTGGCGCACGCCGCCGAGCTCGACGCTGCTAGGAGCGAGCTGGCCGCCATGCCGGCGGTGTTGGAGCGGCTCACGGGGCGCGAGAGCGACGAGCTGGCCGAAGCCTATAGGGCCATGGCCGCCGCCGAGGAGCGGCGCACCGCAGCGTTAGCGAGAGAGGCCGAGGCACGCTCGGCCCTGGCCGCCACCGGCTTGGCGCAGGCCGAGGTAGACGAGGCAGCTGCCCACGCCCTCACGGCCGCGGCCGAGCGGCTGAGCGAGCTAGCTGAGAGAGCCGACCACAGCGAGCGCCAGGAGGCCGAGCTGCGCGCCACGCTGATCGGCCCCTGGCGCCGTCTGGGCGGCGGCCCGAAGGGGCCCAGCCGGCTGGCGTTCGAAGCGAACACGCTCGACGACGCTGAGACCGCGCTGGGCGAGCGCATGGCGGCTCTAGCCCAACTGGACGTCGCCCGGGGCGAGGTAGCGGCGGCGGAGGCGGAGGTGGCTGCCGCGGAGGCGGAGGTGGCCGGTGGGAGGAGCGGGCACGACGGCTTGGCCGACACCGACCTCGAGGCCGCCCGTTACGCGCTGGCCGCTTGGCTCGCGGCCCCGCTGCAGGCGCCGGCCCCGCGGCGGGCGTGGGGGCCGCTCGTGCTCATGCTCCTGGCGCTGGCGTTGCTGGTGGCAGCTGGAGTGGTGGCGCTGGGTGCGGTGGCGCCGGGCACCGTGGCGCCGGGGAGCCTGGCTCAGAGAGCCGCGGCCGCCGGTGCCCGGCTGTGGCTGCCGGCTGGCGCCGGCCTGGTAGCCGCGCTAGCCGCCACGATCTGGTTCGTGGCCACCGGGCGGCCGGCCACGGCTCGCAGGGCCCTCGGGCCGGAAGCCGACATGGCCCGCGAAGCTTACCGGCGGTCGGGCGCTGCTGAACCGAGCGAGTGGAGCCACGACGCCGTCTCGCGGAGGCTGCGTGAACTGACTCAGCTGCAGGCCGCCCGCGCCGCGCAAGCCAACCGGCAGGCCAGCGGCCAGCGCCGGCTGGCGGCCGCGCGCAGGGCGGAGGAGGCCGCCGCGTTCCGACTCGAGGCGGCGGAGAACGGGCTCGCGCAGCTGGCGCTCAGTACCGGCTACGGCGCTGCGCAGGCGGAGGGCGCCGGCGCGCCCGTGGGCGCTGGTTTCGCCGCGTGGTTGCGCGACGTTCGGTTAGTGAACGACGTTTCCGAGCGGCTGCGCGGCGTTACCGCCGCCAGGCGCGCGCTGGAGGCGCAAGCCGACGCCCTCTACGCGCAGCTGGTTGCGGGGCTGGCGGGCACACCCTTCGCGGTCGGCGCGGTGGGCACCGAACCGGCCACGTGGCAAGGCGGGGCCTGGCGCAACTCCAAGCTGGGGCAGGCGGCGGAGCTGCTCACCGCCACGCGCCGACTGGCGCGGGCCGTAGCCGAGCGCGACCGGGCTCGAGCCGAGCTGCAGCGGGCCGAGGCCCAGGTAACCGAGGCCGACGCCGCGCTGGCCTCGGCTGCCGCCAAACGGACCGCGGTGCTAACCGCATGCGAACTGGAGTCGGAGCACGAGGCGGCCGAAGCGCAAGTGGGCGCGCTGCTGGCGCAACGGCCGACTTACCTCCGCCTGGCCGGCCGGGTACGGGAACTAGAGGCCTTAGTGCGCGACGCTACGGAGCGCCTCCAGGCGTACCCGCACGTGCGCGACGCGGCGCTTCACGGCCACGCAGCCGCGCTAGCGGCGGGCGAGCACGAAGCGGAGCGGGCGGCGGCGGAGCAGCACGAGCTGAGCCAGCAGGTGGGCGTCATCGCGGGGCAGGTGGACGCCGCCGAGCGGGGCCGCGAGGTGGAGAAGGCGCGCGCCAAGGTGGAGTCGCTGCAGCGCGAGGTGACCGATCACTTGCGGGTGGCTCAGCTGAACGCTGCCACCGAGGTGGTGCTCGACGACGTGGAGGAGGAGTTCCGGGTCAAGCGCCAGCCACGGGTGCTGGAGCAGGCCCGCTCCTGGTTCGCGCGCTTCACGCACGGCGCCTTCGAGCTTGCCTTCGAGCCGGGCGAGGAGCCCGACCAGCGCTTGGGGGCTCGGCACGTGGCGAGCGGCCGGCTCCTCAGTCCTGCGCAGCTCTCCACCGGCACGCGCGCGCAGCTGCTGTTGGCCTTCCGCGTGGCGCACGCCAGCTGCGCGGAGGGCGACGGCGCCAGGCTGCCCTTCTTCCTCGACGAGGCGCTCACCACGGCCGACGCGGAACGCTTCGCGCAGGTGGCGGCCGCCCTGCTCGAGCTAACGCGCTCCGACGGCCGGCAGGTCGTGTACCTGAGCGCCAGGGAGGAGGACGCCGGGGCGTGGCGCCGCGTGGCTGAGGAGGCCGGGGCGGGCGACCTCGTGACGGTGCTGAGCCTGGGGACGGTGCGGAGCATGGCCGACGTGACCAGCGCGTGACCATGACTATGCTTAGGGCCGCCCGCCCGGGCAAGAGGGAGCACGTGTGAACCGAGCTAACGAAGCCACCACCGAGCAGCTGCTCGTTACCATCAGGCCCACCGCCGAGGTGACCATCAAGGCGCCCAGAACGCGCGACGCCTTCCTGCGCAAGCTGCGGTTGGCGGCTAAGGACGCGCTGCAGCGCGCCGGCTTCGACACCCGGGTGCGCGTGCGCGCCAACCGCGTGGTGGCCGAGCTGAGCGGTAAGCCGGGCTCCGCCGCCGGCGTGGAGCAGGCGCGCGAGGCGCTCTCTCGCGTGTTCGGTATCGGCAGCTTCTCTTTCCTCGAGGCCACCTCCACCGCCACGCTCGATGACATCATCCGCACCGGCACGGAGCTCTTCGCGGAGCGCGTGAAGGGCCGCCGCTACGCCGTGCGCTGCAAGCGCGCCGGGCGTCACCCGTTCTCCTCCATGGACGTGGAACGCCAGTTGGGTGCCGCGCTCAACCCGGGCGCCACCGTGGACCTCACCGACCCGGAGGTCACCGTTGAGGTCGAGGTGGAGGACAAGCGCGCGCAGTTCTTCAGCCAGCGCCACCCGGGGCCGGGCGGCTTGCCTCTAGGCACGGGCGGCAACGCGCTGGCGCTGCTGTCAGGCGGTTACGACTCCATCGTGGCAGCGTGGCAGCTCATGCGCCGCGGGGTGGAGGTGGACTTCGTGCACTTCCGCCTGGGCGATAACCGCTCGGAGGAGATCGCGCTGGGGGTGGCCAAGGTCCTCAGCGACGGCTGGGGCGCCGGCTCACGGCCAGAAGCGCACGTGGTCGACCTGCGCGAGGCGATGGACGAGATGCGCGAGGCCGTCACGCCCAACCTGTGGCAGGTGTCGCTCAAGCGCCTCATGGTGCGCGCCGCCGATGGGGTGGCCGACGCTCTGGAGGAGCGCGCCTCAGCCGCCGCCGAGGAGGGTAGCGACCCCCGCGAGGTGGGCCGGCAGCGTTCGCGCCGCCGCATCGACGCGCTGGTAACGGGTGAGGCCATCGGCCAGGTGTCGTCGCAGACGCTCTCTAACCTGCGCACCATCGACGACGCCGCCCAGCGGCCCGTGCTGCGGCCGCTCATCGGCTTCGACAAGCTCGACATCATCGCCGTGGCCGAGCGCATAGGTACCGCCAGCCTCTCGGTGAGGGCCATCGAGGAGTGCAACATCACGCCCGTGCGGCCCGCCACCTCGAGCCGTGCCGAGCGCCTCGCGCGCGAGGAGCAGGGCATGGAGGGCGACGGGCTGGCGGTGCAGCTGGCGCGCGTGCGCGCGGGCGAGACGCGGCTGCCCCTGCGCTCTCTGCGCCAGGGCGAGGGCCTGCTGGAGGAGGAACCTGCCAACGAGGCGGATTCGCCGTTCGGCGCGCTGCAGGTGACGGCGGTACCGGATGGGGCCGTGCTCCTCGATTGCCGTAACGAAGCCATGCGCCGCTGGCGCCCCGAGTGGCCGGAGGTGCGGCCCGTACCGGCCGGGCTCGTGTCGGCGGAGGGTTACGACCAGGCGGCCACCTACGTGGCGTTCTGCCCTCAGGGCATGCGCAGCAACGCCGTGGCCGAGAAGCTGCGCGAGGGCGGCGTGCGCGCTTACTCGTTCGCTGGCGGCGAGGGCGCCCTGAAGGCGTACCTAGATTCCGTGCGCGCCGGTCAGGTCGGCTGA
>CAZFFG010000059.1:0-11714 GCA_964518275.1 uncultured bacterium | reverse complement strand
GCGGCCGCGCTGGCCCCTACCCCCACGACGGCACCGAACGGCCCGGAACCTCAGGAGGAGACCACATGACCACCACCCGCAAGCTCACCGCTAAGTTCGAGCGTTACCCGCTCATGTTCGGCCCCACGCCCATCGAGGCTCTCCCGCGCCTCTCCGAAGCGCTGGGTGGAGAAGTGGAGCTGTACGCCAAGCGTGAGGACTGCAACTCGGGTCTGGCGTTCGGTGGCAACAAGGTCCGCAAGCTCGAGTACCTCATCCCTGAGGCGCTGGCGCAGGGCGCCGACACGCTGGTCACCATCGGCGGCGTGCAGTCCAACCACACGCGGCAGGTGGCCGCCGTGGCCGCCAAGCTGGGGCTCAAGTGCCACCTGGTGCAGGAGAGCTGGGTGCCGTTCGAGGACGCGGTCTACGACCGTGTAGGCAACATCCTCATGTCGCGCGTCATGGGCGCCAAGGTGGAGCTGGTAGACGAAGGCTTCGACATCGGCATCCGCGAGAGCTGGGAGCGCGCGCTGCGGCAGGTGGAGGAGGCCGGCGGCAAGCCGTACGCAATCCCCGCTGGCGCCTCGGATCACCCGCTGGGCGGGCTCGGCTTCGCAAACTTCGCGGACGAGGTGCGCGAGCAGGAGGCCGAGCTGGGCTTCAGCTTCGATTACGTGGTGGTGTGCAGCGTCACCGGCTCCACGCAGGCGGGCATGGTGGTGGGCTTCGCTGCCGACGGTCGCGCCCGCAAGGTAATCGGCATAGACGCGTCGGGCACGCCCGAGCAGACCCACGCACAGATCCTGCGCATCGCCCGTAACACCGCCGAGAAGGTGGAGCTGGGCCAGGCGATCGAAGCCGACGACGTGGTGCTCAACACCAACTACGCCTACCCCGCCTACGGCGTGCCCTCAGCGGAGACGAACGACGCCATCCGCCTGGCCGCGCGCACCGAAGGCATGATGACGGACCCGGTTTACGAGGGCAAGTCGATGCAAGGCATGATCGACCTGGTGCGCAAGGGCTTCTTCGAGCCCGGCTCGCGCGTGCTGTACGCGCACCTGGGCGGTGTGCCCGCCATCAACGCCTACAGCTACATCTACCGCAACGGCTAACGTCTATCGCCCGGGCGCTGGCGAGCCCAGGCGTAGGGTGCGCGTGGCCACCGCCGCCACCAGCCGCCGGTCGTGCGAGGCCATCAGCACTGTGCCCGGGTACGCCACCAGCAGCTCCTCCAGCGCCTCCACCATGCGGATGTCGAGGTGGTTGGTGGGTTCGTCCAGGATGAGCAGCGGCGCCCGCGTGACCGTCAGCCGGGCCAGCGAGAGGCGCGTGCGCTGACCGCCCGACAGGTCCGCCACCCGGAACGCGGGGTCGTTCGGGAGCCCCAGCCGCGCTAGGAGGTAATGGAGGTCCTGCTTGCGGATCACCGGTTGCGCGTCTCGCACGGCGTCCTCCAGCGTGGCGAACGCGGTCAGCTCCTCGCCATGCTGGCTGACGTGGAAGTAGGTGAGCCCGAAACCTCGCACTACCGCACCCGCGGTCACAGGCAGGTCACCCAGCACGGCGGCGATGAGGCTGCTCTTGCCGCTGCCGTTGGGCCCGATGAGCGCCAGCTTCTCGCCCCGCCTGACGTGCAGGTTCAAGCCCTGAACCAACACGCGGCCGCCACGCTGAACGGTCACGTCCTCGAAGCGCAGCACCTCATTTGGCCCGGTGGGCACCTCCGGAAGCGGTATGGCTGCCAGCGCGTTCTCCTCGTACGGGGCCGGGGTCACCTCCATCTGCTCTATGCGCTTCTCGAGCGCCTTCGCGCGGCGGGCCATGGTGCGCGACACGCTCTCGGCCTTCGCCTTAGCGAGGATGAGGGCCTGGTTACCGGCGCGGCGGTGGTTGAACTTGCCGGCGCTGCGACCCACCGAGCCCAGCCGGGAGGCCTCCAACTCGAGCTGCTTCTTCTGGCGGGCCTGAGCCTCGTGCTGGCGCAACTGCGCCGCCTGCGCTACCGCTTTCAACTCCATGGCCTGCGTGTAGTTGCCGGGCCACACCGTTAGCGCGCCACGCTCCAGCTCGGCAACGCTGCTCACGGTGGCGTCCAGGAACGCGCGATCGTGCGACACGAGCAGCACGGTGGCAGGGCTCTGACGGACCCACTCCTCCAGCCACTCCAGCCCGGCGGTGTCGAGGTGGTTGGTGGGTTCGTCCAGGAGGAGCACCTCGCCGGGCGCCAGCAGCTGGCGAGCGAGGAGGAGCCGGCGTTGCTGCCCGCCCGATAGGTCAGAGACGAGCCGGTCTGGGTCCACGCCTAGGCCAGCTAGGGCCGCCTCGGCGCGCGCCTCGAACTCGTAGCCGCCCAGCGCGCGGAAGCGCTCCTCGGCCTCCGCGAAGCGCGTTAGGTTCGCCTCGGACGGCTCCGTCAACGCGGTTTGTGCCGAAACCAACTCGGCTCGGGCCGCCTCTATTTGGGCAGGGGTCACCTGCTCCATAACGCTGGCCGCGCTCGCCGCCGGGTGCTGCTCTAGGAACGACACAGCGCCGCTCACGTGCACGCTGCCGTAATCGGGCTGCTCCAGCCCAGCAACCAGCCGCAGCAACGTGCTCTTGCCGCTGCCGTTGGCGCCTATAAGCGCCACCTTCTCGCCGTGACCGACGACGAGGCTCAGGTTCTCGAAGATGGTGTTACCGCCGTAACGCTTCGTTACGGCCTGCAAACGCAGACTCACGCTGACCTCCTAGTGAGGAGAGGAACTTAGACCTGAAGTTCGGCCTTCGTTTATCAGCGGTTTCTGCGCACTCGGGGTTAGCCCTTCACTAGACGTGTGACCCCCGCCTGGACAGCCGGGCGGGTAAGCGGAGTATAGCAGCGCCCGCGAACGCGAAGCGTTCGCGCCCCAAGGTGCGGCGCTCCGTATGATTCAGGCACAACGGAACGCAGAGCCCCGTCCACCGAACAGAAACAGGAGGCGCCCATGAGCACCCTCGACCCAACCATGCCCTACCCTTCCACCCGCCCGCTCGTGTTCGGTCGCAACATGGTGGCCACATCCCAACCGCTAGCGGCGGAGGCGGGCCTGCAGATGCTGCGGAAGGGCGGAAACGCCGTGGACGCCGCGCTGGCCGCCGCCATCTGCCTCACGGTGGTGGAGCCCACCGGCACGGGTATCGGCTCCGACCTGTTCGCCATCGTCTGGGACGGCGCCGAGCTGCACGGCCTCAACGCCAGCGGCCGCGCCCCGGCGGCCCTCACCCCCGAGCGCTTCGCGGGTATGGAGCAGGTGCCCCGGTTCGGCTGGGACCCGGTGACGGTGCCGGGCGCCGTGTCCGGTTGGGTGGAGCTGGCCCGCAGGTTCGGGAGCTTGCCGTTCGAGCAGCTGTTCGAGCCCGCCGTGAAGAACGCCGAGGCAGGCTTCCACGTCACGCCCCGCACCGCCACGGGGTGGGCGCGCTCGGCGGAGCTGCACGGCCAGCGCGAGGAGTTCGCGCGCCACTTCCTGCCCGGCGGACGCGCACCGCGCGCAGGTGAGCTGTTCCGCTCACCCGACCAGGCCACCACCCTGCAGGCCATCGCCACCACACAGGGCGAGGCGTTCTACCGGGGCGCCCTAGCCGAGAAGATGGCCGCCGCGGCGGCGCGCGATGGCGGGCTCCTCACCGAGGCGGACCTCGCCGCTCACAGCGCCGACTGGGTGGGAACCATCTCGGCTGGCTTCGGCGACGCCGAGCTCCACGAGATCCCGCCCAACGGCCAGGGCATAGCTGCGCTCATGGCGCTAGGCATGCTGCGCGAGTTCGACCTAGCCAGCCTGGATCCGGAGGGGCCGGCGGCCATGCACCTGCAGATCGAGGCCATGAAGCTGGCGTTCGCCGACGCTTACCGCTTCGTGGCGGACTCCGCCTCCATGCAGGTGAGCGCAGCGGACATGCTCAGCGCAGACTACTTGGCGAAGCGCGCCAAGCTGATCAGCCCCACCGAGGCGCGCGACCCCAAGCACGGCCTTCCCAACGAGCGCGGCACCGTGTACCTCACCGCCGCAGATGCGGAGGGGCGCATGGTGTCGCTCATCCAGTCCAACTACATGGGCTTCGGCTCAGGCGTGGTCATCCCGGGCACGGGAATCGCCATGCAGAACCGCGGTTGCGGCTTCGTGCTCACCCCAGACCACCCGAACCTCGTGGCGGGCGGCAAGCGCCCGTTCCACACCATCATCCCGGCCTTCCTCATGCGCGGCGGGCGGCCGTGGGCCAGCTTCGGCGTCATGGGCGGCGACATGCAGCCCCAGGGTCACTTGCAGATGGCGCTACGCCTGCTCGTGTGGGGCCAGAACCCCCAGGCGGCCAGCGACGCGCCCCGCTGGCAGGTGACCGGCGGGCTGGGGGTGTCGGTGGAAGCGAGCGTGCCGGCGGCTACCGTGGAGGCACTGCGCGCTCTCGGGCACGAGGTCACGGTGGCCGAGAGCAGCGTGCCGTTCGGTGGCGCACAGCTCATCGTGCGGCTTGAGGACGGCGGTTACGTGGCTGGCTCCGACCACCGCAAGGACGGGCAGGCGGTCGGTTACTGAGCCCGGTTACTTAGCGCGTTCACTGATAGCAGGTTCTAGGCTTGGCGTTGGCTAGAGCCCACCCCGACCAGGCGCAGCGTGGGAGACTGAAGCTCATGACGTACCCGACGAGCCCCGCCGGCCGCTTCGGCGGCGTGCACACCATCATGCCCACGCCCTTCACCAACGCGGGCGCCCTCGACCTGCCCAGCCTCGAGCGCCTCACCGACTTCCTGATCGGCCTGGGGGTAGACGGCCTGGTGGTGCTGGGTGTGTTGGGCGAAGCTCAGAAGCTAACTGAGGATGAGCGCGACGCGGTCATAGCCACCACGGTCTCGGCTGCTGCCGGGCGAGTGCCGGTTTACGCCGGCGCGGGCGGGGCTGGAACCGAGATGGCGGTAGAGCGCGGTCGTCGCATGCTCGAGCGGGGAGCCGCTGGCCTCATGGTGGCCCCACCTCCGGTTCAGAACGACGCTGTCATCCGCGCCTTCTACCAGCGCCATCACGAGGCGCTGGGTGCGCCGCTCATCCTGCACGATTACCCCGCCGTGACCGGCATCAGCCTCGCCCCCGAGCTGGTGGCCGACATGCACGAAGCGTTCTCCAGCGTGGTGGTCATAAAGCTAGAGGAGACCCCGAGCCTGCCCAAGGTCAGCCGCCTGCGGGCGCTCGGGTCGAACATCGGCATCGTCGGGGGCCTAGGCGGCTCTTTCCTGCTCGAGGAGCTCATGCGCGGCGCCGACGGCATAATGACCGGCCTCTCGTACCCGGAGCTGCTCGTGCAGATCGTGAGCGCCTGGTTCGCGGGCGACGCGGAGGCGGCCAAGCGAGTCTTCTACGGCGCCAGCCCGCTGCTGCGCTACGAGTTCCAACCCGGAATAGGCCTGGCCATCCGCAAGGAGGTGTACCGCCGGCGCGGCGCCATCGCCTCCGCGCATGTGCGTCACCCCGGTGCGCAAGTGGACGATGCCATCAGGGCGGAGCTCACCGCCGTGCTGCAAGCCTGCGGGCTGGAAGGACGGTAAGAGCGGGCGTGCCCCGTGCGCTTCTCGCTCTGCTCGTGCTCGTAACGCTGGGGTGGACGCTGGCTCAGGAGGTCGACGAGCCAGCCGTACCGGTAGGGCAGCTGTACGGACCCGTGCAACTGCTGCGCGTGGTCGACGGCGACACCCTGGTGCTGGAGTCCAACATCGGCCCTAGGACCGTGCGCCTCATAGGCATCGACGCGCCCGAGCTGGGTGGCGGCCAGGCCGGCTCGAGGGAGGCCGTCGCCTACCTGACCCAACTCTTGGGCCCCGGCATGCTCGTGTGGCTCGAGCTCGATCACGGTCTGGAGGACATCTACGGCCGGCTGCTCGCTTACGTGTACGTGCCCGACGCTCGAGGCGCCTGGCTGCACGCCGGCATGCACGTCACGCAGGTGAACCTGCGGATGGTGGAGGCTGGCTGGGCCCGGCCCATGACGGTTGAGCCCAACGTCACGTACGAGGACCTGTTCGCGGCCGCGGCCGAGGTCGCCAGGGCCGAAGCCCGTGGGCTCTGGGCAGACGCGCAACAGAGCGCCGCCGGTGCCGGGTTGGGCGCGGCGCCGGCCGACGTAACCACAGCACCTGCTGAGGGTGCCGCGGCAGGGGCCGACGAGACCACGGCACGTGCCGAGGAGGCTACGGCACCGACCGGGCTCTTGGGGGCAGCGGCCGGCCCCGTCATCCGGCTCCACTGCGGCCTCCTCAACCCGACCACCCCGAACGACATGGGCGAGTGGGTGAGCGTGATGCTCGCGGAACCGCACGACACCAGGGGTTACTACCTGTACGACGAGGGGTCGGGCGCCGTCTTCCGACTACCGGTCGGCGTTCAACCCCCTGGCGAGATCCGCATCGAGAACCCCGGTCAGGGCGTGTGGAACAACTCGGGCGACGTCATCTACCTCAAGCGGGGCGACGAGGTGGTGGACGTCTGGGCCTACGAGGGTCACGAGGCCCGCTCGGGTGTGGTCGTCTGCCGCGACCGTTAGGGTGCGGCGTCTGCGTAACATTCGGCGCGGCGGCTCTAAGCCTGGCTGCGCCCGTACAAGGAGCGAAAGTGAAGTCACCAGCCAGTACATCGAACGCCACCTTCGTGGTGGGCCTCCTCTTCGGCCTGGTGGCCGCCGCCTCCTTCGGTGCCTCCGGACCGCTGGCTAAGGGGCTGCTCAGCGCCGGGTGGACCGCCAACGCGGCCGTGACCTGGCGCGTGACGATAGGCGCCACCTTGCTGCTGCCGTTCGGGCTACTAGCGTTGCGGGGGCGCTGGCACACGCTAAGGGCGGGCTGGAAGCGCATCGTCGTGTTCGGCGTGGTGTCGGTGGCCGTGGTGCAGCTGGCCTTCTTCCTCGCCATCCAGACCCTGCCCGTGGCGGTAGCCCTCCTCATCGAGTACCTGGGCATCGTGATGGTGGTGGTGTGGCTCTGGGTGAAACGCGGTGAGAGGCCACGGGGGCTCACCATCGTGGGTTCGCTCCTCTCCATCGTGGGGTTGGTGCTGGTGCTCGACGTCTTCGGCGCCGGCTCGGTGGACCCCGTGGGCGCCATGTGGGCCCTCCTCGCGGGCGTGGGGCTGGCCTCGTACTTCCTCGTTTCTGCCGAGACGCAGGACGGCTTGCCTGGGCTCACGCTCGCCTCTACCGGGCTGCTGGTGGGTGCGGTGGTGCTGGCGCTAGCTGGCATCACCGGCCTCATGCCCCTGCACTGGAACACTCAGCCCGTGGAGCTGGCTGGCCGCACGGTGCCCTGGTGGCTCGACGTGGCCGCGCTCGGGCTGGTGGCCGCCGCGCTCTCCTACGCTACGGGCATCCAAGCTAGTCGTCGCCTGGGGTCCAAGCTGGCGTCCTTCGTTGGGCTCTCGGAAGTGCTCCTCGCCGTGGTGTGGGCAGTGCTGCTGCTCGGCGAGCGACCCACCCTCATCCAGCTGGTGGGCGGCAGCCTCATCTTCGTGGGGGTGGTGCTAGTGAAGCTCGACGAGCAGCCGCCCGCTCAACCGCAAGACGAGGTACCGCTCAGCGCCCCTTCCGCTTAGACGCGTACATGCGATCGTCGGCCACGCGGACGAGCTCGGCACCGTCGCGGCCGTCGCTCTCGTAGCTGGCAACGCCGATGTCGATATGCAGCGGCCCTAAGCCCACGTCGATGCCTGCCACCGCCTCGCGTATGCGTTCCGCCACGTTGCGGGCGGAACCGTTGGGTGTGTCGACGAGGATGGCCATGAACTCGTCGCCTCCGTAGCGCGCTGCTAAGTCGATGGTGCGGATGTTGGCGCGGATGGCGGCCGCCACGCCCTGCAGCACGCGGTCCCCTACGTCGTGACCGAACGCGTCGTTGATGGCTTTGAAGCTATGGAGGTCCATGTGCAGAACGCTGGGACCAGTGCCGCCCCGCTCGGCGCGCTGCAGCTCGCGCTTCAGGACGTCGTTGAAGGCGCGGCGGTTAGCCAGGCCCGTGAGCTCGTCGGTGAGGGCCGCCTTGCGCAGCTGATCGCGCGTGTTCTGGCGGTGCAGCAGGCTGGCGAGCGGCGCGCCGAACAGGTACGCCAGCTGCACTGAGTCGTTACCGAAACCGCTGCTGCTCTCCAGGTTGTCGAGGTTGAGGATGGCCATCACCTCGCCATCGCGTAGCACCGGCAGGCACATGGTGGCCATGATGCGGTCGTAGCGCCTAGCGCTGGGGTCGGCGTTCGGCGAGGCGGTGGCGCCCAGCTCCCCCAGGTCGGTGCTGGCGCGGGTGAGGACGCGCGGCGTCCCATCGCGCCAGCCGGGCTGATCGGCGCCGTACCAGGTGCGAGCGGCGCTTTCGTTCACGGGCTCCAGCGCCAGCAGGTCGAGGTCGAAACCCACCGCCGCCTGGTACTGGAACGGTTCGCTGGCGCTCGTGCGCGTGAGCAGCGTGCCGCTGTCGGCGCCCGGCACGAGGCGTAGCGCCGTGGTGAGCGCGTGGTGGTACATCTCGGCGGTGGTGGTCTCCTCGGAGGCGCGGTTCAGTTCGAGCAGCTCCGTGAACACGCGGTCGCGCCAGCGGGCGTCGAGCATCGGCGCGGCCACACTGGCCATCTCGGCCAGGACGGGGAAGGTGAGGCTATGCACGGAGGTGAGGGGCGAGAAGCGCAGCAGCAGCACGCAGCGGGCGGGCCGGCTGGTGGCAACTGGCACGGTCACGAACGTGTCGGCGTGCGCCAGCGGGCCCTCGGCCTCTAACCCAGCCCGAGCGATCTCGGTGAGCTGGCTGTCGGCGCTGGGGTCGGCGGGCCACTCACCCAGCTTGGCGAGCGGCTTGCACTGGTTTGAGGCGCGCAGAAGCAGCAGGCCAGCTTCAGCGCCCATGTACCTCACCGCCACCTCAACAGCGCCCCGTGACACGTCCTCCACGTTGGAGCTGGTGTTCATGGCGGCCCTCAGCTCCCGCATGACCTTGCGCATGCGGCGCAGCGTGAGGGCGTCTACCTGCGCGGTGAGCGTGGCGTCCAGGTGGCGCAGCGCGAAGCGGGCATCGGCGGGCAGCGGTTGAGCGCTGATGACGTCGAGAGTGGCGTAAGGAGCGTCGTGCTGGTACACGTTCAGGCGGACGTGATGCGGCGCTGTGGGCGCCGGCGGGTGCACGTCCACGTCGGCCCAGTGGATCTCGACCCTGGCCGGCAGCAGCGTCTCAAGCTCGTCGGCTACGTACTCGAGGAACGCCTCCGGACGCTCTTTGGGGGGCGCAGTGCTGGGCAGGCGCAGGATGGCGTCGGCGAGCTGCCAATCGGTGCGGTCTGATGGTTGTGGTGCCCGACTTTCATGGCCCATTCTGGATTCCCCCCTCCCTTTTGGTGTTGCAGCCACTGGTGAGACCAGCCTGCGGTAAGCCACTCTACTGTTAGATATCTAACAGGCTACTTAGCTGCCTCTCCAGGCGTTAGCCTAGCGGGACTACGTGAGGCGCCCCCGACCTTTCCTACTCCAATGCATGACGTCCGCCCTGATGACGCTGTCGTCCAGCATGATGCAGGTGATGGTACCGCTTTACGCGGTGAGCCTCGGGCTGGGGCCGCAGTGGTTAGGCGTGCTCATCGCCCTGCCCGGCGTGTTCCCGGTGCTCCTGGCTCTGCAAGCGGGCCGCATGGTCGACCGCGGCGGCCCGGGCCGCTGGCTCATGATCGGTATGACGGGCATGTGCCTCGCGCCGGCCGTGCTGCTCCTCTTCCCGGGCGTGGGCGCGCTGGTGGCCTCGCGCATCATCGTGGGCGCCTTCGTGCTCTTCGTGTCGCTGTCGGCGCAGTCGCTCACAGCCGCCGTCAACAACGGCCGCAGTCACCAAGCCAACTACGGCACCTACTCCACCTGGGTCGCGGTCGGGCGCATGATCGGCCCCGTGCTCTTCGGGATGGTGCTCGACGCTTACGGCTTCCAGGCATCGTTCTTGGTCATCCTCGTCATCCTAGTTGCGGGCGCCAGCCTCTCGTACCTCGTGTTCCGCATGACTGGGAGCCTGCGCGTAGACGGCTCCACCGACGTGGTGGGCTCCGGCAAGGCCGTGAAGAGCATCGTGAGCAACGTGGGCTTCCAGGTGGCGGTCTTCGCCAGCGCCGGCATCTTCCTCGCCCTCACCGTGCGCGAGGCCTTCCTGCCCGTGATGCTGGAAGAGATGGGCATGTCGGCCACGCTCATCGGCACGCTCGTGAGCATCGGTTCGCTCACGGCGGTGCTCATCCGTCTCGTCATGCCGCAGGTGGTGCGGCTCCTCGGCGGTACCGGCCGCACGCTCATCGTGGTGATGGCGGCGGTGGCCGTCGGTATCGGCCTCCTGGCGTTGGCCAAGAGCGTCACGGCGTTCGTGGTTCTGGCGGTGGTGGTCGGTTTCGGTACGGGTATCGGCTTCCCGCTCAGCATCGTGGCGGTGGCCACCCACGTGCCGGCGCGGCAGCGCGGCATGGCGCTCGGGCTCAGGCTCTCGGCCAGTCACCTGGTGGAGACGTTCGTGCCAGCCCTGGCGGGCCTTCTGGTGGCCGTAACGAGCTACGCCGCGGGCTTCGCTACCGCCGGCGTGATCCTCGGCGTGCTCACGGTGCTCTCGGCTCGGCGCCTGCCGCGCTTCGAGGCCATGGAGCGCGAGGTGGAAGTGGTGGCCACCAGCGGGCCGGCCGCTCAGCCTAGCGGGCCGGCAAGCCACGAACCGACGGGTGTGTCGAACGAACCGGCGCGCGAGGAACCTCCCGGCGCGCCGGTCCGCGATGAGCTAAAGGGTTAGGCGCCGGCGAAGCTCACGTCGGCTACGGCCAGGCTCGGCACGTGCGAGACGCCGGTCCAGCCGCGCAGCCACACGGGGTCGTTGCCGACCTCCTCCACCCGCTCGAGCAGGTCGAAGAGGTTGAACGAGATGGCGAAGTCGTCGACCGGGCTCTCCTCGCCACCCACGATCTCGAGCCCCATGGCCTGCACGCTCACGTCGCCCGTGATGGGGTTAGCGCCCGCGTGCACGCCCATGAGGTCGGTGATGAGGATGCCGTCCTTACGCGTCACGCCGTCGCCCGGCAGCACCAGCAGGTTGCTGGGCGCCACGTCGAGGGTGCCGCGGTAGCTGCGCGCGGCGTGGCCCGTGTTGGCCTGGCCCGTGCGCGCGGCGGTGGCGGAGTTATGTATGAACGAGCGCAGCACGCCCTCCTCCACGATGACCAGGCGCTTAGCAGGCGTGCCTTCGGCGTCGAACGGCCGGCTGCCCAGGCCCTCGGGTAGGGTGCCGTCGTCCACGATGGTCACGAGCTCGGAGGCGATCTTGGTGCCTACCTTGCCAGCTAAGCGGCTGCGTCCCTCAGCCAAGGTCTTGCCCGAGACGGCGTAGGTAAGGAGCATGAGGAGCGTGCTCACCACTTCCGGCTCGAAGATGGCGCGGCGTCGACCCGTCTTGAGGGGCTTGGCGCCTAGGTGGCGGCCCAGCTTACGGAGCGACTCCTGCGCCGTGCGCCCCGGGTCGAGCTGGTGGAACTCGCGCTTGGCGTCCTGCTCGTAGCCTTGCTTCACGCTGTCGCCCTCGCGCATGACCAGCGCGGAGAAGAGCGAGGCGTAACCAACGCGGTAGGCGCCGTCGACGCCCTTGGTGGAGCCGATCTCGACCTCGGCGCGGCGCTCCGTGTAGCCCGCGTACTGCACGGACTGCACGCGCGCGTCGGCGGCCAGCTGCCGCTCCA
>CAZFFG010000058.1:0-11736 GCA_964518275.1 uncultured bacterium | reverse complement strand
AACCCCTGCTCTGCTAGCCGGAAAGCGCAGGCCGCGCCGACGATGCCGGCGCCCACCACCAGTACGTCGTAGGAGGTGGCGGACATTCAGGCGAGAGCAGCCAGCGCGGCCGCGAGGCGCTCACGCGCTTCCGTGGGGAGGTCGCTAACGGCACCCATGTTCTCTTGCGGAGCCAGTGAGAACACCGCCTCGGGATCGGCGATGCTGACCTCCACGCTGCCCGGTTCCACCTCGCGCACAACCACGTTGCATGGAAGTAGCAGGCCGATGCTGCGGTCGGCCGTGAGCGCCTGATGCGCTAGGTCCGGGTTGCAAGCACCTAGGATTCGGTAAGGCTCGATGTCGGCACCGATCCGCGCCTTCAGGGTGGCGGCCACGTCGATGTCGGACAGCACCCCGAAGCCCTGCTCCTTTAGCGCGGCCGTCACCGAATCGATGGCGGCGTCGAACGAGCTGCTCAGTACGCGGCTCATGCCTAGCTGGGTTTCCTTCATCATGACGTTCTCCACGGTGTCCCTCCTAAGGGTAGCGCCAGCCGGCCGTGGCGTGGGCGCGCGAACTTAAGGCAACGCTACAACCGCGCGTGAGGGGCGAATGTACCTCCCGTTGCCCATCCGCCACTGCGCCAAACATCGGTGCGTGCCAATGTTAGGCGGGGTTCGCCAGCTATACGACTCCGGCCCGGGGACGCGACCAAGCAGACCTTCCCCCGCCCCGCGACGCGGCCTCTCGCAGCCACGCTTTCGCTCCGGCGCCGGGTCACAGAAGGAGGAACCATGCCCAGAATCCGATTCGTACTGGTCCTACTAGCGGCGCTCGCGCTCGCCAGCGCTATCGCGCAGGAAGGCCAAGCCGCCGAGGAGGGCCCGTTCGACTTCCTCACCCTGGAGCTAGTAACCGACGGCTTCGTCTCGCCCGTCACCCTCACGGCACCCGCCGGCGACGACCGCCTGTTCGTTGTGGACCGCACCGGGCAGGTCTACGTGGTGGGTCAGGACGGCACGAGGAGCGATACGCCGTTCCTCGACATCGCCGACAAGATGGTTGAACTCGACCCCGGTTACGACGAGCGCGGCCTGCTCGGCTTCGCGTTCCATCCGGACTTCGCCACCAACGGCCGCGCCTTCGCTTACTACAGCGCGCCCCTACGTGACGGCGCTCCCGAAGGCTGGAACCACACGGCTCACCTCTCTGAGTTCACCCTCAACGAGGACGGCTCCGCCCTGAGCGCGGATAGCGAGCGCGTGCTGCTCGAGATCGACCAGCCGCAGATGAACCACAACGGCGGCGAGGTGCTGTTCGGCAACGACGGTTACCTCTACCTGGGCCTCGGCGATGGTGGTGCCGCCAACGACGTGGCGGAGGGACACCCGCCCATGGGTAACGGTCAGGACGTGACCACGCTGAAAGGCAGCATCCTGCGCCTCGACGTAAACACCACCACGGGCGACCTGCCCTACGGCATCCCGGCCGACAACCCGTTCGCTAACGGCATCGAGCTGCCCGAAGGTTACGAGTGGTCCGGCGACACCGCCCGGCCCGAGATCTACCTCTGGGGCCTCCGAAACCCCTACCGCTTCAGCGTCGACAGCGCCACGGGTGCGCTGGTGGTAGCCGACGTAGGCCAGAACCTGTGGGAGGAGATCAACTACGTGACCGCGCCGGGCAACCTCGGCTGGAACCTGCGTGAGGGCGCCTTCGGCTTCTCGCCCGACGAGCCCAACGCGGTGATCAGCGAGAGCGACGCCACACCGCCCGTAGGCGACGCCTTCGTGGAGCCAGTGCTCACGTACGCCCACCCCGGCGTGGCCGAAGAGCTGGGTGCGCCTGAAGACATGGAGATCGCCGACCGCGGCATCTCGGTATCGGGCGGCTACGTGTACCACGGCTCGGCCATCCCCGAGCTGGAGGGGCATTACGTGTTCGGTGACTGGAGCCAGTCGTTCCAGGCGCCCGGCGGCAAGCTGTTCGTTGCGAGCACCAACCAAGATGGCCCGTGGAGCTTCCTGCTCGATAGGCAACTCGACGAGTTCGTGCTGGCGTTCGGGCAGGACGACGCGGGCGAGATCTACGTGCTGACCACCGAGATGCCGGGCCCGTCCGGCACCACCGGCAAGGTCTACAGGGTGGTGGCCGGCGCGGCCGACTGAACCCCCGGGAACACGAACTCGCGGGAACCCGCACTCGCTTCTTACCGAAGGGGCGCTGAGCTACCGGCTCAGCGCCCCAAAACCGCTTCCGAGAACGTGAGCACGTCGACGTCGGCGGCGGCTAGGTGAGCCATGACCCGCGCGAAATCCACGCCGCGGTACTGCGCCGTGTACTCCGGCTCGTAATCCACGAGCTGATGGAACACCAAGATGAGCCAGCTTCGTTCGCGGGCGGCCCGGTCGATGGCGGCCGTGATGGCCTCAACGCGGTCGGTGCTCTCCACGCTCCACGCCCGCAGCCGGTACGGGTCGGCAGGCGGCAGGGTTTCCAGGCCGGCGCCCCGGGTGATGGTGCGGCCGGCGGCGAAGTACTCCCTAACCATGTCGATGGCGCCCTCGTCGATGAGCCCGTGCGGGTACGCGATCACGTCGGCGCCGCGCCGGAAGCCGTGCGTGAGCAGCCACTCCTTCACGCCCGCCAGCTCGCTCCTAAGTTCCGCCTCAGAGAGGCTGTCGAAGCCCGTATCCAGCGGCGTGACGTGGTGCGCCACCACCTCCCAGTCGGCGAACCTCTCCACCAGCTGTAACTGCTCGAGCGTCATGAACGTGGGGTGCCCCACCACGCCCGTAATGACAGCCACGGAGCCACGCACGCCGAAGCGTTGCGCTTGGGGTAAACCCAGCTCGTAGACACCGGAGCGGGCGTCGTCGAACATCACCGTCACCACGCCACGTTCCGGTAGCTGCACGGCGTCGAGGCCGGCGAGCCACACGGTAACGGGCGCCGTTCCGTCGTCTACCACGCTCACCTGCAGGTCGGTCACGCGGGTGAGGTCAACTTGTGGCGCAGCCAGCGGCGTGCCTAGCGCCACCGTGAGCGTGCTCCACTCCCCGTCGTCGATGAGGCGTTCAGCTGGCACCGGCGCTGGGCTGAGCAGTGGGTAGATGTCGAAGGTCTCGAAACCGTCGTGGCTCACGTAGAGCAGGAGGCGGGCCAGCTGCGCTCGCCCCTCCACCCGCACCCTCAGCCGCAGGAACACATCGGAGAGGTCGAGCGGCCCCAGCCCCTCAGCGCGGACGTTCACCTGCTGGCCGTCGGCGTCGCTAACGACCCGCAAGGAGCGGGTGCCGATGAGCACCTCGTCTAGGTCCACCTCGAGCGTGCCAGCAGCGCTCTGCTTGTAGAAGTTGGTGTCGTGCTGGAAGGTGTCGATCACCAGCGTGGGGCCCGCCACCACTGCCTCCTTGGCCGGTCGGAACGCCAGAGCGGCGTCAGGGGCGGCGTCGGTCTGCTCGGCTGGGTCGGGCGGAGCCTGGGCTGACCCGAAGGTCGGCGCCGTGAGCGCCAGCATGAACACCAGCCCGAACGGCGCCGCGAACGGCACCAAGGCCGCCTGCACCGCCACCAGCCTCGCCCGCAGCGCGGTACGTGAAGGATGGAGCATGGCCTGATTAGACCACCTGGCGGGCGGTGTGGCGCGAGGTTTCAGTGCAGCTCGTGCCGTCTACTCGCCGCCCGGCACCTCCTGGTAGTGGATGACCACAGTGTTCGGCTGGTCGAACCGCACGTTCACCACGGCCTCGCCGTAAAGCTCGCCTGGCTCTCCGTACGTTCCGTTGCCGTTGGCGTCGTGGCCCACCGTCACCCGCAGCTGGCCGAGTGGCGCGTTGGTGATGGTGAAGAGACCGTCGTCATCGAGCTCCGATATCGGGTAAACGTCACGGAGTTCCGGCAGCACGAGGTCGAGCTGCTCGATGGGCGGCGGGGGCGGCGGATCGGGGTCGGGCAGCGGTGGCTCCGCGTCGCCGGACAGCAGGTCGTACGCTGCCGCCGCGTTTATGAGGCCGTGGCCGTACTCTGGGTCGAAGCCGGGGCTGCCGAGATCCTGCGCGGTAGCGATGATTGCGTCACGGATGTCGTCGTTACTAGCCGACGGCACGGCGCTCTTGAGGAGCGCCACCACACCCGCCACCAGGGGCGAGGCCATGCTTGTGCCCTGCATCCAGCCGTACGTGTACTCGCGGTTCACCACGTCGTAGTCGGTGCTGTAGATGGTGTCGAAGCGCTCACCGGGGCCGTTACCGTCGCCACCGGGCGCGGCGATGAACAGCTCTGGTCCCCCCGGTTCCGCCGATCCCACGTGGCTGTAGCAGGCGCGCTCGTTGCTCGGGCCGGTGGCGCCCACCGCCCACACCTCCTCGTAGGCGGCCGGGTACGAGATGGGGCTGTTGGTGGGGCGACCGTTCACGCACTGGGTGTTGCCGGCAGCACCCACCACGATGATGCCGAAGCCAACGGCGGCTTGCAGGGCATCCTGAACGCCTTCGAGGTGCCCGGCCGAACCGATGCTCAGGTTCATCACCTCGGCCCGGATGCTGCCGCCGTTAACGATGTGCTGAATGCCCCTCACGAGGCTCGCGGCGTTCATGCCGCACTGCGGTCTGTCGTCGTAACCGAGGTCCACCAGGTAGAGCCAAGCGCCGGGCGCGGCCCCCGCCACGCCGATGTTGTTGTTCGCCACCGCCGCGGCGATGCCCGCCACGTGCGTGCCGTGAGTGCCGCAGTCGTTACGGGTCGTGTACACGGTGTTGCGCTCGTCGCCCGCGTCGTACTGGCCGACCACGTTGCCTACTAGGTCGGGGTGGTCGGGGTAGAGCCCGTTGTCGAGCACGGCGATGGTAACGCCCGCGCCGTTGCCTTCAGGCCACACGGCTTCCGCGCGGACCGTGTCGAGGTTCCACTGCAGGTGCCGGTACTCGTCGTTGGAGAGCGGGTAGATGGGCGCAGGCAGCTCGGCGTAGCGCACGCCCGGCGTGGCTTGCAGGCGCTGGATGGCCGCCGCTGCCTCCGCTGCCGGCACCTCCACGAACGCGAGACCAGCCTCGTCGAAGCGCGACTCCACCACCGCGCCGGGCACGCTAGCCACCGCGAGGCTGAGGGAGCTCACCGCGGTAGCGGCCGGGGTAGCGTCCAGGCCCTGCGCCGCCAACGCCGGTCGTGCGGGCTCCAGGCCCACCAGTAGGGTCACCATGCCGTCGGCGCCCGCGGCGGCCACCACCGCGGCTTCGATGTCGGCCCCGAGGCCGGCCGCTTCCAACGCCGCCTGCTGCCCGGCTGGCTCCGGTAACGTGGCCAGCGGGTGGACTCGGCCTTCGGGCAGCGCTGTGCCGCCCACGGCGCGCTGGGTTTGGCCCGTAACGGACGGGAAGGCGAACAACACCTGGCGTGTCCGTGTGGTACTGCCCGACCTGAGCTCGAGCGTGAACTGGTAGTCGTTGACGTGGTTCAGTCCCTCGTAATCCACGGTCAAAGTCAGGCTGGCGTTACCGCTGCCGCTGCTGCGGCTCAGGCTCACGCGCGTGGCCATGGCGGGCTCGACGACGCGCAGCTGCCAAGAGCCATCAGCCTGCACGCTCACGCTGGCGCGGGACACGCCGATCATCTCGGCCGGCGCCGTCAACGTTAGTTCAGGTGGGTCCGGGTCCGGGTCGGGATCGGGCGGCGGCTTGGTGGTGTTACAGGCAGCCAGAACTAGCGCCAGTAGCAGGAGGAAGGCCACAGCGAAGCGGTGGCGGGTTGGCTTCCCTCCGCCCTCGGCGGGGCGCGGAGAGTGCCGCTTGGGGTCGTTGGTCATGGTGCTCCATCCGCGCCTGCAGGGCGCTGCATGCTTCCTAAATAACCGACGAGAACCCGTAGCGCGGTGTCGTTCACGTGAAAGCTATCTTCGCACTCGCCTCATGAAGGGGAGGTTAAGGCTGCCGCCCCTCTCTTAGCGCGGCGATCGCGGCTAGCAGGCCGGCTGTCGAGCCGTCGTGAGCGCCGGCCACGGCCGCGCCGTTCTGCACCTCGGGCACCAGCCGCTTGGCCAGCTCCTTGCCTAGCTCTACGCCCATCTGGTCGAACGAGTTCACGTCCCACACCACGCCCTGCGTGAAGATGGCGTGTTCGTAGAGGGCCACGAGCGAGCCCAGCGCGCGAGGCGTGAGCTGCTCTAGCACGATGGAGGTTGTGGGCCGGTTACCGGGGAAGCTCTTGGCGGGATCGCCAGCCTCCGCCGCGCTGCGCCCCAGCATGAGCGCCTCGGTCTGGGCGAGGAAGTTGGCCACCAGGATGTGGTGATGCTCGGTGAGGGGGTGCTGCGGCTTGGCGGCCACGATGAAGTCGGCGGGGATGAGCTTCGTGCCCTGGTGCAGGAGCTGGTAGAAGGCGTGCTGACCGTCGGTGCCGGGCTGGCCCCACACCACGGGGCCCGTCTGCCACGTGACAGGCTGGCCGCCACGTGTGACGCTCTTGCCGTTCGACTCCATGCTGGCCTGTTGAAGGTAGGCGGGCAGGTAGGTGAGCGACTCGTCGTAGGGCAGCACGGCCCACGTCTCCGCGCCGAAGAAGTTGCCGTACCAGACGTTGAGTAGCCCCATGAGCACGGGCACGTTCTCAGCCAGCGGGGTGAGGCGGAAGTGCTCGTCGACCGCGAACGCGCCCTCGAGCAGCTCCTCGAACCGCTCGTAACCCACCGCCAGCGCCACGCTGAGCCCGATTGCGGACCAGAGCGAGTAACGGCCACCGACCCAGTCCCAGAACGCGAACGCGTTCTTTGGCTCGATGCCGAACGCTTCCACGGCCGCCAGGTTGGTGCTCAGCGCCACGAAGTGACGCGCCACCGCCGCGTCGTCGCCCAGGGCAGAAACCAGCCAGGTTCGCGCCGAGTGGGCGTTGGTCATCGTCTCGAGCGTGGTGAACGTCTTCGAAGCCACCAGGAACAGCGTGGTGGCCGGGTTCAGGCCAGAGAGGGTGTCGTGGATGGCGGCGCCGTCCACGTTCGACACGAAGTGAAGCCTAGGCCCGTCCGCGTACGGGCGTAGGGCACGCACGGCCATCTGGGGACCAAGGTGCGAGCCGCCGATGCCGATGTTCACCACATCGGTGATCCGCTCGCCGGTGTGGCCGCGCCACTCACCGGAGCGCACGCTGGCGCTGAAGCGGTGCATCTGCTCCTGCACGGCCCGCACCTGAGGCATGACGTCCACGCCGTCGACCAACATGGGCCTGCCGGAGCGGTTACGTAGCGCCACGTGCAGCACCGCGCGGCCCTCGCTCGGGTTGATCTTCTCGCCTGCGAACATGGCGTCGCGGCTCTCCGCCACACCTGCCGCGCGCGCCAGCTCTAGTAGTAGGGCCATCGTCTCGTGCGTTACCCGGTGCTTGCTAAGGTCCACCAGCATGCCAGCTACTCGGAACGAGAGGCGCTGGAAACGCTCCTTGTCGCCGGCGAAGAGGTCCTCCAGCCGCACGTCGGCCAGGCGGCGCTGGTGCTCCGCTAGCGCCTCCCACGCCGCGCGCCTGGGTGGCGGTGGTGGAGCGGCGGGCCGGCCGTTCACGCCGCCTTGCATCAGTCGTCTCCCGCCGGGATCACCGGCTCGGGGTGAGGCTCGCCGCCGGCGGCGCTGGAGCGGCGCCAGATGTTTATGCCTGCCTCCACCGCGTGCTCGTCGATGCGGCGCAGTTCCTCGTCGCTGAAGTCTAGGGCGTTCAGCGCCGCCCAGTTCTCCTCCAACTGCTGCACCGACGAGGCGCCTATCAGAACCGAGGTTACGCGCGGGTCTCGCAGGCACCACGCCAGCGCCAGCTGCGCTAGCGTCTGGCCGCGCTCGGCAGCGATGGCGTTGAGGGCGTGCACGTGCCCTAGCGTGGCGGGGGTGAGCATGTTCGGTCTGAACGACCCGCCGCGCTGGGCGCGTGAGCCCGCCGGCAACGTGCCGGTGATGTCGGTGGGGTTCACGCTCAGGTAACGCGAGGTGAGGAGCCCCTGCGCCAGCGGCGAGAAAACGATGCAGCCCACGCCCTCCTCCTCGAGAGCACCCAGGAGTCCACGCTCGATCCAGCGGTTGAACATCGAGTACGAGGGTTGATGGATGAGGAGCGGCGTGCCGTTGGCGCGGAGCAGGCGCGCGGCCTCGCGGGTGGAGGCCTCCGAGTACGACGACACGCCCACGTACATCGTGCGGCCCTGTTGCACGGCGCTGCTGAGCGCGCCCATGGTCTCCTCTAGGGGCGTGTCGGGGTCGTAACGGTGGCTATAGAAGATGTCGACCCAGTCGAGACCCATGCGTTCGAGGCTCTCCTCCAGGCTGGAGAGCAGGTACTTCCGGGAGCCCCCGTTGCCGTACTGGCCGGGCCACATGTCGTAACCGGCCTTCGTGCTGATGACGAGCTGGTTACGTAGCCCTGCCAGGTCCGTGCGCAGGATCTCGCCGAAGTGGCGCTCGGCCGAGCCGGGCGGTGGACCGTAGTTGTTGGCGAGGTCGAAGTGGGTGATACCGAGCTCGAACGCGCGCAGCACGATGTCGCGCATGAGGGAGAGCGGACGGTCTTCCCCGAAGTTATGCCAAAGGCCAAGCGAGATGGTGGGTAGCTTCAGGCCGCTCCTGCCGCTCCGCCTGTAGCTCGCGGCGGGCAAGGCGCCAGCTGCGGCGTTATCGGGTGTAAGCATGTTGGAACCTCCTGGGCTCGCGCCCGAAGCTTTCGGGCTACAGCCTGCTGGCACGCATCATAGGCCCGGAGGCGCTGGGCACGGGCCGCGGTTGGCGCTGCGAAGATGCGGTGGCGGGCCCCGACATGCTAAATATGAGTTTCGTAAGAGTAACAACTCTATAAAGAACGCACAGCACGCGGAAGACTCGATTGTTCGCGTGGACGGGTTGACGTTCCAGTGGGGGGTGCTCCACGGAACCGGCCGGTTCTAGGAGGGAATACGTGAGAAAAGCTCGGCTACTACTAAGTCTGTTCGCCGCGGTTCTGCTAATAGCAGCCTGCGGTACCACCGCGCCTACGGATCGCGATGACCGTGGCGACGATGAGGGCAACGTTACCCTCACCATCACGTCGGACGACCTCACCAACGCCAGCCTTGGCGTGGAGTACGCGTTCAAGCTCACCGCTGAGGGGCTGCCCTCCGACCTGCGCGGCGTCGTCTTCAGCTGGTGGTTCGACGACGGGGTCCAGGCTTACCAGAACCTTGGCGTAGTCGCTGGCGGCGCCGAGTTCGAGTTCAGGCAGGCCTTCGAAGTCGGTGGCACCCACATCCTTCACGCTGAGGTCGGTAAGCCCACCAGTCACGACTCCAACGATTACGAGGCGCTGGCTTCCGTCAGCCTCGAGTTCGTAGTGAGCGACGACTTCCCCGATACCGGGGTTGAGTTCACCGTGAGCCCATCTAGCGTTACCGACGGCCGAGTGGGCGAGGATCTCACCTTCGACTTCGCAGCCACCGGCATCCCCGCTGGGCTCAGCACCGTGAACTTCACGTGGGGCATCGCGGGCACCGACGGCGGCACCGCCAACGTGACCGTTGCGGACGGCGAAGCTAACCATAGCGCCGTGCTCACCTTCGACCGCGCCGGCTCGTACACGCTCAACGCGTTCGTGGCCGAGGTCGCCGGCGACGTCCTTGCGGTGGGTACCGCCAGCATCGTCATCGTGGCCGACGACACGGGCACCGATCCTGATCCCGACCCCGGCACCGACCCCGAGCCCGGCTACAACGTGAGCCTCACCATCGATCCGTCCGCCATCAACGACGGCGTGGTTCGCGAGGAGTACAGCTTCACCATGGAAGCCACCGGCATCCCTGCTGAGATGACCGAAGTGATCTTCGCCTGGTACTTCAAGGGCCAAGTCCGGCAGTACCAGCGCGTGACCGTCGCCGACGGCGCGGCCAGCCACACCGTGAGGCGAACCTTCGACGCCGTCGACACCTACTACCTCGACGTAGAGGTCGGGCGTCCCCTCGGCGGCCGCGATAACGATTACGAGCTGCTCGACACGGCCTTCGCCAGCATCGGTATCGGCGTCGACGTGCCCGAGAACGAGGTGGAGCTCGGTAGCTGCGAGGGTTGGGTGGGGTCCCAGAGCGGTGGGCACGGCGTGACCGTGGACCGGTGGGACCTGACCAACGTGCCGGTGGGTGCGTCCATCAACTTCCGCTACGACACGTACACCATCCCAGATAACTTCGTGATCGAGTACGACGACGAAGAGTTCAGGACCGGCTGGGTGGGCGACTTCTGGCACGCCTGGTTCAACCCCGGCCTCTACCCCGGTGGGGTCGTGAGCGGGCCGGAGGGCGAGCGGGCCGGTGTGTTCACCAAGGTGGAAGGCCAGAACGAGCTCGTGGTCACCGTCTTCGGCCCCGACCGCAACACGGCCTGGAACTACTCGCTCAGCTGCACCGAGTGAGCGCGGCAGTCTGATCCTGGCGGGTTACCGCCAAGCGGGGCGCACCGAACCAACGGTGCGCCCCCTTCCCTTTCGTTTGGGTTCGTGGGCGCGTATGGGTTGGCGCGCACATGCTCGCGCCGTATGCGCCCGCCCCGCTGGGCTCAGGCCACCCCGGCCTGATCGGCTTCCCGCCGCGGCGCGCGCGGCCTGTCGATGAGCTCTATCAGCTTCACGCCGCCCAACGCTTCGTGGATGGCCAGCGTGGTGTTGACCCAGCAGACGTTGATGCGGCAGTAGCCCTTGCGCTGCTGGGTGGCGCAGCGCGCCTTGGTCTGGCAGGTGTCGAGTATGACCGGCCCGGAGACGGCCTGGATGATGTCTAGTAAGGTTAGGTCAGCCGGATCTGCTTTCAGCGTCACCCCGCCGTTTCGCCCCTGGCGGTTCTCTACGTAACCCACCTGGGCGAGGCGCCTTAGTACCTTCGCGAGGAACGCTGGCGGCATCTGGAGGTCGCGCGCGATCTGAGCCGCGGCGCTGCCGGGGTTCTCGGCCGCATACACCAGGGCGTGTATGGCGTAGCTCTCCTCGCGCCGGAGGAGGGTGCGGTGCATAGAGTTGTCAGCCGACTCAACCACGCCCCCAGCCTAGCAGTAAAACGTAGAGCCAAAAGTCCGCCTTTCTCATGCCGCGCGGAGGGTGGCCCCTCCGCCCGCGGAGGGGGTGAATCTCACATCCCACACGGGGCCCGTCGCCGGGACGTCTGTCCTTGAGCGGAGGGCCCCCAGATCCGTAACTTGGAGTCAGATGTCCAGGTTAGAGCCTGGAGAGGAACCCAGAGGAACCGGCCCGCAGGGCCCAGGAGGAAACGAGATGCGTAAGTCCACAGGAACGATGCCACTAAGCATCATCTTCATCGCAGCCGCCGCATTCGTGGCCGTCGCGGTGGCGGTGGCCCTTTACGGCGACCGCACCCCCGCCAACGCGCACGCTGGCCACGACGGCCACGCGCACGAGGTCACCATCAACCAACCCATGCTGGCCAAGGTGGCCCTCTCCGATCCCGAAGACAGCATCCCCGTCGAAGAGCTGCCCGTTGTGAAGGGCGAGCTCGGCTTCGCTCCTAACGTCGTCCCCCCCGTCAACCGCGACTACCGCGCTCACGTCATGGTGGAACTCGAAGTCATCGAGGAAGTTCAGGAGATAGCCCCCGGCGTGGAGTACATGTTCTGGACCTTCGGTGGCACGGTGCCTGGGCCCATGCTCCGCGTGCGCCACGGCGACTACGTCACCTTCACCCTCCAGAACCACCCCACCAGCATGATGCCGCACAACATCGACCTGCACGCCGTGAACGGCCAGGGCGGCGGC
>CAZFFG010000057.1:0-12072 GCA_964518275.1 uncultured bacterium | reverse complement strand
GCTCATCGACGTAGACTCTCTCGCTCATTCCGCTGGCTTCGCTAAGCGCCCGCGCTATCCGTCCTCGTAACCATTACCGATGCCGAACACGCGCTGCTGCAGAACGCCCGACAGCGAGTGCTTGACCTTGCCCGCCTCACGCTCGTCAGGCAACGCGCCCGCCACCGCGGTCATCAAACGAAGGCGGCCATCCGCCAACTTCAGTAGTAGCGCCCCGCCGTCGGAGCTGCTCGTCGGCTGATCAAACGCCGTCAAAACCGGCCTAACGAAGCCACTCTCGAACAGAACACTCTGCGAAGTGATATTCTCTCTCATAAGAAGGCCTCCACCTAGTAGAAAGTGCGTCTGGTACACCCTTTCTACCATGTTGAAGGCCTTCTCTTCTTATGCCTCGTGAATAATCCGGGCTAGGGCCGGAACCTATTCCCATATCGACCAGTACCATCTATAGTCTTATCAAGAACACGAAAACGTAGTGACTCGTCCGCCGCCCAAGTGGCGGGGAGTCGAAGGGGGGTAAGTGATGGCACGCTGGAGCGTTTGCGTATTCACTCTCTCGCTACTCGTCTTTGCGATCAGTGCCTGCTCGCAACTCACCGAGGCGCCGCCACCCGACGGCGGGATCATCGTCATAACGGCGGGCTCGCCCGCGCCGGACGCCGTAGGCGGCGTCCTCCGGGCGATGAGCAATCTGAAGGATGCGAGAACAAGCATCGGCGGCTCTTCGACGAACCCGGTCTCCTTCCCAGGGCTCGGCTGCACGGCAGATGACCCGATGTCGGTAATACTGACCATCACCTACACCGTTTCGGGCAACCAGGAGTCCCGCGCTAGTTTCGACCTCTTCACCACGTGGACCTACGACGGCACCGAGTTCATCGGCACGGATGAGGAGACGATCACGTTGCCGGCCGTACAGCGCGGCGGCCCCAGGGTGATCAGCCAAGAGATCACCCTCAGCAACGCGCAGCTGCTCGGTCAAGGCACGACGACCATCCATGTCGAACCGTTCAACCTCCAGACGAACGAGGAAGACCCTGGCGGCCTACAACTGAGACTCGACGACAGCAGCAAGTCCACCATCCACGTGCAGTTCATCGACTGTCAGGCTGCGAACACCCCGCCGGCATTGACGGTGTCGGACATCACGGAAGAAGCCACCTCCTCCGGCGGTGCGCGAGTAGGCTTCGTGGTGACGGTATACGACCTGGAGGACGATCCCCTCCCCACGCCGGTCTGCATGGCCGACGGCGCCGTAGTGGAGAAGGGCGACCAGTTCGCGATCGGCGCGACCGAGGTCACGTGCACGGTCACCGACTCGGGCGGCCTATCGGACGAGGCAAGCTTCTTAGTCTACGTGCAAGACACGATCGCTCCGGAGTTCACCTCGTTCCCCGAAGGCGCCACCATCGTCGCCACCAACATCGACGGGTACGCGCTCGGCCTCTCCGAGTTCGAGACGACGGCGGCCGACTACGGCCCGGACGGCGCCGCGGGCGGTGAGGTGTCTCCCCCCGTGGAGATCGAGTGCAAGGTCGGCTCAGAGCCCGCCCAGGGGTACCAGATCGCGATCGGCCAGACTGCCACCGTCGCCTGCACGGCGACCGACAGCGCCAGCTACCGCGCTCCCGTCAAGGGGGACGGAACACAGCCCGCGGCGCCCAACAGCAGCGAAGCGCGTACCTTCACAGTCAGCGTGACCCTGGACGTCAGCGCCGACTGCGGCTTCGAGCCGCCGCTCAGGATGAACGCGCCCTACAGCGCCCACAAGGCGAACTCGACCATCCCCCACAAGGTCTGCGCGCCCGCCTACCGCGACGGCACGCCCGCCACCGACCTCGCCGACGGCCTGCGGCTCGTGCTGCGGGCGATCGGCTCGGCACCGGCCACTGACGCCATCGAGGCAAACGAGTTCGCGGCCGGCTCCACCGAGTGGCGCCTCGCTGGCGACCACTACATCTTCAACCTCAAGAGCGACCGCAACTGGGCGGCGGGCCAGTACGAGACCACGGTCTCGTTCCAGGACGTGATCCTCGCCACGACCGAGTTCGCGCTCAGGAAGTGAGCCGACGGGCGAACACCCAGGTTCGCCTGTAAAGCCCTGACGACCTCGGCGCCGCGAGCGATCCACTGGCGCCGAGCTATCATCGGTCCACGTGTCGACTCTGGATCCCGCGGGCGGCGCCCACGAGGGCTACCGTAGCCCCCCGAACGCCGCCCACCTGCACTCCTTCTGCGTCGTTGCCCGCGAGGGCAACGTGAGCGCCGCCGCGCGCATCCTGGGGCTGAGCCAACCCGCTGTCAGCCGCCAAATGCGCCTGTTGCAGAAGGAGCGCGGCCGCGAGCTGTACGTCAGGCGCGGCGCGGGCATAGTGCTGACCCCAGCGGGCCGCGAGCTGCTGCCTTACGCCTGCGCCGTCAGCCAGGCGCTCCTGCGGGCGAGCGAGGTGATGAGCGGCCAGGGCACTCCCGAATGGACGCGGTTACGGGTGGCGCTCAGCCACCACCTCACCACGCGCTACACGGCTCCATTGTTGAGCGCCACGCGCGCCTACAACGAGGAGGGCTACCACCTGCGCCTCCACCTCCTCGAGGGTTACACGCCCGACCTGGTGCGCGCGCTGCAGGAGGGCGGCCTCGACGCCGCCTACGTGCTGGGCGAACCCGTGGGCGCCGAGGGCCTCACGGCCGAGGTGGTGGGCAGCGAGCAGCTCGTCCTGCTCGTGCGGAGCGACGACCCCCTGGCACGCGAGTCGCGCCTCACCATGACCGTGCTGGCCGGCGAGACGCTGGTGGCGCCCTCGTCGGCGTCGCTCGTCTACCGGCTACTGCGATCGACGCTGGAGTCCACCGGCGCCCGCCCCGGCCGCGTGCTGGAGGTCAGCGGCCCGGCCGCCGTGCGCAGCGCGGTGCACGCCGGTCTCGGGATCGGCATCACCATGCGCAGCTTCGTGGCGACGGAGCTGCAGGAGGAGACGCTGCGCGTGGTCGAGGTCGACGCTCCCGGCCTGGTTACGCCTATCACGAGGCTGACGCGCAACGAGTGGTTCCTCCTCCCCGACCAGCAGCACGCCTTGACCTACTTAGCGAAGCGCGTTCGGGCCTGAGCCCGCGCTCAGCCCAGCGCCTCCAGCGCGCGCGTCAGGCGCGAGCGCGCCTCCTCCACGAGGCCGCTCAGGCGTTCTTGCAGCGCCTCGTCGGCCACGCCGAACATCGCGCGCGGGTCCAGGATGGCCACCTCCACCCCGCCCGCCACTTCGCGGAGCGTGACGTTGCAGGGTAGTAACAGGCCGACGCTGCGGTCCGCCTCCAGCGCCTGGTGGGCGAGGCCGGGGTTGCAGGCGCCGAGGATCTCGTACGGCTCGACCTGAGCGCCGATCTTGGCCGCCAGCGTGGCGCGCATGTCTATCTGGGTGAGGACGCCGAAGCCTTCCGCGGCGAGCGCCTCGGTGACCCTAGCCTTGGCCTGGTCGAAGGGGCCGGGAACGGTGGTCGTCATGGCGACGTTGGACATGGGATCTCCTAAGGGAAGTGCCGGCATGGCGCCGGCCAAGTGAGAGCCGAGCCGCTGGTGGGAGGCAACCGCCCTGGGCGGCTCGGCGGGCGGTGCTCAGGCGAGGGCGGGTAGGTTCTGCCACAGGATGAAGCCGCCCATGGTCAGCAGGAACAGGGCGAAGATCCGCTGCAGCGCCTGCTGCGGAACCCGGGAGCCGAGCCGCCGGCCCGCCAGGCTGCCGGCTACGCCGACGCCGACGAACGCGGCGATCACGTTCCAGTCGAGTTGGAGGCCCAGGGAGCTCAGTACGCCCAGGTACTCGCCGAAACCCGCGACCGATTTGAGGGCGATGATGACGAGGCTCGTTCCTACCGCCACGTGCATGGGCAGCCCGCCCATGAGCGCCAGCGCCGGTACGATCAGGAAGCCGCCGCCCACGCCCACCAGCCCGGTGACCAACCCGACGAGGGTCCCTTCGGCGGCGATCTTCCACCAGGGCTGGGCGCACGCGGCGATCGCGACGCCACCAGGTCGACGGCGGAACATGAAGACCGCGGCTAGGAGCATGATCAGGGCGAACAGCAGGAGTTGGAACGAGCCGCTGACGAAGCGAGATGACCAGGCTCCCACGAAGGAGCCCAGCATCCCGGGGAGCCCGAACAGCAGCACGCTGCGCCAGTGGATCTTGCGGGCAAGGGCGTAGGGGACGGCGCCGAACAGGCTGATGCCGCCCACGATGGCCAGCGAACCGGCGATGGCCACCTTGCTCTCCTGCCCCAGCAGGTAGACGAGGATCGGCACCGTCAGGATCGAGCCCCCCGAACCCAGCAGGCCGAGGCTCACCCCGACCGCCAGCGCCCCCACCAACGCGACGCTCATCAGCCCCGCCCCCGCCTCACTTCCCGCCCCTGTCGCGCCCACGCGGCGACGCCGCCCATGAGGTTCGCCACGTCGGTGGCTCCCTGCTGGGCGAAGAACTGGGCTGCGTAACCGGAGCGGTTGCCGGAGGCGCAGACGAATACGATGGCCTCGCCGTTGGGGCTCAGGTGCTCGAGCGCGTCGAAGGGTACGTTCTCGGTGCCCGGGATGTGGCCGGCCTCGTACTCCCACCTCTCACGCACGTCGATCAGCCTGGCGCCGCGGCCCTGCCAGGCGCTCAGTTCTTCGGCGGTTATCTCCTGGTACATCCTGTTTCCACCTTTCCGTTCCATCAAGCCCTGCGCCCACCCCAGTAGGCGCTGGAGCGGGCATCTACCCGCCTGGCGTTCAGGCGCCGACATGCTGCTCGCGCGCGGCCAGCCACCCCTCGTAGCTACCCTCCAGCTCGAGGACCTGCGTGAAGCCCTTAGCGCGCATGGCGCTCGCCACCACGGCGTTGCGGGCGCCGCCCTGACAGTGGGTGACGATGGGCCGGTCGGTGGGCAGTGTGCCCAAGTTCCAGAGCACGCGCCCGCCGTGCAACTGCCTGGCCCCGGGGATGCTGCCCGCTTCGTGCTCGCTGCGGGTGCGCATGTCGAGGATCAGTGCGTCCGGCATCTCCTCGAGCTGTGCCGGGCTGACCATCTTCACGGGCGCGAGCGGCAAGCCGGCCAGGCTGGTGGCGTAACCGACGACGCGGTCGGCGCCGATCCGCGAGAGTTCGTCGCGGAGCGCGTGCGCCTCGGCCTGGTCGGCGGCCAGCAGGATCAGCTCCTGGCCCGCCTCGGGGTCGATGACCCAGCCGGCCCAGGTGACGAAGTTGTCGTCGGCCGGCAGGTGCAGCGAGCCGGGCGCGTGACCGGCGGCGTACTCCTCGCGCGGGCGCGTGTCGATCAGGAGCGCGCCGGCGTCCAAGGCGCCTGCGAGGGCGGTGCCCTCCGTGCGGGCGAGCGGCTGGCGTTGCCCGAGCAGCGGCGCGCCCTCCCTATTGATGCGCTTCATGCGCCCGAAGTAGAGGGGCGCGTCCGGCTGGCCCTCCAGCAGGGCCTTCACGAAGCCCTCGCGGTCGCCTTCTCGCACGTAGTCGGCCCACCAGGCGGTGGCCTTCTCGTACCCGATGGTGCTGCTGGCGACGGCGCCCAGCGCCTTGCCGCAGGCGCTGCCGGCGCCGTGGCCCGGGTGGACCTGCACGTAGTCGGGCAGCGCGCCCAGAGTGCGTTCCAGGCTCTCGAAGAGTTGCCGCGCCATCGGGAAGCGCGTCTCTTCCTCACCGGCGGCCTCGTCGAGCAGGTCGGGTCGGCCGATGTCGCCCACGAAGAGGAAGTCGCCGGTGAAGAGGAAGCCTGGCTTGTCGGTGGCGGCGCGGTCGGTGACCAGGAAGGAGAGGTGCTCGGGGGTGTGGCCGGGCGTGTGCAGCGCCTCGATCAGTACGTTGCCGAGTTCGATGGTGGAGCCGTGCCACAGGGGCACGTGCTCGAACCGGTAGAGCCAGTCGGGGCCGCCCTCGTCCGACAGATAGAGCGTGGCGCCGGTGGCGGCGGCGAGCTCCCGCGCGCCCGAGACGTAGTCGGCGTGGATGTGCGTTTCGGTCACGGCCGTTATCTGCATGGAGTGCTCGGCGGCGATGTCGAGGTAGGGCTGGATGTCGCGCCGTGGGTCGATGACGATGGCCGTGCCCTCGGCTTGGCAGCCGATGACGTAGCTGGCGTGCGCCAGATCGGGGTCGAAGAGTCGTTCGATCAGCATAGGTTTCCTCTCATCTGTTTCCTTTCATCTGTTTCCTCTCATCTCGTTCCTTTCGCGTTCTTCCGCGTCCGAGGTGACCTCACCGGGCTCCTCGGGTCGGTGCCGGCCCCGAGCTAGGGGCTCGAGGGCTTACCTGGGGCAAGTCTTATCGACCGAGGCGCGCTCGGCTGAGCCGTGGGGTACACGCTGGGCATAACGGATGCTGATGATGCTGAAGCGGAGCCTAGCTACTTCCCACCGGCGGTCCGACTCGATGATCCGTGTGCTCGGCTGCTTTTCACGCGCCCTATGGAGTTAGCGGGACTTTGGGCGCGAACGCTCGATATCAGAACTACTCATATAGGCAGCCCATCGACGGGCTCACTTCGCGGCGCGAACCGGTGACCGTCCATGCGCGCCGCCCCTTGACCGCCGGCCCAGGCGCGGCATAAGGTAAGCGCTATTGAGTGACTACTCAACCAAAGGAGCGCCATGTCAACCGGTCCCGAGCCCAAGCCCACCACCCGCCGCGAGCAGGCGGAGGCGCGTCGCCAGCAGATCATCGACGCCGCCCTCAACCTCTTCGCGCAGCACGGGTTCGCGGCTACTTCCACCAAGCGCATCGCCCAGGAGGTAGGGGTGACGGAAGGGCTGATCTTCCACTACTTCGCCAACAAGGGTGAGCTGCTCCTGGCGGTGGCAAGCCAGCGGCGCATGTTCATGGGAGAGGCGCTGACCCTCCTGCGGGAGGCCGAGGGCAAGCCAGCACGCGAGGTCCTGGACTCCATCGTGCTCGGCTGGGTAGGGGTCATCCAGCGCCAGTCGGACCTCGTGACCATGCTGCTCGTGGAGTCCCAGACGAACGACCAGCTAGCTGTGATCTTCAAAGAGGTCGTGGGGCGCATGGTCGAGACGATGGCGGGCTACCTCGCCTCCCGCGTGCGCGCCGGCGAGCTCCGCCCCGACCTCCCCCTGCGGACGAGCGCCATGATGTTCTTCTCGTCGCTCATGATGTTCTTCATCACCAACCGCCACCAGGACCCCGACAGCTGGAAGGAGCGCGCCAGCGCGTTCACGAGCGAGATGCTCGACGCCTGGTTCGAGGGCGCCCTCGCAGCCCGCCACCCCACCTGACCGACGCATGTAACCGATGAAGGAGGTCTCGCCCAGCACCACGTCCCCGCACACGGCAGCCTTATTGAGTAAGTACTTGGTCATTTAGAACGGAGCCCCGCATGCCAACGCCCACCGACGTCCCGCCCCCTCACGCCCCTAGCCGCCCGCATGCGGGCGGCCAGCGCAGCTCATGAAGCATCTAGCCCGCCTCGCCTTGGACCGCAGCCGCCTGGTGATCGCGCTGTTCGCCATCGTCACCGTGGCGCTCGCGCTCAGCGCCTCGCAGATCGCAACCGACAACGCCACCGAGTCGCTCTATCCGGACGAGTCGCGCATCGAGGCCGTGGCCGAGGAGCTGCGCGCCACCTTCGCCCATCACGACCGGCTGCTCCTGGTGGTGGAGGGCGACATCTACACGGGCGGCGGGCTCGAGGGCGTCAGGCGCCTCACGGCGGCGTTGCGGCGGCTGCCGGGCGTGGCCGACGTGACCTCGGTGGCTACCGCAAAGCGCATGGAGGACGACGACGGCTTCCTCGTCGTCGACGACCTGGTGCCCAGCAGCCAGCTCGGCCCCGCGGAGGTCGCCGGGGTGCGCCACTACCTCGAGACCTCACCGATGTACGAGAACGTGACGCTGGTCAGTGAAGGTGGCCGCCACGCCAGCCTGATCATCGAACTCGACGAGGGGCTCGACGCCAACGAGTTCGCTCGCAGCGTCGTCAAGACGGTCGCGGCGGAGTGGCCCGGCCCCCACTACCTGGCCGGCCAGGCGTTCACCAGCATGGAGCTCCAGTCGATCATCGGCCGCGACCTGCCGGTGCTGGGCGGGCTCGCGCTGCTCGCCATCCTCCTGATGCTCTTCCTCAACTTCCGCACCGTGCAGGGAACGCTGCTGCCGGTGGCGCTGATACTGCTCGGCGTCATCTGGGGCATGGGTCTCTTCCAACTGCTCGGCTTCAAGCTCATGGCGCTCACCGTGATCGGCCCCATCGCCGTGCTGGCCGTGGGCAGTTCGTTCGCCATCAACATGCTCGGCCGCTACTACTACGAGCTCGCCCACGGCTCCAAAAAGCGCGTGGCCATCGAACGCATGCTGGGCGAGACGGGCCTGGGCGTCGTCATCTCCGGCTTCGCCATCTCGGCGGCCATGAGCACGTTCATGCTCTCGAGCCTCCAGATGGTGCGCGGCCTGGGGCTGGTGGCCGTCCTGGGCGTCCTCGCTTCGCTCCTGGCCTCGATGCTGCTCCTGCCCGCCCTCCTCAAGGTGCTGCCTACGCCTAAGCGCGTGGCCGACCCCGAGAGCCCCGGCGTCATCGGACGACTGCTCGGGCTCCTAGGGCGCAAGGTGGTGACGCACCGTCGCCGGGTCCTCGCGGTGGCGGCAGCGCTCGTGGTGCTGGCCGCCCTGGGCATCGCGCGCATAGTGCCCGACACCTCCATCCTCGCCTTCTTCCCCGAGGGGGGCGCCACCAGGACCAGCGTGGCCAAGGTCGAGGAGGTGCTGGGCGGCTCCTCGAACATCACCGTCTGGCTGCAGGGCGACCTGACCGACCCGCAGCTCCTGCGCGCCATGGAGTCCTACCAGCAGGAGGTGGCGCAGCTGGAGGGGATGGGCCCCGGCCAGTCGATCGCCAACGTGGTGCGGGCCCTCAACCTGACCCTCACCGGCGAGGACGCGCTGCCCACCACCCGCCAGGCGGTGGCGCAGGAGCTCCTCCTCTACCAGTCATCGGGCAGCGTCAGCGACCTGACGCGCTTCGTCACGCTCGACAACCAACAGGGCATCATCAACTTCGTGGCGCGCTCCATGTCGACCGAGCGCATAGCCGAGCTCGAGCGTGAGATGGCAGAGCTAGCCGACCAGGCGTTCGGCGGCCTCGCCACCGCCCGCTTCACGGGCAGCCCCCTGCTCGAGCGCGAGATCGAGCAGGCCATGCGCCACGACTTCCTCATCAGCCTGACCCTCGCCATCTTCCTCGTCCTCGTCATCGACAGCTTCGTGCGCTCGTTCCGCGCTGCCGCCGTGACGATCCTCGTGCTGCTCACCACCGTGGCACTGCAGTACGGCCTGCTCGGCTGGCTCGGCCTGCCCCTCAACCTCGCCACCATGCTGATGGGGGCGCTGGCGATCGGCGTGGGCGACTACGCCATCCACCTCACCGTCCGCTACATGGAGGAGAGACGTCACGGGTTCGATCCGGAAACGGCCGTGCAGCGCTCGCTCTTCAGCTCCGGCCGCCAGATCCTCTTCACCGCCCTCACGCTGGGGGCCGGCTTCGGTGCCCTCGCCTTCGCCAACTTCGTGCCCGTAGCCACCCTCGGCGGCCTCATGCTCGTGACGGTCGGCCTGGTGGGCGTGGCCACCCTCACGCTCCTGCCCGCCGCCAGCCTCACCTACCTCCGCAACCCGCACGCACGCGTGCACGTTCCCAAGGAGTTGACCCACGATGCCTAGCCAGTTACGACCTAGTCTCTTACGGCCCAGTCTGTTACGCCTCCTCCTCGCCGCCGCGCTGGCCTTCAGCGCGCTGGCCTCCGCCCAGCTCTACACCTCGGCCGACGAGCTCATGGACGCCGTGAACGCCCGGCCCGAGCCCGCCAGCATGGAAGCCACCCTCGCCATGAGCATCACCACCACGGGCGGCCAGACGTTGAGACGCGAGATGCAGATGTGGTCGGCGGGCGACAGCAAGCGCCTGATCAAGTTCACCGCCCCCGCCGACATCGCTGGTTCGGGGTTCCTCACCCTCACCCTCGACGATGGCCAGGAGGAGAGGCTCGTCTACCTGCCCGCTCTGGGCCGCGTGCGGCGGATCGCGGGTGGCCAACAGGGCGACTCCTTCTTCGGCTCTGACTTCTCCTACGAAGACATCACTGGCATCGACCCGGACGATTACACCCATCGCCTGCTCGAGACGCGCGACGGCCCTACGTACGTCGTGGAAGCCGTCCCCACTGCACCCAGCGGCTCCCCGTACGACCGCCTGGTGCTCGAGGTGCCCGAAGCGACGCTGGTGCCCACGCGCGTCGAGTACTACGAGGGCGGCGCCCTTAGCAAGGTGCTGAGCGTGAGCGGCCTGAGCGAGGTCGACGGCTACCTGCTGGCGGGCGAGCGCCGCATGGAGACGCTGCAGGGCGGCGAGGTGCGCAGCTTCACGCTCATCCAGCAGGCGAGCGTGAAGCTCGACCAGCAGCTGCCCGACGACCTCTTCTCCGAACGCTTCCTGAGGCGCTGACGTGCGGCTGGCAACGCTGCTCACGCTCCTGCTCACCCTCACTCTCGGCGCCGCCCAAAGCGTGGAGATCGGCGGGCGCGCCGCGGCCACATTCGGCGTGACGGTGGAGGGCGACCTTCCCTTAGCCGCGGCCGAGCTGGCCCTCACCCTGAAGGGTGAGGTCGGTGCGGGCTACTTCCCGGACGCCGCCTACCGCGCCACGCTGCTCACCGGCTACGACGCCGCCACGGGCGGCGCCTGGGCCGAGCTCGACGAGGCGGTCGTCACCGTCTACTTAGGCCAGGTGGAGCTGAGCGCCGGCAAGCAGCGGCGCTCATGGGGCAGCACGGACGGCGTGAACCCCGTCGACGTGCTCAACCCCCGCGACCTCACCTTCCCGCCCGACGCGCGCAAACTGGCCGTACCCATGCTCCACGCCGACGTCTACGCCAGCGACGTGCGCGTGGAGCTCGCCCTGCTCCCCGTGTTCACGCCCGCGCGCCTGCCCGGCGAGTCGTGGCGGCCCGCACTTACGCCGGAACTCCCACCCGGCGTGAGCGTCGTGGAGGTGTTCCCGCCGGAGGAGAACCGGCCCGCGGCCGAAATCGGCAACGTGCAGTTCGGGGTGCGCGGCACCCTGGACCTGGGCGGCTTCGACGTGAGCGGCACCTACTTCCACGGCTTCCGCACGCAGCCGACAATGAGCGCGCACGTGGAGCCAGGCGACGCGCCCGGTCAGGTCCGCCTGCAGCCGGTGCTCGACTATGAACGCGTGCACCTGCTGGGGATCGACTTCTCGGGCGCCGTGGGCGACGTGGTCCTGCGCGGCGAGGCCGCCTACGGTATCCCCGTAGGCTCATCAGGCCCCGGCGGCAGCGCCGGCAGTCACTCGCTACAGGCGGTTCTGGGAGGCGAGTACCTCATCCCCGGCGGGCCCCGCACCGTGATCCAGGCGATCTTCGACTACAGCACCGCCGAGGGCGCCCCCGCCCAGACGACGTACAAGCTCATGACCGCCCTTACGTACCAGGCGGACGCGAGGACGAACTTGGACCTCGGCTGGGTCCAGAGCCTGGACGGGAGCGGCCTGGTCATGCCGGGCATCTCCTACGCCTTCGCCGACGGCGTGACGGGCGAGGCGAAGGCGTACGTGTTCTACGGCGGCGCCGGCAGTGAGTTCGGGGGTTGGCGCGCGAACTCGCAGCTGCGGGCCGGGCTCATCTACGCCTTCTAGAGCTCAGCGAGCGTCAGATTACGCTGAACCTGATGTTCAGCATCAGCTTCTTGATTTCGTAGTCGACGCGCGCCGTTCCGTCCTCCAGGGCGGCCACGTCCTGGCCGGTGACTTCCACGCCCCAGCAGACCTCGCGGTCGTTGACCGCTTCCAGCTGTGTGGGGTTGAGGACCGCCGCGCCGGCCAGGCGCGTGGTGGTGCGGTCGAGCTTGAGCGTGAAGACCGGCCCCAAGGTGTTGGAGGATCGGAACTGAACCACCTGTAAGTCTGTAGGTGGCTGGTCTGGGACTGGCTGCCATGCTGATGCTGGTGCTCTTCATGGGTAAGCAGGGTAGGTACTCGCCTGAGGTTCGGGAGCGCGCCGTCAG
>CAZFFG010000056.1:0-12170 GCA_964518275.1 uncultured bacterium | reverse complement strand
GTGCGCTGCGTCCGCTGGAACGAACTCGACCTCAAGGCGGAGATACCGGCATGAGTGACGCCAACCCCACCTCCAACAAGAACAAGCGCCCCATCACCGAGGACACGGAGAACCTGCTCGAGGTAAAGAACCTCCGCAAGTACTTCCCCATCCGCGGCGGTATCTTCTCCCGCGTGGTAGCCAACGTGAAGGCCGTGGAAGACGTGAGCTTCAACGTCAAGCGCGGCGAGACCGTGGGCCTCGTAGGCGAGTCGGGCTCGGGTAAGACCACCGTCGGGCGCTCCATCCTGCGGCTCATCGAGCCCACGTCGGGCGAGGTCAACTTCGACGGCGTCGACGTGACCAAGCTCACCAAGGGCCAGATGCGCGAGTACCGCAAGCGCATGCAGATCATCTTCCAGGACCCGTTCGCGAGCTTGAACCCGCGCATGTCGGTGGGCGACATCATCGGCGAGGCCATGAGCATCCACAACCTGGCGCGCGGCAAAGAGCGCGAGGAGAAGGTAGCCGGTCTGCTAGAGCGCGTGGGTCTCTCCACCGCGCACATGCGGCGCTACCCGCACGAGTTCTCGGGCGGCCAGCGCCAGCGCATCGGCATCGCTCGTGCTCTGGCGGTCGACCCCGAGTTCATCGTGGCCGACGAGCCGGTCTCGGCCCTCGACGTCTCCATCCAGGCGCAGGTCGTGAACCTGCTGCAGGACCTGAAGGAAGAGCTCGGGCTCACCCTGCTCTTCATCGCGCACGACCTCGGGGTGGTGGAGTACATCTCCGACCACGTCATCGTCATGTACCTGGGCCGCATCATGGAGATCGCTCCCGCCAAGGAGCTGTACGCCAACCCCATCCACCCGTACACCGAGGCGCTCCTCTCGGCCGTGCCTATCCCCGACCCCACCGTCAAGCGCGAGCGCATCATCCTGCAGGGCGACATCCCCTCCCCCATCAACCCGCCCTCCGGCTGCGTGTTCCGCACGCGCTGCCCCATCGCCACCAAGGAGTGCGCCGACGTGATCCCACCGCTCGAGGAAGTGAGCCCGGGGCACTTCAAGGCGTGCATCAACCGCTAGGATAGTCAGGGGAACGAAGGTAGGTGATGAGCATTTCCAGACGCGAAAGCGCCATGCGCCGAGCGGCAGAGCGCCGCAAGCTAAGCAGGGGCGAGGTCTTCCAGCTCATCGTTCGCACCTACGCTGTGTCGCTGCCCTACATCCTGTTGTTCATCGCCGGCATGCTGGTAGCTACCTGGTTCGTAACGGAGATCGTGTTCCGCTGACCCCTCGAGGCTCAAACGAGCCCACCCGGTAGCACCCCACAGTTCAGCGCTCACGCGGCCGCCCCCACCCGGGCGGCCGCTGCTCTGTCCGGTCGCTGCTCTCACCGGCCGCGTGCGGGAACGAGGCGCCGTGCGCCGTTCGCTGGTTCGGTCGCTCACTGGCTCGCCCTTTCACTGGCTCGGGCTGGCGGAGGCGGCGCCCCCGGTTATGATCGCGGCCGTGGACGACCTGAACCGCGTTCGTCAGGGGGTGCTGGCTGCCCTGCCGCGAGACCTGGACCGCCTGCTGCCGCCGCCCGCGCTGCTACCCGTCTCAGCCGCGTCGCGCACCGAGCTTGAGCGTTTCCTGCGCCTGATGGCGGATTACCCCAGTCGGCCGGGCAAGGGCCTGCGCGGCCAGCTACTGCTCCTCTCTGCCCGTGCCCACGGCGCCGAACCTGGCTCGCCCGGAGAGGCGGGCGCGGTGGTGCTCGCGGAGGCGCTAGAGCTGTTCCAGAACTGGGTGCTGGTTCACGACGACATCGAAGACGACTCAGACGAGCGCCGCGGCCTGCCCGCCCTCCATCAGCAGACCGGCATGCCGGTGGCACTCAACGTGGGCGACGCCATGCACGTAGCCATGTGGGATCACCTCCGAGCGCTGCCCCCGCTAGAAACGTACCCGCAGGGCGCGGTGCTCGAGGAGTTCGCGCTCATGATCATGCGCACCGCCGCAGGGCAGCATCTCGACCTGGCCTGGGTGGAAGGCGGCCGTTTCGACGTTAGCGAAGCCGACTACGTGACGATGGTGAGCCTCAAGACTGCCTACTACACGGTGGTGGCGCCACTGCGGTTAGGTGCGCTCAGCGCCGGCGCCGCTCCCGCGGAGCTCCTCGAGGCAGCTGGGCTCGACCTCGGGGTGGCGTTCCAGATCCGCGACGACGTCTTGAACCTGCAGGCCGGCGCGGAACTTGGCAAAGAGTTCGCTGGCGACCTCTACGAGGGCAAGCGCACCCTGGTGCTCGCGCACCTGCTCGGGCACGTGAGCGAGCGAGACCGCCAGCGCGTCATCTCGCTCCTCGATCGTCCCCGCCGTTCCAAGCAGCCGCGTGAGATGGCCGAGGTGTTGGAGCTCATGCAGCGCTACGGCTCCATCGCGTACGCGCAAGGGGTGGCGGAGGAGCGACTCCAGCGCGGCGTAGCGCGGTTGGAGGAGGCGCTGGCCCACGCACCCAGGCGCCCCGCCGTTGAGCAGATCCTGGGCTTGGTTGGCGAACTGGCCGCGCGGCCCAACTAAGCACCCTGCCCCCGGTACCGGCATGGGCCTAGAACCTCTAGGCCTGCTGCCAACGACCCGCCGTTACCTCCCTAGGCTCCCGCTAACCTTCAGCCATGCCCCAGCGCCGCGTCCGCTCGTCACGTGCCGCCAGGGCGAACGAGGCGCGAAGACCCGGGCGGAGCTCCCCGCCCCCTGCGCCTGACGGCGCCACCACCCCCTCCCCCCTGGTAAGGGCGCCGTCCGGGTCGGCGGGCAAGAGCGCGTGCGGCGGGGCCTCCCAGGACCGTCAGGCCGCCCACGCGCTCCCCGCGCTCGTCACGAGGCCCACCTCTGGGCCCGCCATCGCAGGCGCCGTGCGCCACCTGCTACGCGGCGCCGTTACGCTGGCCGCGAACACCCTCCCCTGCCCCAGCTGCCGTAGTGCGCCGTGCGGTCCCCTCGGGGTATGCGCAGCCTGCGCTCGGTTGCTCTTCTCCGCTGTAGCTGCGCTGCCGCCACCCAGTGGCGACACGCTCTGGCTCGGTCCGCACGCCGGCGTGCTGCGGCGGCTCGTGCACGGTCTCAAGTACCGCAACGCCCACCAACTGGTGCGGCTCCTGGCCCAACTCTTCCACCTGCGCTTCCAACAGTGGGGGTGGCGCCCGCAGCTCGTTACTCACCTACCCACCTCGCCACAGCGCCGCCTACAGCGCGGCTACGACCAAGCCGAACTGCTCGCCCGCGCCGTCGCCGCCGCGGCGGGCCTCAGCCATGCCACGGTGCTCACCAGGCGCGGCGGGGCGGCAGGGCTCACGGGCCGGGGGCGCGCCGCCCGCGCGGCGGGGCTCGCAGGCGCTTTCCGAGCAGCGCCCATGCACGGGCGGTCGGTGCTCCTGATAGACGACGTGCTCACCACTGGCGCCACGGTAGCTGCCGCCAAGCGAGCCCTCGAGCTAGCGCACGTGGGCGAGGTGAGGGTAGGGGTCATGGCGCGCACGGCGCCCGCACACGAGGAGGGTGCCGAGCTCCAGGCCGCTCTGGCGCTCCTCGATCCACCCCTTACGTTCGCGCCCGCCCGGGGCAGGTCAGATGGTGGCCACCACGGCCGTTAGGATCCCCAACAGGGCCCCCACCAGCACCTGCGGGTAGGTGTGCCCGAGCAAGGTCTTCAGCACTTGCGGTCTGAACCCCTCGTCGAAGAGGTGGCCCAGCTCCTTCACCAGCTCGTTGATCATCTCGGCGTGGCGCCCGGCGGCCCGCCGGATGCCCGTGGCGTCGTACATGACGATGGAGCCCAGCACACAAGAGATGGCGAACGCGGGGCTACCCCAACCGTGCTGCATGCCCAGGCTGATGGCTAACGCCGACACCGCGGCGCTATGCGACGATGGCATGCCGCCCGTGTCGAGCAACCGCTCGGGCGCCCAACGCTTCTCCGCCGCGGCCACGAGCAACACCTTGAGGAGTTGGGCGATGATGGTCGCCGCCAGCGCAGCCAGGAGCGGGACGTTCGAGAGCAGATCGTTCACGCCGCTCTCCGTAGCCGCGCCGCCTCGAGCGTGTTAGCGATCACCATGGCCACCGTCATGGGGCCGGTGCCGCCCGGCATCGGGGTCAGCCAGCCAGCCACGCGCCCCACGTCGGGGTCCACGTCGCCAACGATGCGGCCCTCCACCCGGCTCAGGCCCACGTCGAGCACGGCGGCGCCGGGCTTCACCATAGTGGGCTTGACCAACCCAGGACTGCCTGCCGCCACCACCAGAACGTCGGCGCGGCGGGTCACCGCCGCCAGGTCCCGAGTGCGGGAGTGAGCCAACGTCACGGTGGCGTCACGCCGCAGGAGCAGCGCGGCCAGCGGCTTACCGACCAACTCGCTGCGCCCCACCACCACCGCCTCGCGCCCGGCCAAAGGCAGCTCGTAACGATCGAGCAGCGCCACCACGCCTAGCGGCGTGGCCGGCACCAGGCCCGTGCGACCGCTCCACAACAGGCCCACGTTGTACGGGTGGAGCCCGTCCACGTCCTTGGCTGGGTCCACGGCGTCGAGAAGCTGCCTGGAATCCAGCGCGGGCGGTAGCGGCAGTTGCACGAGGATGCCGTCCACCGCCGGGTCGGCGTTGAGGCGCCCTATCAGGGAGAGGAGCTCGCCCTGCCCCGTAGCGGCTGGTAGCGCGTACGTCTCCGACGCCACCCCTGCCCGCCTGGCGAGGCGCTCCTTAGCGCGCACGTAAGAGGCGCTAGCGGGATCGTCGCCCACACGCACGAAGGTGAGCTTCGGCACGTAAGGTAACGCGGCGACCTCGCTCTTCAGCCGGGCCAGTAGTTCCTCCGCGGCTTGCTTACCGTCGAGGCGGCCGGCCTTGGCTTCAGCCGTCATCGGCCGCCGTTCCCGCGGAGCCGCGCGCCCTTAGCACCTTGGCTAACACACCGTTCACGAAGCGGCCCGACTCGTCGCCACCGAACTTCTTGGCCAACCTGACGGCCATCTCGATGGCAACCTCCGGCGCGTCGTCGCCGTAAAGCATCTCGGTTACTGCCAGCCGCAGCACGTTCAGGTCGGTCTGCGACATCTGGCCGAAGCTCCAACCGGTGATGGACTCCTCCAGCAGCTTGTCGACCGTCTCCTTCTCGGCGGCGTAGCTCTTCACCAGGCTGTCGGCGAACGCTACCGTCTGAGCGTCGAGGCTATCGCCGTACACGCTGGAGTCGTCGTCGTCTTGCTCCTCAGCCAGCTCCTGCCGGACGCTGCTCCACACCTCTAACAGCGACTGACCGCCGCGGTCGGACTGGAACAGGGTTCGGAAGGCTAGCTCGCGGGCGCGACGCCTACCCACGCGTGAGGTCCTCCTCCGCCAGTTCCACTTCCTCCACCGCCACGTTGACGCTCTTCACGTCGAGCCCGGTCATGGACGACACGGCCTCGCGCACGGCGCGCTGCGCTGCCACCGCCACCTTGGGGATGACCTTGCCGTACGTGACGGCTAGGGTGAGGTCGACCCAGACGTGCTGGCCATCGCGTTCCACCGAGATGCCACGGCTGCGGCGCCCGCCCAGGAACTCACCCACCCGCGCTGGCGGTTGGATGGGCCGCACGCCCTCCACCTCCTCCAGCGCCAGTTGCACGATGCCGTAAAGGACGTCCGGGGAGATGGCTAGGTCGGTGGTGTCGCTCATCGGTTCATCCTACGCGCGATGAAGTTGGTGTACACGTCGCCGCGCCTGAAGAAGGCGTTGTCGAGAACCTTGAGGTGGAAGGGGATGGTGGTCTTCACACCCTCGATGACGGTCTCTTTCAGCGCTCGCTCCATTCGAAGGATAGCCTCCTCCCTAGTGGGTGCCCAGGCGATGATCTTAGCCACCATGCTGTCGTAGTTGGGAGGGATGCGGTAGCCGGCGTACACGTGCGAGTCGACCCGTATGCCCGGGCCGCCCGGCCAGTGTACGTCGGTGACGACACCCGCGGAGGGGCGGAAGTCATGGTCCGGGTCCTCAGCGTTCACACGCACCTCGATGGCGTGGCCCTCGACCGAGATGTCGTCCTGTGCGAACGACAGCCCCAGGCCCTTCGCTACCCGCAACTGCTCCTGCACCAGGTCGCGCCGCGTGATCATCTCGGTGACGGGGTGCTCCACCTGGATGCGGGTGTTCATCTCCGAGAAGTAGAACTCGCCGGCGCGATCTACGAGGAACTCGCAGGTGCCAGCGCCGCGGTAGTTGATGTGCTTAGCGAGCCTCACAGCGGCGTCGGCGATGCGCTGCCTGAGCTCGGCCGACAGCAAGCTAGGTCCCTCTTCCAGCACCTTCTGGTAGCGGCGCTGTATGGAGCAGTCGCGTTCGTAGAGGTGCACCACGTTGCCCTCGCCGTCGCCGAAGAGCTGTATCTCGATGTGCTTAGGCTCCTCGAGGTACTTCTCCATGTACAGCTCCGGGTTGCCGAAGGCGGCGCGGGCTTCCTCCTGGGCGTTCACGAACTGACGCTCGAGGTCGGACATGCTCTGCACCACGCGCATGCCGCGGCCGCCGCCACCAGCCGAGGCCTTGAGGATGAGCGGGAAACCGATGCGCTCGGCGAACGAGCGGGCGTCGTCGATGCTCACAAGAGGCGCGCTACCGGGCGTGATGGGCACGCCGGCCTCCTCCGCGAGCGCGCGCGCCGACGCCTTGTCGCCGATGCGGCGGATGTTGTCGGGCCGGGGCCCGATGAAGTCGAGGCCGTGCTCCTCGCACATCTCGGCGAACTCGGCGTTCTCCGCAAGGAAACCGTAGCCCGGGTGGATGGCCTCCGCACCAGTGACGATGGCCGCGGAGAGGATGTTGCGAACGTTCAGGTAGCTACCCGCCGTGGGCGCCGGGCCGATGCAGATGGCCTCGTCTGCCAGCAGCACCGGCAGGGAGTTCTCGTCGGCTTCCGAGTAGACCACTACCGTCTGCACGCCGAGCTCGCGCGCAGCGCGGAGGATGCGCAGGGCGATCTCGCCGCGGTTGGCCACGAGGATCTTGCGGTACATGGCCGACGGTTCCGTGGCGGCGGGTGAAGCGGACGCGTCGTTACTCATTCAGTCGGGCTCGATGCGGAACAGCACCTGGCCGTACTCCACCGGGTCCTCGTTGCTGACGGCTACCTCGCGCACCACGCCGGCCACCTCGGCCTCGATCTCGTTCATGAGCTTCATGGCCTCGATGATGCAGAGCACGGTGCCCGGCTTCACGCGGTCGCCTACCTTCACGAAGGAGGGGGCGTCGGGCGAGGGTGCGGCGTAGAAGGTGCCCACGATGGGCGCCAGCACGTCGATGAGGTTAGAACTGGCGGCGGGCGCGGCGGCGGGCGCGGCGGCGGCGGGTGCGGCCTCCTGCGCTGGCGCGGTCGCGGGTGCGGCGCCGGCGGGCGCCGTAGGCTGCACCGCTACCTCCACGGGAGCGGCGGTCATGACCACCTGACTACCGCGCTTGATGGTGAGCTTGTAATCGCCAGTGTCGAGCGTGAACTCGCTGGCCTCGTACTCGGCGAGCGCCTTGAGCAGCTGCCGGATCTCTTTGGCGTCCATCAGGCACGCCCCAGGTACTCGCCCGTACGCGTGTCGACGCGGATGGTCTCGCCCTCTTCGATGAACAGCGGCACGTTGACGGTGGCGCCAGACTCGAGCACCGCAGGCTTGGAGCCGCCCGAGACGGTGTCGCCGCGCACGCCGGGGTCGGTCTGGGTGATGGTGAGCTCTACGATGTTAGGTAGCGTGACCTTGAGCGGCCTGCCCTGGTAGTAATCGACCGTCACGGAGATGTTCTCCTTGAGGAAGCGTGCGCCGTCGCCGATCTGCTGGCGTGAGAGGGTGGGCTGCTCGTAGGTCTCGAGGTCCATGAAGGTGAACTGGTCACCGTCGGAGTAAAGGTAAGACATCTCGCGGTACTCGATGAAGATGTCCTGCAGCTTCTCGGTGGCGTTGAAGGAGCGCTCGACTATGGCGCCGGACTCGAGGTTGCGGAACTTGGCAACCATCTTGGCGCCGCCGCGACCGATCTTCTGGTGTTGATAGTCGACCACCTCCCACAGGCCGCCGTCCATCTCGACCTTGGTGCCGGTGCGTAGGTCAGTAACGCTGATCATCGATTTCCTCCGAGGTTCCGTTCGCTACGCCGCGCGTCTTGCAGTAGGGGCGCTTCGTGCGCAGTAGCGCGGTTCAAGACGGCATAATCTTAGCATCCGCTCCCGTGCCGCCTGCTCCTGCCTTGAGGTCCGCCACGGTGGGCTCGATGCCCGCCTCCGTGATGAGCGTCTCGTAACGTTCCTTGCCCAGCTCGCCCGCCGCGCCCTCGATGGCTACGAAGGCGGCCTCAAGCAGGTTCGTGCCGATGCTGCGCCCGTTGAAGCGGGGCGTGGTGGTTATCAGCAGCTCCACGCCGCGCTGGCGCATGAATTCTAGGTCATCGGGCGTGGTGGTGTTCGTGAGAAGCACCTTGCCCGTGAGGTCGGCCGGGGCGTAACGCCGGATGAAGTGCCAGTCGCCGGCGATGACGTGCGCGCCGTGGTAGTAACGCGCGAACTTCTCGCTGTTCGGCACCTTCTCTTGCGCTTCTCCAACGGGGTAGAGCCACCGGAACGGCACGCGCGACACCACGGGCATGAGGGTGTGCGCCAGCCGCTCCAGCGCGCCGATGGTGCGCACCGGCACCGTTAGCCCGAGCGCGAAGATGAGGTCGCCGAACAGCACGCTGCGCGCGCGCCGGTAGAGCTCATCAGCCATGCCGAATCGGTCGACGGCCGAGACCATCAGGACGTCCTTGGCTGCGAGGTCGATGCGCGGCTCGAGCGCCTGCACCGTCACACGCTCAAGGCTGTCCTTGAGGCCGGCCCCGCACACCACGGGTGTGCGCTTCGCGGCGCGAGCGATGGAGACGGCGTCCTTGAAGTAGTAACGGCGGCCCCGCACCGAGACGTAGAGGTCGATACCGCCGAGACCGAAGGCGTGGACCTTGCCGTCGAGGCTAGCCACCAGCTCGCGGGCGCGGCGCAGGTCGCCGCCCACCCCCACGCGGCGCACGTGCACCTCGCGTCCGAGGATGCTGACCACCTGATCCGTGTCGCGCGTGGCGGAGCCCAGCGACACACTCACTACCTCAAGCACTGGCGAAGGTTATCACCGCCAGGCGGTTCGCTTGTAGTGGCCACGCTCGTTGTAGGTGCGCTTGCCGCTGTTACAGGTGCGCTCGCCGCGTGGCGCTGCCCCGCCTAGGTGAGCTGCTTGGCGTACCAGTCGAGCAGCGGCTTGGCGTCGATAGCGAAGCGGTAACCGAGGCGCTCCCAGAACTTGCGGGCGCGTGGGTTATCGCCGTAGATGCTGGCTAGCATGCGTTTAGCGCGGCCGTTCAGGCGCTTCTCGAGGTCCTCCGCGCAGGCCGTACCCACGCCGTAGCTCTGCAGGCCGTGCCGCACGAGCAGCAGGTTGACCGTGGCGTCGCCTTCCTGCGGGTAATCGAGCTTGTAATCGAGGTAGCCAGCCACGGGTAGGCCCGTGATGGGGTCCGACATGCAGCCAGCGTCGTTACCGATGGCCTCGAACTCCGGGCCGTCGAGCAAGACGATCTCGATGAAACGGCGCGGGTCTTGGATGGCGGTGGCGATGTCGGTGGCCACCTCTTGCGCGGTGGGAACCGGGATGGAGATGATCTCGAAATATGCCGGCGTGGCGGCGTAAAGATCGTGTACGAGCGGTGCGTCTAGGGTGGTGGCGGAGCGTGTCCGCACCGGAACCAGCGTTGGGTGCAATGCGTTCACCCCTTCGGGTCGTGACGTCTCCGTGCGGAGCGGTGGAGTAATGCTCGTTGCCAAGGGTGGCACGCCCCCACTCTACCAAGGGGCCTTGGGGCCGGGCCGTGTCCTGTGGTCGCGGCCGCGAACGAGTAGGCGTGGAAGTAGCGTTCGTACGCTGCTACCGAGCCCGAACCTGGCCAGGTCCGCACGGGTGTAGCGGCGGGCGAGGTTCGCGAAGTAATATGAACACCTTGCGAACGTGGCTGCATTTGTATAGGGTGACGCATGCTCTGGGGTCTGCGCTGTAGGTTCACCTACATGCCGGACGTGCCTATCAAGTAGGCCCCATTGGAGGCTGCCGCCTCTGCCCGAGCCGCTCAATGGAGGAACCTTTGTCAGAGGTCGCGCGCCGCGAAGACACCTTGCCTGACACCCGTCCTGTACGTGACGCTTTCGCGAAGGCATTCGAGTTCCGGAGGGCCGACGACGCCGTGGCCGCCGGGATGCATCCGTACTTCAAGCCCATCGCCTCGCAGGATGGCGGTACCGTTCAGGTCAACGGTCGCGAGATGGTCATCACGGGGTCCAACGACTACCTTGGCCTCACGCAAGACCCCCGCCTGAAGGAAGCCGCACGTCGCGCGCTCGACGACTTCGGCACTAGCTGCACAGGGTCACGCTTCCTCACGGGCACGCTCACACTGCATGAGGAGCTAGAAACGCGCCTGGCGGAGTTCTTCCGCAAGGAGTCGGTCCTCACCTTCTCGGCCGGCTACCTAGGGTGCCTATCCGTGGTCTCCGCCCTGGCGGGTCGCCACGACGTCATCTACTACGACCGCGAGAACCACGCCTCGCTGTACGACGCGGCGCGGCTCTCCTACGCCACGCTCCGCAAGTTCGAGCACGGCGACCTCGACGAGCTCGAGCGCCTGCTGCGCGCCGACGAGGGCCGGCCTGGGGGCCGCATCATCGTCACCGACGGGGTGTTCTCCATGAGCGGCCACATCGCCGACCTGCCCGGGCTCGTGCGCCTGAAGCACCGCTACGGTGCGCGCCTCATCGTGGACGACGCTCACGCCAGCGGCGTGCTTGGTGAAGGCGGCCGTGGCACGGGCGAGCACTTCGGTCTCGAGCACGAGGTCGACGTCATCGTGGGCACCTTCTCCAAGTCGTTCGCCTCCGTGGGCGGCTTCATGGCGGGCGACCGCGCTGTCGTGAACTACGTGAAGCACGTGGCGCGGCCCTTCATCTTCACGGCGGCGCTGCCCGCCATGCAGATGGCGGCGGCGCTGAAGGCGCTCGACATCATCGAGTCCGAGCCGCAGCATCGTGAGCAGCTGTGGCGCAACGTTCAGAAGCTGCGCGACGGCATGAACTCGCAGGGCTTCGACACGCTGGGCTCGCAGACGCCCATCGTGCCCGTGCTGGTGGGCCCCGACGAGCTTGCCATGGCCTTCTGGAAGGGCCTCTGGTCGGAGGGCATCTTCACCACCCCAGCGCTGCCTCCCGGTGTTCCGGCGGGCCAGGCCATCATCCGAACGAGCGTCAACGCCAACCACACCGACGACCAGCTCGACCGGCTACTCGCAGCGTTCGCGCTCGTCGGACGGCGGCTGGGCGTCATCTAGCGGCGGCCAGTAAGTGGTCAGCGTCCACCGTGCCGACTCGCGCGCCGACGAACGCGAGTTCATCGACTACCCGTACCGCAAGTACCGCCACGACCCCACCTGGGTAGCGCCCCTGCGCATCTCGCAGCAGGAGCTGCTCGACACGGCTAAGCACCCGTTCTGGCAGCACGCACGACGGACGCTCTACCTCGCCAAACGCGGCGGCACCACGGTGGGGCGCGTGGCGCTCATCGACGACGACAACCACAACCGTACGCACGGCGATAACCTCGTGTTCTTCGGTTTCTTCGAGGCAGAGGACGAGGAGGCAGCCAAGGCGCTCTACGCCGCCGTGGAGGCCGAAGCGCGCGAGCTCGGTCGCCACGCCGTGCGCGGGCCCGCCAACCCCACCATGAACGACGGCGCCGGCTTCCAGATAGACGCCTTCGACGAGCCGCCGTACGTGATGATGCCGCAGAACCCGGCCGCCTACCCGGGCTTCGCGGAGGCGGCAGGTTACCGCAAGATCAAGGACCTCTACGCCTTCCACATGCCGAACCCCGGTCAGGCGCCAGAACGGCTCCGGCGCATCGCCGACCGCTCCCGCCAGCGTTACCAGCCCGTGGTGCGCCCTGCCAACATGAAGCGCTTCCACGAAGAGGTGAAGCTGCTGCAGAAGATCCACACGGCCGCGTGGGAGAAGAACTGGGGCCAGGTGCCGTTCACGGACGCCGAGATGGAGCACATGGCGAACGAGCTCAAGATGATCGTCATCCCCGAGATGGCGCTCTTCCTCGAGTACAAGGG
>CAZFFG010000055.1:0-12390 GCA_964518275.1 uncultured bacterium | reverse complement strand
CGGTCCTGCCCTGCCGGATGGTGCCACCTGACTTCTTGTAGTTCAGGTGCCGCTTTCCGGAGCGCATGGCCTTGACCTTACCTCGCCCAGTGACTTTCACACGGGCTTTGGTGCCCTTATGGGTCTTTAGTTTCGGCATGTGCTTTCTCTCCTAAGTCGTTACACCGTTCGCGGCCCGAAACGGGTGCGTGCACGGTGGTCGGGTAGCCCCGAAGGTACCACCATACGAAAGAACTTCAGGTTGCGAGCGAGCTGCTCGCCGAGCCTGGCTGGGCTCAGCTTTCCAACGGTACTCCGGACGGGCGCAGGATCATGTTCATGTCCATGCCCGCGATTGACGGAGCGGCGTCGACCACGGCCAGTTCGTTCACGTCGGCGGCCACACGGTTAAGGATGCCCTGGCCGAGTTCCGGGTGGGTGCGTTCGCGCCCGCGGAACATGATGGTGACCTTCACCTTGTGCCCCCCCTTGAGGAAGCGACGGATGTGGTTGACCTTCGTGACGTAGTCGTGCTCGTCGATCTTCACGCGGAACTTGATGGACTTCATCTCCTGCTGGCGGGAACGCTTGCGCGCTTCCTTGGTCTGCTGCTGGAGCTCGAAACGGTACTTACCGTAATCCATCAGCCTGGCCACGGGCGGTTGCGCCTGTTCGCCTACCAGTACGAGATCGAGGTCTTCCTCCCGCGCCATGCGGAGAGCCTCCCGCGTCTCGACGATGCCTACCTGGGCGCCGTCGGACCCGATGAGCCGGACCTGCCGCGAGCGGATCTGCTCGTTCACCTTCAACTCTTTCGAAATGGACTCCACCTCCAGTGGGGATTCGTGCGTGACCTTGCCGGCGCGTAAGCCGATGCGCTCAGTGGTTTCGCGCGCGGTACCGTTGCGCGCGTTGCTGGTGCGCTTCGTTACTCCGTGCCAGCATGACACACAGCACGCGATTGTAGCAGACCAGATGCCACGTGGGCAACGCTACATGTGGGGTTAGAGCCGATACAGTCTAGGCATGAGCCAAGACACGACTCTCGACCCACAAGAGGCGGCCGCCGCCACCGCCGTACCCGACGCGCCCTCGGACGCCGAACTCACGGAGCTGCTGAGCCACGTGCGCAGGATCGGCGTCATCGGCGCCAGCACCCGCGAGGGGCGCCCCGCCAACTACGTACCCGCCTACCTGTCAGGGCAGGGTTACGACGTGGTGGGCGTCAACCCGCTCTCGGCCGGCGAGTCGCTCTTCGGTAACGAGGTCACCGCTACCCTCGCCGAGTTGCCTGAGGGCGTGGACCTCGTGAACGTCTTCCGCCGTAACGAGGACATCCCCGGCCACCTCGACGACATCCTCGCCCTCTCGCCCAGGCCCCGCGCCGTCTGGATCCAGTTGGGGCTGCGTAACGACGAGGTAGCCGCGGCGCTACGTGCGGAAGGCATCACCGTCATCCAGGACCGCTGCCTGATGGTGGAGCACCGACGCCTGCTCGGTGGAGCGAACGCGGGGTGAAGCTCAAGCTCGGCTTCTCCCCCTGCCCCAACGACACCTTCATCTTCCACGCGCTAGTGAGCGGCCTGGTGAGCGAGGAGAACGGCTTCGGCTTCGACGTGACCCTGGCCGACGTGGAGGAGCTCAACCGCATGGCCGACGAGGGCAACCTCGACGTGGCCAAGGTGAGCTACCACGCGTACGGTTACATGGCCGACAGGTTCGTCCTCCTGCCCACCGGCGGCGCGCTCGGTAAGGGGGTCGGTCCCCTGGTGGTGGCCAAAACGCCCGAGCTCGACCTGCGCGGCAAGCGCGTGGCCATCCCCGGCGGGCGCACCACCGCCAACCTGCTGCTCAGGCTGTGGCAACCCGAAGGCGTGGAGCTCGTGGAGCTGCGCTACGACCGCATCATGCCGGCGGTGGTGAGCGGTGAGGTAGACGCGGGCCTGATCATCCACGAGAGCCGCTTCACCTACCAAGGTTACGGGCTGCACGCGCTGGTGGACCTGGGAACGTGGTGGGAGCAAGAGGTTGGCGAACTCGTGCCGCTCGGCGCCATCGCCGCCCGACGCAGCCTCGGCCCCGACAACCTGGCCCGCCTCACGCAGCTCGTTCGCGCTAGCCTCGAGCACGCCTGGTCGCATCCAGAAGCGTCCGCTGAGTACGTGGCGCAGCACGCTCAGGAGATGGAACCGTCCGTTAGGCAACGCCACATTGACCTCTACGTGAACGAGTACTCTCGCAACGTGGGAACGGCCGGCGCCTCCGCCGCGCGCGCTCTCTTGCGGATGGGCCAGGAGCGTGGGCTATTCGCCCCGGTCCCTGAGCCGTTCTTCGCTGTAGGCTGATGGCATGACGTTCAAGATCGGTGACGAGGTCCTATACCAGGGCGAGCGCTACTCCATCTCGATAGCCAGGCTGACCGAGCCGTACCGGTACCGGCTGGTGCGCACCACCAGCGACGGCGTCGAGGTGGTGTGGGCGCAGGAGGGCGAGATCCAGAAGATCGAGACCTACACCCGCCCGCGCGACGATACGCAGCTCATCCGGGGCAGCCGCCCGAAGCGCAGCTAGGCGCTACCGGCCACAGCTGGTAGGGGCTCAGGCGGTGAGGTGCCGCGCCAGCGCCATGCCTTGGCGCGCGGCCGCCTCGTAGCTGGTGTCGGCGTTCACGCATAGACCGGCCGCGTAGAGGCTGCCGAGGCGCGGCAAACGCGCCGTGTCCGGCTGCCGTTCGCTGGCGGCGAAGGTCTGGAACTCCACCTGGTAAGGCAGCGAACCCTCCAACCGCGGCGCGGCGCGTTCGTGTCTCTCGAACTGGAAGCCGTGCCCGACCAGGTCGTGGTACAGGTCGTCGTAGGCCATCTCGCTCAGGCGCCCGGCGGCCTCCACGCTGCTGCCGATACGTAGCTGTGCGCTCAGGAACGCGCCCACGCACAACGCCACCTTGTGTGCGTACCGGTCCACCCCCTCCCAGGTAGAGACCCCGATCACGTCACCGTTAGTGACCTTGAGACCCGAGACCGACGACTGCAACAGGTGCAGTGCCGGCGCCGACTCCAGCGCGGCCTTCACCTGGGTGTGCAGCGCCCACGAGCTCACAGACGTGGCCGCGCCGCCCTCCAACTCGACTGCGGACCCAGCGCCGCCGACCTTGCGCGCCTGAGCGACAGCGCTCGCCATGAGGGAACCGTCTGGCGGCGTGAGCTCGGCCACGTCGCCGTAGAGGTTGTAGACGGTGTCGAGGCTGGTGGTGACGAGCAACGTGCGCACCCCGCTGCGCGCCAGCGCCCAGGCTGCCTCGCAGCCCGTCACGCCGCCACCCACCACCAGGACCTCGAACTCGCTCATCACGACTCACCACGCAGCGCCGCGCGCCGCTGGTGCCCAGAACGGGTCGCCACCGGCGTCAGCCTAGTGGCGTGACGCCTAAGAGCGGCTGCCGCCGCCCCACGGACCTCACCAGCACGTGCCTGCCGCTCCGGGTGCGTTGGTAGATGAGGGCGCCGCTGCTAGCGCCGAGCAGGGGCACCTCGACGTCGGAGTCGAAGAGCACCCGGAGGTGCAGCGGCACGCTGGAGCGGAGGAAACCGATCTCGTAACGCCGCCACTCGCTAACGCGGTAGCCGAAGAAGAAGTCGGGCGGTTCGTCGTCGGAGTAGATGGCCGTGAGCGAACGCGCCTCCTCGGAGCGGTAGTTCGCCACCGCTTCCCACACGGCGGCGGCGGCTTCGTTCTCGGTTACGAAGGTCACGGTGGCCTTGCCAGTGTCGCCGTAGAAGGCCGCCGGGAAGCTCTGCGACTGCGTGTAGTAGCCGCCGGTCCCGACGCGCAGCTTCATGGCGTCGTTGTCGTACGAGCGCCCCCGCACGCGAGCCTTGAGGTGATCGATGGCCAGGCCGAAGCGGCGCTGGTGCTGCTCCTCGAAGTCGAACCAGCGCTGGTCTACCAGGGCGGCGTCGGTGTTGAGCTCGAACTCGAACTCACCGCCCGGCACGGTGCTAGCGGGCCTGGCAGCCTTCACGCTGAGGGGCGGCTGCACCAACTTTTCATCCCTGCCCAAGGGAGGTCTGTCGTTCATGTTTCCCTCCGTGTCGAAGGTACGTCCGCCACGTGCAAGGCCGACACCCCGTAGGTCTGTAGCTGGAAGCTCACGGCCTCGAAACCGGCCGCGTACATGCGCTTCTCGAGCTCACGCGGCTCGAAGAACGCGAACACCGACTCTGGTAGGTAGGCGTACGCGCTCCGCTTCCCGCTCACTAGACCACCTAGCTGCGGCAGCAAGCGTCGGAAGTAGAACCGGAAGAGCGCACCGAATGCGCCCTTAGGCGGCGGCGGGAACTCTAAGACGGCGAGGCGACCGCCCGGCTTGAGAACGCGACGGAACTCCCTCAGGCCGGCGTCTGGGTCGGCGAAGTTGCGGAGACCGTAACCGATGGTCACCGCGTCGAAGCTGGCGTCGGGGAACGGTAGGTCGGTGCCGTCGGCCACGATGAACTCCACCGCTAGGCCTCGCTTAGCGGCCTTGACCCGGGCCCGCTCCAGCATGGGCTCAGCGAAGTCGGCGCCCACCACCTCGGCGTCAGGCCGGTGCCGCTTGAGGGCCAGGCTGAGGTCGCCAGTGCCGCTAGCCACATCGAGCACCCGCACACCCTGCTGGGCCGCGAACGGCGCCAGTACAGCGCGGGCGGCCTGCGCCCGCCACCGCTGGTCCACGCCGAAGCTGAGCAGCCGGTTGAGCAGGTCGTAGGTCGGGGCGATCTCGGAGAACATGGCGCGGACGCGCTGCGCCTTGGGCGACTGCTCGTCCGTGGAGCTTCGGCCGTCGCCGCTAGGTGCTGGTGGGGCTCCGGCCGGCATCATGCGAGCGAGGCTACCACGCCCCGAAGCGCCGCCAGGCCGCGGACCGAACGGGCCGTGAGCAGAGCGCTGCTGCTGCACCCACCGCGCTCCCGCCGACGCGTTTACGACGCCAACCCCGCCGCCGTCAGGAAGTCACGCGCTTTCTGGATGGAGAACCCCGAGAGGCTCGCGGCCACGTCGCCGCTCACTAGGGTGGGCACGCTGCGCTTGCCGTTGTTTAGAGACATCACCAGCCGCATGGCGTCGTCGTTCTGCTCGATGTCGACCTCGTGGTAGGCCACACCCTTGGCGTCGAGGTAGCGCTTGGCGGCCACGCAGTCGCTGCACCAGGTGGTGGTGTACATGGTGATGGCGGGCTGGGCGGGCGCTACGACCCCCGTGGCGAGGGCGGTCACGGTGTCCTCCGTGCCGGGGCCCGCGCCGGCGTTCGGCTGTGCTGGCTGATCGGTGTCCATCAGGCAACCATACGGTCAGCTAGGCCCGTGCCTATGTGGTCTGGGCTTCTACCGAGGCGCGTGAGCGGCAGCCTTACCGCGGTAACGCGCCTCATCGTCTATAATCTGCCGTCTCGTCCCTGGCTAACTCTGCCCGGACGGGCACGAGGAGCTCATGAACTACAGGAACGTCGCCATCATCGCCCACGTCGACCACGGCAAGACCACCTTGGTCGACGGTCTGTTGCGCCAGTCCAACGTCTTCCGCGCCAACCAGCAGGTCGCGGAGCGGGTCATGGACTCGGGCGACATCGAGCGCGAACGCGGGATCACCATCCTGGCTAAGAACACCGCCGTGCTGTGGCACGGCGACAAGATCAACATCGTCGACACCCCGGGCCACGCCGACTTCGGTGGTGAGGTGGAGCGCGCGCTCACCATGGTCGACGGCGTTCTGCTCCTGGTAGACGCCGCAGAGGGCCCCATGCCACAAACGCGCTTCGTGCTGCGCAAGGCGCTCGCCCGGGGCCTCAAGCCCATCGTGGTCATAAACAAGGTGGACCGCAAAGACGCGCGCCCCGACGAGGTAGCCTCGCTGACCTTCGACCTCATGGTCGAGCTGGGTGCAGACGACAGCCAGCTCGAGTTCCCCATCCTCCACGCCATCGCCCGCGAAGGCCGCGCCTGGCGTGAGGGAGAGACGCCCGGCAACGACTTCGTGGCGCTCTTCGAGACCATCACGGAGCACGTGCCCGTGGCAGCCGGCGACCCGAGCGAGCCGTTCCAGCTGCAGGTCGCCAACCTCGACTACTCCGATTACCTGGGGCGCCTCGCGCTCGGGCGCGTGCTCCACGGTCAGGTGAAGCCTGGCGATTCGGTGGTGCGTGTGGGGCCGGGTAAGGAGCCCGAGAAGGGCCGCGTCACCAAGGTCTACACGCACCTGGGCCTGGCGCGTACTGAGACCGATGCCGGCCTGCCAGGCGACATCATCGTGCTGTCGGGCCTCGACGACGTGAACATCGGCGACACCATCGGTCATAGCGGCCTCAGCGAGGCGCTTCCGGCCGTGGCGGTGGACGAACCCACCGTCAGCGTCACGTTCAGTCCCAACACCAGCCCCTTCGCGGGGCGGGAGGGCACCTACGTCACGAGCCGGCACCTGGCCGACAGGTTGCAGCGCGAGCTGCTGGTGAACGTGGCGCTAAGGGTAGAGCAGCTGGGCAGCGAACGCTACCGCGTTGCGGGGCGCGGCGAGCTGCACCTCTCCATCCTGATCGAGAACATGCGGCGTGAAGGGTACGAGTTCTCCGTGTCGCGCCCGGAAGTCATCATGAGGGAAGAGGATGGCCAGACCCTCGAGCCGTTCGAGCGCGTGGTGGCCGACGTGCCCAACACCGCCATGGGCTCGGTCATGGAGTCGCTCACCTCGCGCCGCGGTCTGCTCGTCAACATGGACCCGGGCGAGAGCCGCTCGCGCCTAGAGTTCCGCATCCCTAGCCGCAGCCTGTTCGGTTACCGCAACATGTTCCTCTCCATGACCCAGGGGGAGGGCGTCCTCAACCACACCTTCGACGGCTACGAGCCGTACGCGGGCGAGGTGGTCACGCGCAACCACGGCTCCCTCGTCTCCATGGAGGCGGGCGAGGCGTTCGCGTACTCCATCTTCAAGCTCGAGGACCGGGGCATCTTCTTCATCACGCCCGGTACCGAGGTGTACGTGGGGATGATCCTGGGCGCCAACAACCGCATGGGCGACCTCGACGTGAACGTGTGCAAGAACAAGAAGCTCACCAACGTGCGCGCCTCCGGCTCGGACGAGAACCTGGTCCTCACACCGCCCAAGCGCCTGACGCTGGAGGAAGCGCTCGAGTACCTCGACGACGACGAGCTGCTGGAAGTGACCCCCAAGTCGCTGCGCCTCAGGAAGCGCGTGCTCGACCCGAGCATGCGTAAACGCGAGAGCAAGAAGGCCGCCGCGGCCGGCTGAGCTAGGCGGCTGGCGCCTCCACTTGTTGCGCGGCCGGGTCGCCCTCGTCGGCGACCTCGCTAGGCTCGTCGTCCCAGCCGCCGGCCGTTGGCTGCGCCCGCACGAGGCTCACCTCGATGTCGCCGTACGGCACCTCTTGCGTGGCGCTCACGCGGCCCTCGCGCATGAGCTCCATTAGCGCGGCGAGGCCGACGGTGCGCACCGTCCACTCGTCGGAGCCGAGGAGCAGGCCGAGCGTGCCGCGCTTGAGGCGCCTAAGGGCCGTGAGCAGTAGGCGCGAAACGCTAGCGAGGCTGAGCCGCTCGATGGCCAACTCGAAGTAACCGCCCAGTCGGTAGCGCCCAGCGAGGCGCGCCAGGTCGCTCGGGGTGGAGGGGTTGCGTCGCTCGGGCCGCGCGAACGGCGGCCGCGGCGTGCGCGCTGGCAGCAGTAGGCGCCGCTCCTCCCGTCGCCGCTTCAGGAAGTAGATGGCCTCCTCGAGCTCTTCGAGGAGCGCCACGGCAGCGAGCGTTTCCTCCACCAGCGTCTCCTCCTCTTCCTCCTGCTCCCGTGGGGGGCGCGGGAGGAGCAGGCGCACCTTCAGCTCGATGACCTGGGCCAGCCTCGGCAACGCTTCGGTGGCCAGGTCAAGGTCGGTGGCGGCGTGGTGCTCGAAGTACGTGAGGTAAGAACGCACGAGTTGGAACAGGTCGATCTGGGAGGGGGCGATGGCCTGCGTGCGCAGCGCGTGCGCCAGCTCGCCCAGGGTGCCGCGGAAGCGCTCCTGGTCGACGAGGAACTGCGCCGTCTCCTCCACGCCGCGAGCCTACCACGCGCTCAGGAACGGCCCTCAGCGGCGGGGGCTTGGTGCTAGCGTGGGGTCATGGAAACGAGTGGCAAGACCGCACTGATAACCGGCGGCAGCCGCGGCATCGGCCGCGCCACCGCGAAGCTACTAGTAGAGGCCGGCATGAACGTGGTGCTCACCGCCCGCAACGGTGAGGAGGCCAACCAGGTGGCGCGCGAGCTCACCCAGCACGGCCCCGGCCGGGCGTTAGGGCTCGCGTGCGACGTCCGCGACCTGGCGTCCCAGCAGGGCGTGGTCAACGTGGCCGTGGGCGAGTTCGGTGGCCTCGACCTGCTCGTGGCCAACGCGGGCGTGGGCGGGCGCGCCTCCATCCTCGACCTAGAGCCGGAGTTCTGGCACGACGTGATAGACACGAACCTCACGGGCGCCTTCTACAGCGTGAAGGCCGCCGTACCCGCGCTCATCGAGAACGCCGGCATGATCGTCACCATCGGTAGCCTGGCGGGGGCCAACTTCTTCGCGGGCGGGGCGGCCTACAACGCTAGCAAGTTCGGGCTGCTGGGCTTCACTCAGGCCGTCATGCTCGACCTGCGCGACCACGGCGTGCGGGTGAGCACCATCATGCCCGGCTCGGTGGCCACCACCTTCGCGAACCGCGCTATCACCCCCGAGGACGCTTGGAAGATCGACCCAGACGACATCGCCACCACCGTGCTGTACCTCTTCAAGATGCCAGCGCGCTCCCTGCCCAGCAAGGTAGAGATCCGACCCGCGCGCACCAAGCTCGGCTGAGCCGTGTACCCACTGGCCAAGCGCGCGCTCTTCCGGGTAGGGGCGGAGAAGGCGCACGACGTGGTGATGGGCGGCCTCGCGGTGGCGGGTGCCAGCGTGCTGGCGCGGCGCGCCCTGGCCCGGGCTTACGCGCTTAACGACCCGCGTCTGGCGGTGACAGCGTTCGGCCTCAGCTTCGCCAACCCACTGGGGGTGGCGGCTGGGCTCGACAAGCGCGGGCAGGCGGTGGCGGCGCTCGGGGCGTTGGGTTTCGGCAGCGTGGAGGTGGGCAGCGTCACGGACCTGGCGCAACCGGGCAACCCTAAGCCGCGGCTGTTCAGGCTCGAACCCGACGAGGCGCTCATCAACCGCATGGGTTTCAACAACGACGGCGCCGCTACGGTGGCGGCGCGCCTGCAGCGCTGGCGCCGGTCGCTGGCGGCCCAGGACGGCGCTGGGCCCGTGGTGGGCGTCAACGTGGGCAAGTCGCGGGTGGTGGAGCTAGCCGACGCCGCCGACGACTACCAGCGGGCGCTCACGAGCGTGTGGCCAGCGGCCGACTACGTGGTGATAAACGTCTCCTCCCCCAACACGCCGGGCCTCAGGAGCTTGCAGCAGGCGGCAGAGCTCGAGCGCATCCTCGCAGCCGCCGCGGCCGTACGCGCGCGGGGCTCTGATGCCGGCAAGCCGCTGCTGCTGAAGCTCTCGCCCGACATGGACGAGGCGCAGCTGCGCGACGCGGCGGCGGTGGCTGAGGCGCACGGGATGAGCGGCATCGTGGCCACCAACACCACGTTGAGCCGCCCCGACCTGCTGTCGCCTGCGGCGGCGGAGGCTGGTGGGCTGTCTGGCAGGCCGCTCGCTCCGCTCGCCCTCAGGACGCTCGAGGTCCTGCGTGAGAGCACGGCGCTACCGCTGGTGGCGGTCGGGGGCATCATGAGCGGCCGAGACGCCCTGGAGCGCATGCTGGCCGGCGCCGACCTCCTGCAGCTGTACACGGGCTTCATCTACCGCGGGCCGGCGCTAGTGAAAGAGGTGCTACGCGCGCTCCTCACCGAGGTGGAACGGCGCGGTCTGAGCGGTGTGGCTGACCTACGTGGGGGCTAGGGCTCGCGCTCCCCACGCACGGGCCGCCGCGCGGTCCACGGCACCTCAGGGGTTCCCGCCCGCACGTTCACCAGCCTGGCGAGCGTGAAGAACAGGTCGGACAGCCGGTTGATGAGTGGCACCACGTGCGCGCCGAGCTTCTCCTCACGCGCTAACGCCACGGTGTCGCGTTCCGCGCGGCGGATGACGGCGCGCGCTAGCTGCAGCGCAGCAGACGCGGCGCTCCCCCCAGGGAGGATGAACTGCCGCAGCTCGGGGAGCTCCGCGGTGTAGCGGTCGATCATCTCCTCCACCGCCTCCACGTCGTGCTCGTCCACTGGCCGGATGAACCCCCGCTGCCGGGCGTCTTCCGGTGTGGCCAGGTCGGCGCCCAGGTCGAACAGCAAGCTCTGGAGCTGCGCCAGCTCTGCGTCGAGCTCGGCGCTGCTGCCCCCGTTGGCCTCGCGTGCGAGCTCGGCGCGCGCCAGCCCCAAGGCGGCGTTGGCTTCGTCTACGGTGCCGTAGGCAGCCACCCTCAGGTCGTCCTTCAGAACGCGGCGCCCTCCGAAGAGCGCGGTAGTGCCCTCGTCGCCTGTGCGCGTGTAGATCTTCATGTGGGCAGGATAGCCGCTGGCGCGCCGTAGCGCTGCTTCACGTAGACCTCGAGCATGCGGTTGAACTCAGGCACTATGTCGGCGCCCTGCAGGGTGCCCACCAGCTTGCCGTCCTGGTAAACGGGCGCGCGCGGCGACTCGCCCGTGCCGGGCAGGCTGATACCGATGTCGGCGTGCTTCGACTCGCCGGGCCCGTTCACGATGCAGCCCATCACGGCTACCCTCAGCCCCTCCACGCCCGGGTAGAGGTCTTGCCACACGGGCATCTGCGCCTTGAGGTACGCCTGGATGTCGCGTGCCATCTCTTGGAAGAGCGTGCTGGTGGTGCGACCGCAGCCGGGGCAGGCCGTGACGCTGGGGGCGAAGCGCCGCAGGTCGAGCGCTTGCAGCACTTCCTGCGCTATCTCCACCTCGCGCTCGCGGGAGGCGCCGGGGTCGGGCGTGAGCGACACGCGGATGGTGTCGCCGATGCCCTCCGCCAGCAGGGGCGCCAGCGCGGCCGTGCTGGCCACCGCCCCCTTGATGCCCATACCCGCCTCCGTTAGCCCTAAGTGCAGGGGGTAGTCGCAGCGGGCGGCGAGGCGCCTGTAAACCTCCCACAGGTCGCGCACCGTGCTGACCTTGGCGCTGATGACGATCTTGTCGTGCGCCAGGCCGTGCTCCTCGGCCAGCTCGGCCGACACGAGGGCTGAGGCGAGCATGGCTTCCATCAGTACATCGTGGGCGGAGCGCGGTTCGGCCAGGCGGGCGTTCTCGTCCATCATCTGCGTGAGCAGCGCCTGATCGAGCGAACCCCAGTTCACGCCGATGCGCACGGGCTTGCCGTGCTCCTTGGCCACGTCGATGATGGTCAGGAAGTTCTCGTCGCGCCGCCGGCCCGGGCCTACGTTGCCGGGGTTGATGCGGTACTTGTCGAGGATCGCCGCTGCCTGAGGGTGCTGGGTGAGGAGCTTGTGGCCGTTGTAGTGGAAATCGCCTACCAGCGGCACGTTGAGCCCCATGTCGATGAGGCGTTGGCGGATCTCGGGGAGGGCCGTTGCGGCCGCGTCGTTGTTGACGGTGACCCGCACGATCTCGCTGCCCGCCCGGGCCAGCTCGGCTACCTGCTGGGCCGTGGCCGCGGCGTCGGCGGTGTCGGTGTTGGTCATGGACTGCACCACCACGGGATGACCGCTGCCCATCGGCACGGTGCCGATATAGGTGGTGGGCGTGGAGCGCCTGAGCGAGAGTTCCATCGCGTCCGAGTCTACAATCGCGCCGGGCTGTGGCGGGTGCGCCGGGAGGCGCAAGCCTCATCCCTACCGCCAGCGTCGCCAGAAAGGCCGTTCTGGCGCGGCTTTGTGCGGCCCGCGCGGGTGCTACGATGCCTGCACCATGCTAGTCACGCGAGAGATGCTCGAACGCAACGAGCGCCAAGACCTGGCGCCCTACGCTGCGCTGGCCGCGGAGTCGCGCGGCCGCGTTCACAAGGAGGGCGAGAGCGCCCACCGCACAGCCTTCCAGAAGGACCGCGACCGGGTGGTGCACACCAGCGCGTTCCGGCGCCTGGAGTACAAGACGCAGGTCTTCGTGAACTACGAAGGCGACTACTACCGCACCCGCCTCACCCACACCCTGGAGGTGGCGCAGGTGGCCACCAGCATCGCGCGAGCACTTGGCCTCAACGAGGACCTGAGCGAGACCATCGCGCTAGCGCACGACCTGGGCCACCCGCCCTTCGGGCACGCGGGCGAGAAGGCGCTCGACACCCTCGCGGCCAGCGTCGGCGGCTTCGACCACAACCGCCAGAGCCTGCGCATAGTCACCAAGCTAGAGCGCCGCTACCCCGGCTTCCCAGGGCTGAACCTCACGTGGGAAACGCTCGAGGGCATC
>CAZFFG010000054.1:0-12492 GCA_964518275.1 uncultured bacterium | reverse complement strand
CCATCGAGCTCCTCCAGGCCGGCACGGCCATCAACTACACCGGCGCCGCTGGTGAGGTCGACTACGACGAGCTCGGCGACGTCGTGACCCCCATGGAGGTCTGGCAGTACGTCGGTGGCGACATCGAGACCACGCGAGTCCTCACCTCAGGGATCCCCACTCAGTAAGTAGGCACGACTAGCGGCGGCCTAACGGCCTGAAAGCGAGCGCGGGCGCCCCAGCAACGGGGCGCCCGCCTTCTTGTCGCTTGCGGTCTTGTAGCGACCACCATCGTCATCGCAGGGATCACAAGGAGGCCATCACGGGTCGCCGCCCGAGCCACTCGCACAGTTCCCTGAGCGCACCGGTGAGGTCCCCGCGTCCGAACGCGAAGTGATGCGCCAGCCGCTGATCCAGCACGCTCGTCACGAAGTCGCGAGCGCCTACGGGTTGACCGTTCCAGCGCAAGTCGCCGAGCCAGCCGCGCACCCCGTCGTACGACGCCTTCTGCGGATCACCGAACGTGCCCGACACGATGAGCGCCCGGTCCGCCCCCACAAGCCGGAAGCCGGTTACCGGCCCTGGCGCGAGCACCATGTCGCGCACGGTGCCTAGGCCCACACGGTTGAAATGCGTGGTCAGACGGCTGGAACCTCCCGCCGCCCACTCGCGGGGCGCGTTACCGCAATGCCAGAAGAGCAGCTCGTCGGCAGCCTCGTCCAGGTCGGAGAGGTCCATGAGCACGGCCGCGCGCCCAGTCATGGCCTGCAGTGTCAGCATCGACAGCGCCCCCGCCACGTCGCCCTCGCACGCCGCTGGCACCCCCGCGCGACCGCGGCCCGCGTCGCCGCTGCCCGGGGCCGCGCTCACCGCCGCCACGTTGCCCATGGCGGCGCAGGCCATGCTCCCGCACTCATCTGGCACCTCAGACCAACACCTCACCGCCAGGGCGTCGTAGGCGCCCTCACGCGCTAACTCGTTCAGCGCCAGCTCGATGCGCGCCGAGCGCTCGAGCTGCTCGCGGCTCACGTCCGCCGGTTCCGTCGCTGACTGGCTAGAAGCTAGGTCGGCGGCCTCCGCTGCGTCCACCGCCGCGATCCTCTCTAGCAGCCGCGCTAACGGCACGGTGTCGATGACGGGGCTGGCGCTGCCGAGCGGCTCCTCCAGACCGTAGAAGCCGGGCGCCACCCCACCGATCTGCAGCACACGCGCGCTTCGCAGCGCCCGCAGCCCCCGTAACGCGGCCACGGTGCTGCGTAGGCGCTCTACGAACCAGTCGCTGTTGGCCGCGCCGTAGTACCAGCGCACGGGCTCCCGCTTGTTCACGTGTGGGCTGGTCAGGTAACTGAGCGTCATGTTCAGGCCGCAGAGCGAGTTGAGCGGCAGCGGCCCGTGGCGGTCCTCACCTAGCGCGCCCTCGGGGAGCGCCCACACGCCCACGCGCTCGCACGCCTGCAGCAGCGGGGCGAGCACCTCGCCGGTGGCGAAGGTGGTGTGCTGCACGAGCAGGAAGTCGAGCTGCGCGGACCGCAGCTGCTGAGCCGCCAGCTGCGCAGAGGCGGCGTCGTGAACCGCGAAACTAGGCAGCGCGGCGCCTGCCGCGGTGCGCTGCTCGGTAGCGAGCTCGGCAACCACGACCGAGAAACCGAGCTCGCTACCGAGCGCCTCGAGCGCCGTGCGGCTAGCCTCGGCCGCGGCTACTGAGGCGCCCCGGAACGCGGGACGGATTACGCTCACGAACCCTAGCTGCAGCATCTGCAGCTCGATGTTAGGCCAAGTCGCGGTCCAGCGAGACGACCTTCTCCTCAGGTAGCAGCCCCTTCGGCCGGTAGAGCACGATGAAGAGGAGCAGGATGGAGATGAAGAGCAGCCGGATGTACGGCCCGCGCGACGGCAGGTCGGGGGAGATGGCTGCCAGCGTGGGCCTGAGGGCGTCAACCGCGAAGCTGGTGCCGGACCAGATGCCCCACACCACGAACGCGCCCAGGATGGCGCCGCGGTTGTTGCCGCTACCGCCCAGCATGAGCATGACCCAGATCAGGAACGTGCCGTACAGCGGGTCGAAGTGACCGTAATCGATGGAGACCACGTAGTGCGCGTAGAGGCCACCACCGATACCCATGATGACGGCGCCCACCACGAACGACTGCATGCGGAAGGCGGCCACGTCCTTGCCGTTCATGGCGGCCGAAGCTTCCTCCTCGCGCACGGCGCGCAGGGCACGGCCCCACGGGGAGCGGATGGCGCGCTCGAGCACACGGTAGAGCAGGAAGAGCACGAGCGCCACGATGGCCACGTAGATGTACGGGTAGTCGCGCGGCGAGAGCGGCGCGAAGAAGTCGTTCACGAAGCCGGGCAGCCAGTCGCAACCGGTGCCGGTAAGGCACTGCAGGGGTTGCGGGATGCCGCGCAGGGGCTGCGGGCCGTTGGCCAGCCAGCGCTCGTTCTGGAACACGAGCCGCACCATCTCGGCGATACCGATGGTGGCTATGGCCAGGTAGTCGTCGCGCAGCCGCAGGGTGGGCTTGCCGATGAGCCAGGCGAGGATGCCGGCCACGATGCCCGCCGCCACCAGGCCCACCCAGAAGGGCATGCCGAGGCCCATTAGCTGCTTCGTGAAGCTGGCGTTGACGCCCGTGGGCATGTTGGTGGTAACCAGCGCGCTGGTGAAGGCACCGATGGCGAAGAACGCCGCGATGCCGATGTTGAAGAGCCCCGTGTACCCCCACTGCACGTTGAGGCCCAGCGAGAGCACGGCGTAGATGCCGGCCATGAGGATGAAGGTGGTGATGTACGACATGCCGCCCACAGGAACGACTAGCGTGGCGCCCACCGCCACAGCGAAGCCGATGGCGATGGAGAGCAGGTGCTTGAGCCACGACGGCTTCACGGGCAGCAGTGTGGAGGCGATGAGCCAGAGCGGCACGGCTAGGAGAGCGGACTTGGCTATGACTAGCGGTGTCATGCTACTTCCTCCCCCCGAACAGGCCCTGCGGCCTGACCAGTAGCACCAGCACCATGACCAGGAACGCGATGCCGTGACCGTAGGTGGGGTTGATGAACGCGCTGCTCACCTGCCACACGATGCCGATGATGAACGCGCCGGCGAGGGCGCCGTAGGCGTTGCCTAGGGTGCCCAGGATGACGGAGGCGAAGAGCGGCAGGAGCAGCCACCAGCCCATCTCGGGCCTAAGCTGCACGTCGAGCGCGTAGAGCATGCCGCCGGCTGCGGCCAGGCCGCCACCGATGATCCAGGTCCACAGGATGACCTGGTTGGTGTCGATGCCGCTCACACGCGCTAAGTCCGGGTTGTCGGCCGTGGCGCGCATGGCCTTACCGATCTTGGTGCGCTCCAGCAGCAGGTAGACGCCCGCGATGAGCACGATGGCCAACCCCAGGATGAAGAGCTGGTCCGGGCGCACCCGCACGCCGGCGAAGAGCTCGACCGCGGGCCGTGCACGGCCCACGTAGTAGAAGGTGAAGTCGGCGCCCCAGAAGATGTACACCAAGCTGCGCAAACCGAACGCGAGGCCCAGCGACGCCATGGCGAACATGATGGGCTGCGCGCGCCGGTTACGTAGGGGGCGGAACAGCGCCTGATCGAGGCCGAACGTGAAGAGCCCGATGAGCGGCACCACGATGAGCAGCGCCACCAGGAACTCGTACCCGAACGAGAAGGGTGCCAGCGGCGGCCCCTTGGGCAGGAGCATGATGACGAGGAGCCCGATGTAGGCGCCGAACGTCATGGTGTCGCCGTGGGCGAAGTTGGCCATCTTCAGAACCGCGAAGACCAGGGTCACGCCGATGGCGCCCAGGGCAAGCGTGCCGCCTAGCAGCGTGCCGCGCACGAAGAGCGAGAGCAGCGCGTTGGCGCTCACGCCCTTGGCCTGCGCAGCGATGATGAAGCCGGCTATCAACAGACCGAGCACCACGAACATGAACGTTCGGCTGGTGAGGATGGCGCGGACGCGCTCGCCGGGGCGGAGGTGGAGGGTCCTATCTTCCTGCATCTTGCTCAACCCCCCAGGTAGAGGCGTGCGACCTCTGGGTCGGCGAGGAGCTTCTGGCCGGGGCCGTCGACCTTGTTCTGGCCGGTGGCCAGCACGTAACCGCGGTCGGCTAACGCTAGCGACTTCTTGGCGTTCTGCTCCACCATGAGCACTGCTACGCCAGCCTTGTTGATGTCGGCGACCTTCTCGAAGATCATGTCCACCAGTAACGGCGCCAGGCCAGCCGAGGGTTCGTCGAGCATGAGGAGCTTGGGGTCGAGCATGAGCGCGCGGCCCATGGCCACCATCTGACGCTCGCCGCCAGACATCTTGCCGGCGCGCTGCCGGCGCCTTTCCGCCAGGCGGGGGAAGATCTCGTACACGCGCTCCTTCTGGTAGTCGAGCGAGCCCACGCGCGTGTAACCGCCCATGTCGAGGTTCTCCTCCACGGTGAGGTTAGGGAAGACGTTGTCGACCTGCGGCACGTAGGAGAGCCCGAGGCGCACTAGCTTCTCTGGCGCCATGCCGGAGATGGTCTGGCCGTTGAACGTCACGGCTCCCTCCCACGGCTTCAGAAGCCCGAACACGAGCTTCATGACGGTGGACTTGCCGGCGCCGTTCGGGCCGACGATGGAGACGATCTCGTCCTCGCCCACCGTGAGGCTCACGCCGTTTAGGACCTGCATCTCTCCGTAGCCGGAGACGACGTTCTCAACCGTCAAGAGCGGCATACTGCCCTCCCAGGTACGCTTCGAGAACGCGCGGGTCGGTCCTAACTATCTCTGGTGGGCCCGACACCAGCTTGCTGCCCTGGTTCATGACAACCACGGGGTTGCAGAGGCCCATCACGAGAGGCATGTCGTGCTCGATGAGCAGGAACGTGATACCGCGCTCGCGGTTGAGCTGCTCGATCTTGTCGCGGATCTTGCCCATGAGGGTGGGGTTCACGCCGGCGGCCGGTTCGTCGAGCAGCACTATTTTGGGGTCGGCCATGAGGGTGCGAGCCAGCTCCAATAGCTTCTTCTGACCGCCCGACATGGCGCCGGCCGGTTGGTTCGCCATGTGAGTGAGCTCCACGAACTCGAGCACCTCGCGCGCCTTCTCGCGCAGCTCGCGTTCCTGCCGCCGCACGGCGCCCGGCCTGATGACGGGGTTCCAGAACCTCTCGCCTATCTGCCCCTTGGGCACCAGCATGAGGTTCTCCGTAACGGTCATGCTCTTGTGCTCGCGGGGGATCTGGAAGGTGCGGCACAGCCCCTTCCGGAAGATGAGGTGCGACGGCAGGCCGGTGACGTCCTCGCCGTCGAGGTACACGCGGCCCGAGTCGGGCGTATGGAAACCCGACACCAGGCTGAACAGGGTGGTCTTACCCGCCCCGTTGGGCCCGATGAGCCCCGTGATGCTGCCATGCTCCACGTCGAAACTACAATGGTTAACGGCCCTCAGGCCGCCGAAATCCTTGACCAAGCTCTGGATGCTCAGTAGTGGCGGCCCGGAGGGTAGTTCTGCTTCACTACCCGCTCCCCCATGGGAACGCGGTAGCGAGCCGGGTACGGTAGGGCTATCCGACACGTCCTCGAACCTCGCTCTATGCGCTGGTTGCGCGTTATGCGTGGGCATAGTACCAGGAATGAGTACGCGATGAAACGGACGCTAGCGTTCTACCTTGTCGGCCTCCTCGCGACCGGCCTTCAGCATGGCTTCCACATCGATGACTTTCACGCGCGGCCGCCCCTGCGCCGCACCTGCCGCCAGCTCCACCGCGTCGAGCCCGAACCACTCGGGGGTGCTGAACACGTCGGCGCCGCGTTCTACCAGCAGCGCGTCTACGCCCGCCTGCGACGGGTCGGCCGGTACGGGCAGGCGCCCCGCGGCGGCGTCCTCTAGCAGCGCCGCCACGCTCTCCATGGCGTCGGCCTTGTTCGTGCCGATGACCCCACTGGGGCCGCGCTTGATCCAGCCGGCCACGTACGCGCCTGGCAGCGGCGCGTCGTTCGCCAGCACTCGACCAGACTCGTTGGGTATGACGCAGGCCACCTCGTCGAACGGCACGCCCGGCAGCGCCGCGCCGCGGTAACCCACCGAGCGGAACACCAACTGTGCCTCTACGGTCTCGCGCTCGCCGGTGGGTACGGCCGCCACCCAGCCCTGAGCGCGTTCCTCCAAGCGGTTGCGTTCGAACACCACGCGCTCCACCCGCCCCTCGCCCTGGATCTCGACCGGCGAGAGCAGGAAGCGGATGCGTACCTTGCGCGGCTTGCCCGCTGGCGCCTGCTGCGTGAACGCCTCCAGCACCTCGAGGTTCTTCTGCGCGTTCACGTCGCCTTCTATCGCGGCGCGGCTCGACGCGGGTACCACGAGCTCGGCTGGGTCTACGTAGATGTCGGCGTTGAGCAACTCACCCAGCTCGCGCAGCTCCTTGGTAGTGAACTTGGCCTCCGCCGGCCCGCGGCGGCCCACGATGATGACCTCTTCGATGCGCGAGCCCTTGAGGTGCTCGATGGCGTGGTCGGCCATGTCGGTCTCGGCCAGCTCGGCGTTGCTCTTGGCCAGCACGCGGGTGACGTCTATCGCCACGTTGCCCACCCCGATGACTACAGCCGTGGTGGCGTCGAGCGGTACGGCCAGGTCGGCGTACTGCGGGTGGCCGTTGTACCAAGCCACGAACTCGGTGGCCGAGAGGCTGCCCGGCAGGTCCTCGCCGGGGATGCCGAGGCGTCGGTCGGCGGGCGCGCCCACCGCGTAGACCACGGCGTGGTAGTGGCGCTGCAGGTCCTCGGCGCTCAGGTGCCGCCCGAACTCCACGTTGCCGAGGTAGCGCAGGCGCGGGTCGCCTAGGGTGCGTTCGTACAACCGCGTGACCGACTTAAGCTTCTGGTGGTCTGGCGCCACCCCGAAGCGCACGAGCCCGTACGGCGTGGGTAGCTTGTCCATGAGGTCCACGCTCACGTCCTCGCGGCCCTTGAGGAGGGCCTCGGCGGCGTAGAACCCGGCGGGCCCGGCTCCTATGACGGCCACGCGCAAGGGAGGCGTACTGTTACCGACGTTGGTAGCGCTCTGGCTCATGAGGTCGATTATGGCAGAGAGGCGTGCTGGTCGGCCCGCGGCGGGCGTGAGCCGGGGTGGCGCCGAGAGCCGCGCTGGCGGTAAGCTTCCACGTTATATATGGCCTTTCCTACCCCCGACCAGCCAACCTCACAGCCGCTCGAGGCCGCCCAGCGCGCCGCGCCGCCCTGGCCCGTCCGCGTGCAGAAGTTCGGTGGCACCAGCGTTGGCGACCTGGACCGTATCGAGAAGGTAGCCGAACGGGTGGCGCGCGCCGTGGCGGGTGGCGCGAAGGCTGCCGTGGTGGTGTCGGCCATGGGGCGAACGACCGATCAGCTCATAGGCATGGCGCGCGAGCTCACGAGCCGGCCCTCACGCCGCGAACTCGACGCGCTGCTGGCCACCGGCGAACAGCAGTCGGCCGCGCTCCTCACCCTGGCGCTCCTCAAGCGCGGCGTGAGCGCCCGCTCGTTCACCGGACCCCAGGCTGGCTTCCGGACCGACTCCAACCACGGCGCGGCGCGTGTTATTAGGGTAGATCCCGAGCCCGTGCTGACCGCCCTGGCCGAGACCGACGTGGTGGTGGTGGCGGGCTTCCAGGGTAACGACGCCGCTGGCAACATCACCACCCTCGGGCGGGGCGGCTCCGACACCACCGCCGTGGCGCTGGCCGCTGCGCTCGGCGTGCGTGAGTGCGAGATCTTCACCGACACCGACGGCGTGTACACCAGCGACCCGCACCGGGTGGAGCGGGCCGTGAAGTTGAACGCCATCGGCTACGAGGAGATGCTCGAGCTCGCCAGTCACGGCGCCAAGGTGCTGCACCCGCGCAGCGTGTGGTACGCCCGCCGCTACGGCGTGCACGTGCACGTGCGCTCCTCGTTCAGTCCCGTCGCCGGCACCCTGGTGGTCGACCGCGCCACCTTCCAGGAGGGAAACATGTTCACCGACAAGCCGGTAACCGGCGTGGCGCTCGACACCAGCCACGCGCGCATCGACCTTCACGCCGTTCCCGACAAGCCAGGCGTAGCGGCGCGGCTCTTCCGCGCGGTGGCAGCCGCCGGGGTGAGCGTTGACATGATCATCCAGGGCGTGCGCGGCGCGGGCGACAGCCGCCAGCAGATGGCGTTCATCGTGGGGGGCGACGTGGTGCCGGAGGCCTTGGAGGCACTGGAGCCCGTGCTGGCAGAATGGGGCGCGCACGCCGAGGTGGACCGCGACGTAGCGAAGATCTCGGTGGTGGGGGTAGCCATCGGCTCCACGCCCGGCATCGCGGCCACCCTGTTCGAGGCGGTGGCGGGAGCGGGCGCCAACATCGACATGATCACCACCAGCGAGGTTCGCATCAGCGTTCTCATCCCTGCCGAGCACGCGCAGGCCGCCCTCACCGCGGTGCACACCGCGTTCGGCCTCGACCGCGCTGAGGCCGATAGCGCCGGAGCCTGACGGGAGCGGCTGGGGCGTGCGGGCGGACCGGCTAGAGCAGGTGTTCATCAAGCGCCAGGGTGGTGGCTTCGAGCTGCTGCTCGTCCTCGAGTCGGCCGCCGGTCGCCGCGAACGCGTGACGCTGCAGGCGCCGCCCACGGTGGCCGCGAACGAGCGAGCCGCCGTGGCGTTCCTCCTGCGCTGGTTGCGGGGCAGGGGCGCCGGCCTCGCGCGGCTGGTGCGGGTGCGGCGCGAGGTGAACGGCGAGCTGCAAGACGCGCCGGAGCTGCGCGAGGCCCTGCTGGCGGCCGGGCTCGAGCGAGGCCATGGGGACGGTGACGACGAGTGGGACTGAGGCTAGCGACCCTGGCGTACGTGCGCCGCGGGGCGGAGACGTTGATGCTACGTCGCGGTGGCGACCCCGCCCACCTGCATGCGGGCAGGTGGAACGGTCTGGGCGGCAAGCTGGAGCCGGGCGAATCGCCGGAAGCGTGCATGCGCCGCGAGGTGCTGGAGGAGTCCGGGCTCACCGTGCACGCTGCCGAGCTGAAGGGTTTCATCACCTTCCCGCGCTTCGAGAAGGGCTCGGTCGACTGGTACGTGTGGGTCTACGTGGTGACGAGCTTCAGCGGCACGCCCACGCCCTCCAAGGAAGGCGACCTGTTCTGGGTACCCACCGCTGAGCTCACGAGCCTGCCGCTCTGGGAGGGCGACAAGCACTTCCTGCCCTGGCTCGACGAGCCGGGCGTGTTCTCGGCAGTGTTCGAGTACGAGAACGGCGCTTACCGCCGCCATGAGGTTAGCTTCTACGGCCGCTGAGCCGTAGCGGCGCGGCTCGGGTGGCACGGTCCGGGTGGCACGGTTCGGGGAGCCGCCGCACGAACCGCACCGCGCTTGCTAGGCGTTCTCGTTCCTCAGCACCTCAGCGCGGGCAGCCTCGAGCTTCTGACGATCGACCATGCCGATGAGCCTCTGAGCTAGCCCCACGTTGCCCTTCACCTTCAGCTTGCCCGTGAACATGGCGGTCATGGGGTTGAGCTCGCCGCGCAGGAGCTTGTCGAGGTTGTCGTCGCTGATGCGGATGGTGACGTCGGCTGCGGGCGCTTGGCCCTCGTGCGCAGCCACCGCGCCGCCCGCCACCACGTGGTACACGGGTTCGGAGGTCTCGTACTGGATGACCGCGTCGGGGGCGCCGGCGTCGAGGTCGATGGCCTCCGGCAGCCTGAGGAGGAGCTGTTTCACGTTCATGTACTCAGTCTAGTCGGTGACCGGACGGCTGTCGGTCGCAGTTATACTCCCTAGGGCGACCGCGCCCGATGGAGACATTTAACCAGTGGATTTCTCGCTTCCCGAAGACCTACTCCACATGCAGCGCGCCGTTCGCGACTTCGCGCGTACGGAGATCGGCGCCGTGGCGGCCGAGCTGGACCGCAACCCTCGCTTCCCGTGGGAGACCCTCGGCAAGATGGGGGAGCTGGGCCTGCTCGGGATGCTCACGCCCGAGGAGTACGGCGGCGCGGGCCTCGACACCCTCAGCTACGCCGTTCTGCTAGAAGAGATCGCGGCGGTGGACGCCGCGCACGCCACCATCATGAGCGTCACCAACGGCCTGCCGCAGAGCCTGCTACTCAAGCACGGCACCGAGGCGCAGCGCCGCAAGTACCTGCCGTTGCTAGCCAGCGGACAGTGGATCGGCGCCTTCTGCCTCTCCGAGCCGCACGCCGGCTCCGACGCGGCCGCCATCATCACCCGCGCGGAACGCACCCCGGAAGGCTGGCTCCTCAACGGCACCAAGGCGTGGATCACCTCCGGTGGCGAGGCGCAGCTCTACCTCGTGCTGGCCAAGTCCGACAAGCGGGCGGGCGCGCGGGGCGTGACCTGCTTCTTAGTAGAGAAGGACACGCCGGGGGTGGTGTTCGGCAAGCCTGAGGAGAAGCTCGGGCAGCATGCGGCGCTCACGACCACGGTCACGCTCGAGGACTGCCTCGTGCCGCACGACGCTGTGCTGGGCCAGCCCGGTAACGGCTTCGTGATCGCCATGGCCGGCCTCGACGGTGGCCGCATCGGCATCGCCGCGCAGGCGGTGGGCATCGCGCGCGCCGCGTACGAGGCGGCTCGCGATTACGCCGCGGAGCGCACCGCTTTCGGTAAGGCCATCCACGAGTTCCAGGCCATCGGTTTCAAGCTCGCCGACATGCTCACGAGCATCGAGGCCGCGCGGCTCCTAACGCTCAGGGCGGCGTGGCTCAAGGACCGCGGCTTCCGCGTGAACCGCGAGGCCGCCATGGCTAAGCTCGTGGCGTCCGAAACCGCGGCCAAGGTGACCCACGACGCCATCCAGGTGCTGGGCGGTTACGGCTACACGAAGGATTACCCCGTGGAACGCTACTTCCGCGACGCCCGCGTGACTGAGATATACGAGGGCACCAGCGAGATCCAGCGCATGGTAATCCACCGGCAGATCTACCGTGATCTTGAGCGCTAACGGGGCCCTCACGGGGCCCAGGAGGAGTCACCGATGATCGGATTCGAACTCTCTGACGACCAGAAACAGATGCAGGCCCTGGCGCGGAGCTTCGTGAAAGAGAACGTCATCCCGGTAGCCGCGCAGCACGACCGCGAGGAGACCTACCCCGCCACGGTGGTGGAGGCGGCGCACGAGGTGGGCCTCCTCAACGTGAGCGTGCCCGAAGCCGTGGGCGGCCTCGGCCTCTCCATGTTGGACGAAGCCATCATCGGCGAGGAGTTCGGCTACGGCTGCATGGGCATCTACACCATCCTCATGGCCTCCGAGCTGGGCATCATGCCGCTGCTCCTGGCCGCCACGCCCGAGCAGCAGCAGCGCTTCCTGGCGCCACTGGTGGAAGGGCCGCGCTTGGCCGCCTTCGCGCTCTCCGAGCCGAACAACGGCTCCGACGCCGGCGGTCTGCGTACGCGCGCCGTGTTCGACGGCGACGAGATCGTGCTCACGGGCACCAAGACCTGGATCAGTAACGGCGGCGTGGCCGACTTCAGCGTGGTGTTCGCTAGCTTCGACCCGGCGCTCAAGCACAAGGGCACCGTGGCGGTGGTGGTGGAGAAGGACCGCCCGGGCCTCTCCACCAACAAGCTGCACGGCAAGCTCGGGCAGCGCGCCAGCCCAACCTACGAGATGGTCTTCGACGACGTGCGGGTGCCCGTGAGCAACATGCTGGGCCAGCAGGGCGACGGCTTCAAGATCGCCATGCGCACCCTCGACAAGACGCGTATCCCCGTTGCCGCCGGCGCGGTCGGGGTGCTGCGCCGCGCCCTTGACGAGTCGAGCAAGTACGCCAACGAGCGCGAGGCCTTCGGGCGGCCCATCGGTCAGTTCCAGGCCATCCAGTTCAAGCTCGCCAACATGAAGATCGCGCTCGAGACGGCGCGCCTGCAGACCTGGTACGCCGCCTGGCTCGCCGACAACGACAAGCCCCACGCCGAGGCCGCGGCCATCGCCAAGGCCTACGCCTCTGACAGCGCGTTCGACGCCGCGCAGGAGGCCATCAACGTCTTCGGTGGCTACGGCTACATGAACGAGTACCCGGTGGAGAAGCTCATGCGCGACGTGAAGCTCAACCAGATATACGAAGGCACCAACGAGATCCAGAGAGTGGTGATAGCGCGCCACGTCCTACAATGAGGCAACCTGCGCGCACGCACAGAGGCGCGCCACCAACCTGCGGCCGAGCCGCAACCGACCCAAGAAGCAAGGCCCACCTGGGCCACTGGAGGCAAGAGTGAAGCTGATTACCGTCCTGAAGCAGGTACCCGACGCGGAGGCCCGGATACGGGCCGGCGCGGCCGGGGTGGAACTAGACGGCGTGACGTTCGTGATCGACGGCATGGACGAGTACGGGGTAGAGGAGGCCATCCGCTTGCGCGAGGCCGGCAACGACGTCGAGATCGTGGCCCTCGCCCTCGGCCCGGCCCGTTACGAGGAGGCCATCCGCACGGCGTTGGCGCTGGGCGCCGACCGGGCCATCCACATCGAGACCGACGCGGACCTAGACCCCATCAGCCAGGCGCGCGTGCTGGC
>CAZFFG010000053.1:9734-12541 GCA_964518275.1 uncultured bacterium | reverse complement strand
CAATGAAGGGAAAATTTACATTTTTAAAGATGAGCCTGGTGGGCTTGTTTTTAATCGCAGCAGTGGGAGTTTCTGCACAGGTTACCCCGGAAACCCCCTCGGTTACATTTCTCTGTAACGGCGCTACCGTGCAATTGACAGCCCCAGCCGGCTATGACAATTACCAATGGTACTTTGATGAAAATGGCAGTGCTACCCCAGCTGCTGCACCCGGGGCTTCAGAAGACCAAATCTACACGGCTACTGAAACCGGTTACTATTACGTAGAAGTATGGAATAACTCCGATGGCTGTAAATCTCCGATGAGTGAAGGGTACCCGATCTACATTCTGCCGGACCTTTCAGTAAGCATTGCTGCAGACGGTGGTGATGCTGGATATTGCGTGGACGAAGCTACCACGGGAATTACCCTGATTGCCACCTTAAATAGTCCCAATTCGTTACCTGATGGATTGAATGTGACCCACCAATGGTTTGTTGCAGATGATGCATCGGGTACGAACCGTCGAGAGGTGGTCGGCGCTACTGAGTCAACCCATCAGGTTACCAATCCGGATGCGGGCAGTTATTTCTATGAGGTAGTTGTGTCGTATGATGTGACTGTAGTGGGCAGCCCGAATGCTTGCGCAGCAACGTCCAACGTACAGCAGGTGACTGTCAGCCCGCTGCCTCCTCAGCCGACCATTACAATCGTGTCGACTCCCTAATTTTCGACAAAGGCCACCATGCTCACCCCCGCATACATACGTTCCTTCTTGCTGACGGGCATTTTGCTCTTCGGAAGGGTAGCGTATGCGCATGAGGTGGGGGCGTACAACAAGGAAAGCGGGAAACCCGAGGGACATGCGGTGATCCGTGGAATCTCAGGGATTGGCAGGATGCCGGATAATGAGCAAGTTTCCGTTACCGGGAAACCGACAGCGCCATTGCAGGACGATGCGCCGGTGGAAGTCCGGATATCTTTTGGGACATCGGTGACGCTGCGGGCGGCTTCCCAGGGCGCGGAATCGTATCAATGGTTCTCGGATGGCGAGGCAATTCCGGGGGCGACCCAGGCAGATTATACGACCTATCAAAGTGGGCTGTATACGGTGCTCGCGTTCAATGCGGAGGGATGCTCCTCGGATATGTCCGAAGAAGTACGCGTAATCGTAGAGCCGTCTGCAACACCAGCGGACCTAAGTGTCCATAAATGGTCCGAAAGCCGCCATGTGGTGGTGGACCAAACCTTCGATTATTGGCTGAGTATTAGCAATCACGGAGAAGGCGATGCGTCCTCTGTTTTTGTGACTGATATTCTGCCAAAGGAATTGGGTTTTGAAGCGCTGGGCACGCCGGAACTGGGTACTGCCCATTACGAACTGGTCTCCCACACGGTGATCTGGAAAATCGATTCGTTGAAAGAAGGGGCAACCGCTTCCCTCAGAATAAATGTAAAAGCCCTGCAAACCGGCTTGGTCGAAAACACAGCCATGATCAGCGGCGAGCAGGATGATCCCAACCCTTCAAATAATATATCCACAGACCGCAAAGACATTGCGGGACTATGGGTACCAAACGTGATTACCCCCAACGGGGATGGAAAGAATGACCGGTTGATCATTCCAGGACTGGACGGTTTCGTTGCCAATGAACTGGTAATCCTGAACCGTTGGGGCAATCATGTTTTTGAAGCAAAGGGATATCAACACAACTGGACGGGAGAGGGATTGGCCGAAGGGACCTATTACTATTTATTGAAAGTCCAAACAGCAAACGGCACGTGGCAGGTTTTTAAAGGCTACATTACACTGTTGAGAAACCGCGTTAACGCAGACTGACGGATGATGTCAGGATTAATAATGGAGGGGAAATGAAAGGACCAATGATGATCAGGGGAATCTGCATAATGGCCATTCTCCTATCGGGAGCGTGCGGGAACGGGCTGCATGCTCAGCAGGATGCGCAGTTCAGTCAATACATCTTCAATCATATTTATATCAATCCGGCCTATGCCGGTTACCGAGAAGAAACCACGATCCACGCATTTTTCCGTTCGCAATGGACGGGTGTGCCCGGCGCACCGCAAACGGCGTCCCTTGCATTTGACGGCACATTGAAGAACCGCCGGGTTGGACTGGCCCTCCAGGTATCCGAGGATAAACTCGGCGCGCAGAATAAACGGGCCGCCTATGGAAATTATTCCTACACGATCCCGACCGGCTACACTTCGAAACTGGCATTCGGGCTGGGTGTCGGTTTTGTCCAGCTTGGCCTGGACGGATCCAAACTGGACCCACTTGATCAGGGTGACCTGTATATTCCACCAGACATGCAATCGGCCATTGTATTCGACTCACGTGCAGGCGTCTGGTTTTCCGATGAAAGTTTTTATGCCGGATTTTCGATCAACAATCTCCTTGCGACCCACATGGACGGGCACAAAGACAAGACCCTGCTTACCCCTACTCCGAGACCGCATTATTACCTCACAGCCGGCGGCTTGCTTTATCTTTCCGAGCGTCTCGCCCTAAGGCCCTCCTTCCTTTTAAAAGATGACCGCGGAGGGCCAACCAGCCTGGATTTAAATCTTTTCGCCCTTCTCAACGAAAGGATCTGGATAGGCGCCTCCTACCGGACCGGAATTGTGCTTTACGACAAAAGCTATTTGCAGTACGATCCGCGTAAGGTAAACGCCGTGGTTGGGTTGGCGGAATTTTTTGTCAACGATCAGATACGGATTGGTTACGCCTACGACTACTCGCTCAATGCCCTTAAAAACTACAATTACGGAACGCACGAGTTGTCTGTAAGCTATTATATCGACA
>CAZFFG010000053.1:0-9634 GCA_964518275.1 uncultured bacterium | reverse complement strand
CTTAAAAACTACAATTACGGAACGCACGAGTTGTCTGTAAGCTATTATATCGACAAAAACCGGTCTGCATCGGACCGATGCTACACCTTTTAAAAAGACACCTTCAGTTAAACTTCTGTTTGGATTACTTTATTTTTTTAATAATTTAGCTTAGTAATCAAAACTACCTTTTCGCCCTCCCGGTGATGTACCTTCATTAACCTATGGGAAAAAGGACAGACAACTGCTTCGTGTCATGCATTATGGGGATCTAGATTTAGAAATATTTTCCGGGACAAGTACAATTCCTGATCCGGTCGAATTGCATATTACGCGTGAAACCGCCGGAGAGTACATGATACTTGGCATGGGGAAATACGGCGTCCTTCACTTCCGCGTGACAGAACTGGCCGGGTACAGCATCTGGCACACCCGCTTCCTGATTCATGAGGCGATGAGATTACGGGTCACCGCCGACATCCCCTGTACCTTTCTGTGGATCGTCTGGAAGAACACCCTTTACTATGCCATCAACAACGGCCCGGAACAAAAGATCATGGCCGACTACTACAACGCATATCATCTGCCTAAAATAGCCTGGGAACTCAACTTCCGGGAACCGGGCGAATACGAAACCTTTAATGTCTTGTTTACCAGATCCCGGCAAGGGGATTGGCATGTAACCCCGATGTCGATACAGTTTTCACACTTCTTTGAACGAGCCCGGCAGGGGGAATTGACCTTGTTAAATCCGGGACATCGCCGGCTTACCTCATCGGTACGAAGTGTGGTAGCCGACATAATCCGAGGCCCGATAGATCTCACCAACCGACATAAATTTTATGAAAAAAAAGCGCTGGCTCTGTGGTTTCATGTAATAAGAGACCTGGCTGAAAGCAATCTTCCTCCCCATACGTCATTCTCTGCGGCGGAAGTGGCCGCGCTTTACAAACTCAAAGATGACATCAATTACCATCCTGAACACAATTACCAATTGAAAATGTTGGCAAGAAATGCAGGAATGAATGAAAACAAACTGGAAAGCGGTTTTAAGAGCTTATTCGGCAAGACCGTATTCGGATACATTCTGGACCAGCGTATGCATTTGTCCAGTCGGCTTCTTAAAGGCGGAACTTATTCCATCAAAGAAGTAGCGGCGAAGGTCGGATACAAAAACACCGCAAGTTTCACGCATGCTTTCAAAAGGCATTTCGGTTTCCCACCCAGTCACGACAAGCAATAAGGATTCTTCTACTGTTTTAAACCTTGTGCCGGGAGGTCGTTAAATGCCACTGCAAATTCCCGTGGATCATGAGTTCAAGGGTTGAAACATATCGCTCCAGTGGCTCATTTAACTCCAACATTTCTGGAAGCGAATTGCGGAGCTCCACAAATTCATTCACGAATTGGTTATTCAGTTCCATTGCTTCTGCATAAGCCTCCTTTAAAGAACAACCCCGTTCGCTTTCAAGGACGAGTATCAAATTCATGGTTTCACGATCCCTCCGCTCCCTTTCTACGGAAAAGAAATCATTACAGAAGGCCATCAGCAAGGTGGTAAGCTGGTTAATGCGCTTAATTACCGGATGGTCGACAAGCAGGGGAGGCAGAATGAAATCAGCGACTATTTCAGCCATGTTGGTGCAGGGATAAACCGCCACAATATTCTGCCGGATGCGCAGGTATTCCTGCAGACTGGGATAGCGGACCAATTTCTTGTAATTGTAGGCGGTTGCCGTTACCAGCGCTTCCAGAAACAGCCTGTTGCTTGCGGCAAATCGTCTTTCCCAGGCCGGCGTAGCAAAGGGACGGAATTCACGCGTAATTATTTTGACCTGCCGTAGAAATTGCATTCCCAAATCGGAATCAGCTCTGGAAAGGTCCTTCCCATGGTACACCTGATCAATCAGCTGGTTCATGGGTTCCAAAATACGCCTGTCCATCGTACCGAAGGTGTCGTCATAACAACCTACATAGATCATCCACCGGCAAATGGGAAAAGCCTTTTCGTAGCTGGCGGTTGGATAATAATATGCTGCCACATCTCCGTAATTTGTTTTCAGGGAAATTTCTCTCGCCTCATCCGATAGCTCACTGTATTCTTCCCGGATACACCGCTCAGACCATTGGCCAAGCAAGTCGATGTAAGGGCTGATTCCCTTATTGAAGGGATAATGGATTTTTGGAACTACTGTCTTCATTTTTTCTTAGGTTTTTGTCCGAAAGTAGGAATGCTGGAAAAGCTGGAGCCGACGGTTTCTGACAACTTTTTACGTTCAAAAGCAAATTCCAGGTAGCGAAATGCCCGATTCCCCCTTCATCTCCCTTTCCAAATACCTTGAAATCGCGCCTTAGTGGTGCGGGAGCCTGTTTTGTCTGAAATATACTGGGAGAAGCAAGCTTTTAACGGGATTTCGTAACAATTAGCCGGGTTACTCTCTCTAGTTTTATGTGAGATTTCATCCCAGGATAGGAACATTAAAGCACCCGTTATGAAGTACCGAAAAACCATCGAAATTATTTCCGCAATCCTGATTATGCTGTTCCTTTATACCGGCGGTCAAAAGGTAATGGAGCACGACGTATTTCGTATCCAGTTAGCCCGCCAGCCCCTCCCCGACTGGCTAATCCCCACGCTCACCTGGACCCTTCCTCCGGCTGAACTTCTGGCCGCCGGCCTGCTGGTGTTCCAAAAGACGCGGAATAGCGGACTTTACATGTCCCTGACTCTTCTCTCTTCCTTCACCCTCTACACCGCGATGGCCTATTCCGAGGCATTCGGTTACGCGCCCTGCGCCTGCGGACGGATTTTCAGCAGCATGGGCTGGGGAGCGCACCTCTTAATGAATACCGCTTTATTGACATTGAACTCAGTTGCAGTTTACTTAAGTGGCATTAAACCCATAAACGCTATGAATACGAGTTAATTCAAAAAAGAACCGGCAGACTCCAGGAGCCAGCCGGTCCGGTGTTGGCCTTCCAAAATGGCTTTAACCAACGTGTTACAAAATGAAAATTAAAATTATGAAATCTTTTAAAATCAAACTGCCCATGTTGGCAGTAATTATGGGCCTGATAGCCCTTATTGGAACAGCGGCAGTGGATGCCGACAAAAGTGTTCAGCAAACGCAACAGTGGGTGATATCGTCATCTACATTAGACCCACTTGATCCGGAGAGTTATGAACCCTATGACGAACCTGGCGGACTGGAAGAGTTATGTGAGCAGGTTTCCGGCATCTGTGGCATTATCGCTCCTGCGGATCCAAGTGATACGGAAAAGCCCGATTTGCGCGATCCAGAATTACAGGAACGAATTACTGACGAAGACACCAGCGAAGGTGATGTTTTCCTCCTGCCTGAGATGTGATGGGTTGATTGAAAAGTGGGAGCATATTTATGTGTTCCCACTTTATCAATTTATTAACGTTCATTTTGTTGCATTCCGCTAAGCGAAATGACATCCGGAGGAATAAGGAAAGTATATCGTTTATCACCGGCTGGCAACTCATACGTTTGTCCCTCCATTGTTCTCCTTAGTGTCCTGGCGAACCGAGGGTCTTTATTCAGCCGACGCAGATCGTTCCAGCGAATCCCCCCCCGATAAACCAATTCCTTTTCACGTTCTATGATTATTAATTTTAGAGCCTCTTCTGCAGTATGGGCAGTCCTATCCACAAAAGTTCCGCTTTCCCATCGTTTAGCCAACAACGTATTCAAATCCTTCAATGCATTTGCTTTATCCCCTAACCGAGCAAATGCTTCCGCCCGGGTTAAATATACTTCATCGACCGCCAGTCCCGAAAAGGGCACACCGGCAAACCTGCCATAGGCTCCAGTAAAACCAGAAGTTCCATCTTCATTCTGATGAAAGAAAACTAGTTTCCTCAAGTCTTTTTTGGAATATGCGGCCGCCAAATCAGGATTAACCTTCGCTCCGCCATTACTAAACACACGGCCTCCATTCCAAAGTTCACAATGAAAAAGCACCTCGTCACTCAACTCGGCAATTGGATTGGCAAGGGTGGTATCCAACGTGTTGAAATCGATGAGGGCAGCATTGTAATCCAGGGAAGCCGTGGAATAATCCCGGGCTTTTCCATAGTCACCCATTACTAACGCTACGCGGGCAAGTGCAGCATAGGCCGCCGCTTTATTCGGACGGGTTGCCACGCGGACCGTAGCTGGAAGTAGATCGGCAGCGTTCTCCAGATCGCTTATAATCTGAGCGTATGTTTCCTCCAAAGTGGCTCGTCTTATATCCTCTGCGATATCCGATTCCATCTTCAGCGGGATTCCCAATAAATCCATTGCAGTACTTTTGTCATATAGTGGTGCAAAAAGCTGGGCAACATGATAAAAAGTCCATCCTCTAAGAAACAAAGCAGTTCCTTTAACCCACCTCCGATCCGCCTCGCTAAGATTATCCAAGTTTGCGGTTTCTATATTGTCAAGTACAATATTCGCGTTCAGGACGCGCTTATAGTTTGTAGACCAGTCTCTGTCGTCTGTTAATGCTTCATTTTTCCACAAATACAGATTACGGATATCTTCGTTAAGTTTTGCCCAATCCGAGCCGCTCATAAAGTAACAGTCGCTGGCAATATCACCTGCTGCCGGATAACTAGAATTGGTCAATGTTTCGTTGTCCAAAATCGCCCGTAAATCTTCCACCGTACTGGGAACAGCAAGTGATCGCTCCGGCCGGGCATTCAGGAATTCTTCGCAGGATGCCAAAATGATCGCACACAATAGCATAAACCCTATTATAATATGATGTGAGCTCTTTGATTGCATGATTTTATAATGTAACGTTAAGCTTTAAAAAGTATCCCGCCGATGGCGGCAGCTCTGCGAAATCCGGGTCAAGCTCGTGATCATTTGATCTCCATATTATTCCCAGATTATTCGCGTAGACTCTTAGCTGAAGTGCCTTTACCGGTGAATTTCTTAGCATGGAAAGAGGAAAGCGGTAGCCCAGACTGAGATCTTGCAGGCGGATGTGGTCTCCCTTTTCGACAGTTGGCTCTGAGTTAATGTAAAAGCTATCCCGGCGGCTGTCCGCAGGGTATTCCATAGAAGGGACAGTTGTATACATCTCATCCCCAGGCTGTTGCCATCGGCTATAATAATCGCCGTGAGCTGGGGAACCATTGTACAGACTTAGATAAGCCACCGTTGGCCGACGAAAGAAATAATTGAATCGGCCTGTTATATTCGCAGAGATTGAAATACCCTTCCAAGAAAACGTATTCCGAAGCGCTCCGAAATAAAGGGGTAAGGCTGGTCCATGGAAGACTAGGTCATCCAGATCAAGATTTCGCGTTAATTTCGGATAATCGGTACTCAGCCCATCATCCAGGTACCCTCGTGGATCTCCGGTTCGAGGATCCAGACCACCCCATCTGTAACTAACTACATTGTAAGCGTTTTTTCCTTCAAGCGGACTAAGGTTACGACCATTTCCTACATAGATAGTATAATCAGAGGGTTCGTATAAATACTTGACAACCTTACTACGGTTGTAGGAAATCCAGCCGGAACTCTTCCAACTAAATACACCCTTTACATTTGTGCTATTCAAAGAAAGGTCAAAGCCAGATGTATTGAGGATGGCACTGTTTATTTCCATTGATGGAAAACCGGTTGTTTCATCGCTGGGAACCGGGCTTATCAAGTCCGTACAGTTTTTGATATATAACTCAAGACTACCTTGTATATTATTTCCTACTGAAAAATCCAAGCCGGCGTTAAATGTGGCGACGTTTTCCCATCTAAGATTAGGATTCGGTGCATTTTGAATGAGCGCGTAAGGAAAACGACCCAACGAACTTCTTGGACGGTAACTAATTGTTGTCACGGCGGCAACTGAGTTATTAACATTTCCACTATGTCCGTATGTCACGCGGAGTTTTAAATAGGGCAGTATCCTGGATTGGTAAAAATTTTCGTTTGAAACGTTCCAGCTAAGGCCCGCAGACCACAAAGGCTTCCATTTATTGTTGGTTTTCACGCCGAATAAATTGGACGCATCTCTCCGGGCGCTCAGCGAAATAATGTATCTGTGGTCGTAGATGTACGATGCATTTCCAAAAGCGGAAACAAAGCGATCAAGTATACTTCCAAAAGTGGACCCACCGGGGATAGAGGAAGCGGAGGATAAACCGTCGTATATTGGAAAACGACTCACTAAATCAACATTCTCTCCGATCATCAGGTAATCGTCATAACCATAGGTAAAATTCGAACTACTGTTCCCCAAAATCTCCCGAACCTCCCCCCCGGCCAGGGCATGTACCTCATGTTTTCCAGACCATGAGTGGTCATAGTTAAGTTGTGCCCGGACGTTGTGTGATCGTAAACGATTATCTGTTTGGGCCAACCTCCCTCCCAATGGTACGGGGTGAAAAATATCTTCCCCATCTATCTGCGTAAAACGATTGATCATATTCCGCATGAAGTAAGTTTTATCACTGCGAAAGTCACGTCTTCGGCTTATCTGATTTTGGTATTGATATAGAAACTCAAGTGATAATGGTTCGAATAACCGGCAGTTCGTTGAAATGGCCAGGATTAGATTCTCAATTGAAGTTGTATTATCTGCCAGCTCGATTTCTTCCAGGGGTCGATAATGCCAGTCCAATAACCGTCCTCCTCCTGCCGTATCCACATAAGAAAGGCGATAGTCCTGTTCCAAAATCGCAGGGTTTCCGTTCCCATCCACTAATTGCGCATATGGATACAATGTTCCCGCAGTGCCGATGGTGATATCCCCCGGATTGTTATTTTGCCGCTTACTAAGCACATAACTCATGCGGGTTTGCAGTTCCATTCCATCAATTGGCCTGAAAGAATTAGTTGCACGGAGGGTTAATCGCTCGTACTCATTTCCTATCTGGCTCTCCAGGTTCTTATCAAAACCACCCGATAAAAGGTAATTTAATCTCGCACCTCCTCCTTGGATGTTCAACGAATACTGTTGTTGAAACGATCTCCGAAAAAAATAGTCGGTCAAATCTTTACGTACATCCCGTTGGCCCAATTCCTTTAATAAAAGTTCGCCTTCCGCCGCGGACAACTTGCCCTTCCGTATCTGATCCATGATTTCAACAGCTGGAGTAATTACAGGTCGTGTGCGTTCATTCGCAAGATCAGTGTCATATGCCCCTTGTTGGAATAAGAATTTTTCTACCTCAATAAAATCTGCGGAACTGATTTGGGGCAGATAGAAAAGATCCGGTCGTTCATGCACGCTGATGTCGGATGTAAAAGCTAATCGAAATGCTTGATTGAACCGCGCCTTTTTCGTCGTGATCACCAGTACACCGTTTCCCGCGCGGGTTCCCCAAATGGAAGATGCGGCCGCATCCTTCAGTAAGGTAATACTTTTTACATCATTTGGATTAATATTACGTATATCACCTTCGTAGGGAAAATTGTCAAGAACGATCAACGGCTGAGCGATCTGATTGGAAATTGTACTGAGTCCCCGGATCTTAAAACCCATATTACCTCCTCCCCGCTTATCGAAAAGAACCGAAGGCGAAATGCCGTCCAAGCGACTGATCACATCGGTACTACCCTGTCGATTAAACAACTCGGTGTCAATTTGTTCAAAGGACCCTGTTGCCCGTTCCTTGGGGACCGTCCCGTATCCTGTGGACACGACTGCTTCATCCAAGAGAAGGATCTCTTCCTCCAAAAAAATTAAAAGCGGATCGTCTCCCAGTTCGGACACCCGAAGTTGATAGGGCCGGTAACCCATGTGCGTAACGAAAATCAACGAGGATTCCTGTGATCCGATCCATAATTCGAATCGTCCATTCTCATCGGTTAATACACCGTTGTTTTCGCCGCTCGCACGCACATACGCTCCGCGCAGCGGGAGTGTATCAGCTGCTGCCACTACTCTGCCGGTAAGCATCTGTTGCGCCAGAAGTAAATCTCTTGGGTAGAAAAGCCCCAGAGCCATGCAAAGCAATGGCGTTAATGTTCTTAACTTCATTGTTCAAAATTGTGAATAGGCTTATCTGCTGGATATCTTCCGGATTCTTTTGGGAACGTATCCGTAGTCGGTAAACTGCAATTGGTCTGAACCGTGAGAATACCCATTTTCCGTTAACACGAATACTTCCATTTCCTGTTCTGTGGGTACCAAATCCAATCCTTGTTTTTGCAACGCAAGTTTCAAGGCCGCTAAACTGGCGGGTACGTCAGGTAGATCCAAGTCAAATTTGCCAGTATACCCGGTTTTATTAAGTATTACCGGGATTTCCTTATCCAAAAGGCGGTTGAATGTCCCATGCAGGTCTTTAAATCCCATATTACGCACGTATGTGGTAGCCCCGCTTGTCGTAGGACCTACTTTTTTCGCCCTGTCAACGAACCTGTTTGGAATCACCCCTTTGATCACATAGAGCTTTTTGCCTCCCTTGGCCTTGTATTTGTCCTGTTCAGGTTTCACCTCTATCAAGGCCAAGCACGGAACCACCCGCTTTTCTACACGTCCATGCATTTGAAAAAACAAATCGAGGTCCGTTTTCATCTTCCGTTTTGCATCATCTTCGGAAACATTGGCCGGCAAGACTGCTTCATAAGTGTAATAGTTATCCCTTCGCCAGTTTATTTTGGAAAAATTTTTCCAAGCGTACACATAACGAGAGGGGTCCTTTACCTCTAAAATCCGATGCTGGGTAGATAGTGGGAGCGAAGTGCCCGCCAAAGCGATTGCATATAATTTCATCAGATCCGTATTGGCCACACAATATCGATTTATCGGCACGCCGTTGACCGTATCAGGGCGCAGGGTTGTGAAATGCTCCAGACCGTCCATAAAGCCGGAAACAGTAGAGTAGTACAAGGGCGAAGCAGTGTTCACGTCATTGTATGCCGAGGAAATAGCCAATAATGGCTGGTCAAGTCTTTCCCGCTTTTGAGGGATGTATACCTGCGCCTTTCCATCTACCAGGTCCCTGACCACCTCTTTACTGAGGTATTCACCCAGGGTAATCGCCCTCACCATGCCTGTTTTATCAACAATTACAATATGTGGAAGGCTTTCACTGGGGAAAGAGGCTCTAAGACGGCCGCCGTTTACTACGGAAGCAATATTCAGTTTACTCCAAATCGGACTGGACTTCACGAAGGAGTCTATTTTCTCATCATCCTCCCAGGTAACCGGTACGACCTTCAATTGCTCCGCAAACTGCTTTTGCAGCGCTTCAAAATGCGGCATATTTACGATACAAGTTGTACAGAAGGTAGACCAAAAGTCCAGGACAATTACTTGTCCTCTATACTCATTTAAAGTAATAACTTCTTTTCCTTCCGGATGATTTACAACTTGTAAGGGCAGGTTCCAGATTTCATCCGGCAGCCTGTCTCCTTTCCTGAGAACGGATGTCGGGCCATCGGCGGATTGGGCAAAACCAGTGCTTGCCGATACGAATAGCACAGCGCATAAAGCGAGTAGCTGTAGGAAAAAGGGAAGTATGCGCCCGGTTCTAAAAGCGCATAACTTCCCTCTGTAACCGTGATTCGGTTGCATTATTGGGGTTTTATTGATTGGTAATGAATAATAAAGTGGATTCGAGGAAGCCAGAAAAGGCTAAACAGGCGATTTGGGCTTACGGGCAAAAAGCCGTTCCGCTGCACAG
>CAZFFG010000052.1:0-12582 GCA_964518275.1 uncultured bacterium | reverse complement strand
CGTCCCAGTAGACGCCGAAGTCGTCCGCGCCGGCCTGCTCCAGGCCCTGCGCCCAAGTGACCGACTCGGTGGTGTCCTCCCACACGTGCAGCACCCAACCGCTGTAATCCCCGTCAGGGCGCTGGTAATGCACGCGCGCCGTGTCGGCGGGAAGCTCGGCGGCGGCAGGCTCCTGCGCTAGGGCCGTGAACGATGCGAGTAGGAACGCCAGCACGAACAGCGGCGCGAGCGGTGCGCGGAGCGCCAGCCGGCGCGTTGTGCCTGGCGGCTCGAGGTGAGGACGGTTGAGCGGCATGACAGACCCCCTAAGGTCGAGATACCGCCATCCTAATGCTTGTGGCCGTGCTCCAGCTCACCCGGCTTCATGGGGAGCGTGTCGCCGCGGAACATGACAGCGGCGATGAAGGTAGTGAACGGCACCGCCAGCACTAGGCCGATGGAGCCCACCAGGGTGTGAACCACCTCGGCGGCCACCAGCTCCAGGTTGAGCGAGTGTCCCCAGGGGATGTCGTTCACGTGTAGTAGCACCAGCAGCGGTAGCGCCGTGCCGGTGTAGGCCAGCACCAACGTGTTCACCAGCGAGCCGATATGGTCGAGCCCCACGTTCATGCCGTGCTTGAACAGGTCGGGCACACCGAAGCTGGGGTTCACGTGCGCCAGCTCGCGCACCACGCTGGCCTGCACGATGGTGATGTCGGTGAGGGCGCCGAGCGCCCCGATGAGCAGGCCCGCCAGCAGCAGTCCTTTCAGGTCCACGTCGCCGGCGGCGAAGCTGATCATCATGCCTTCCTCCGTGCCGTAGCCGGTGAGGTGGGCGAGCTCGGTGAAGATGAGCCCCAAGATCAGCGTCACGAAACTGGCCGCTAACGTGCCAACGAGCGCGGCGGTGGTGCTCCAGTTCACGCCGTGCACGAAGTAGATGGCGAGGATGAGGATGCCGCCCACCCCGAGCATGCTCACGAGGATAGGGTTGTAACCCGCGATCATGGCGGGTATGAGGAACGAGATGATGAGCGCCAGGCTGGCGCCGGTGGCCACGAAGGCCCGCAGGCCCTTGAAGCGCGCCACCACCACGGACACGATCAGGAAGATGGCGGTGAGGAGCAGCAGCGTGGGCCGGCGTACCCAATCGGCCACGGCGTAACGCACCTGACCGTCTAGTCCGGTAGAGAAGTAGAGCTCCACCCGGTCGCCCACGTTGAAGGTGGGCATGCCGACCTCGGTGGCGCCGAGCGCGGCGTCATAACCGAGCTCCGCGCGCACGACCCGCTGACCTGAAAGCCGCACGCTGGCCTCGCTGGTGGCCTCGTCGATGGCGATGATGCGCCCCTCCACGTAGCCCATGTCGCCCTGCTGGGCGTGACCGAGCGTGACCGCGCCCGTTACTAGCATGGCGGCGAGAAGGGTCAACAACCAGCGGAACGGGCCCGCGTGAGGTCGGCGCGAACGGTGGTCACTGTTGGTGGTGAAGAGGGGAGACGTCATCGTGGCGCCGCGATCATACCTAGTGTGGGCTGGCGCTGGTTCACGGGCCGATGAGAATGCCGAGCTTCACCACCTGGCCCTCATCGATCCCCTCCTTGCGGCGCACGTCGGCCTTTATGGGCACGATGTAACCGCCGTCCTTGGGGAAGATAGCGGTGCGCCATTCGGTGGCGCCCACACGTACCCGCGCGGGCACCATGCCCCAGCCGTAGCTCACGAGCCGCGCCGCCACACGCAAACCGTCGCACAGCTCAGCGGGCACCGAAACGAAGTAGTGGGGCGCCGGTCCGCGCCATTGCCAGACAGCGCCCTCGAACTCCATGTCGGCTGGTCGGGTCGGTTCCACGGCCGTCACACTACCTTCCTAACCGGTCAGCGCCTGGCCGTTTTGAAGAGCTTCTCGTTGCCCCGCTTGAAGTTGCCCGTCACGCGTTGCAGCAGCGCCTGGGTCTCAGACTCACCGGCGTGGCGTAGGGCAGCCGCCAACGCCCTACCCTTGGCGCCCTTCACCACCGTCACGCAGCGCCCCTCCCAGAAGACGCGCACCGCGTCGTCCTTCGTGATCCTGTGATCGAAGCGCTCCCCTCCCACGACAGCTACTCAAGCCCCCGCGCGGCCTTCTCGAGCTCGCTAACGTTGCGCTGCTCTATCTTGCGGCGTTCGGCCTTGAACCTCATCACGTCCGCCGCCTCCAGGCGCCATTCGGACTCCGGGCCAGCGGGCTCCAGACCCGCTTCACGGATGAACCCGGCCAACGTGGCCGGGTCCATGCCGATGAGTTCCGCTGCTTGCAGCAAGGTGAGGTGCTGGCCCGCGGTACCGCTGGGGGGCGTTCCTGCTGGCGCCTTCTTGGTGGGGCTCCGCTTCTTCATGCCCCCAGCGTAGCTGCCAGTGGCGCAGGGCGCCACGTCAGGTCGCTCCTCATGCGCTGCGGGCTCTGGTGAGCAGCTCCAGGACCGCTTGGCGGCGTTGGTTCTCCCACGTTGAGGAGGCGCGCGCCTCCAGTGAGGCTAGTTGCTCTTTCAGGGCGCCCAGCTGCGCTTCGATGTCGCAGCGGCGCCTCTCTGCCCTCACGGCGCGCGCGATGTTGCGCGCAGCGGAGGCCTTGCGTAGGTCTTCGACTCTGCCTTGGGCGGCGAGGAGCCGGGATTCGTAGCTTTGGAGCATCGGTGGGGCCCTCCTAGGGCTGGTTCGTGTCGGGTTCTTGGCCGACCACCGATTCGTCGATATCAGCGGTTGGCCCAATGGCGGGGCGTGCGGGGTTGGCGCTCACCGTCGGCGTAACCGAGGCGGTTAAGGCGCTCGGTGCGGGTGCCGGCCGTGGTGCCAGGGCGCGGCTGCGCTGCGCTCGGCAGGACGTACTGGCCGAAAGGCACGTTGAACATGGAACCTCCTTCCAGGAGTGGAGAAACGTTTCCGTTGAAATCCCCGGTGACGGCCCACGAAGACCCAGGGGAGGCGTGCGCGCACCGGTAGGTGGCGGCGGGCCTCAAGGGGAACGGGTTGGGGGTAGGGTGCGGAAGTACTACAAGGTCAGATCAGGTGGCGCACACCGCAACGGAGCCGGTTGGCGACGATCTGGCACCGGACGACCGGCACCGCGGTAACGGACTTTCTCATCGCTCACCTCGCTCCTGCTGCGCCGCCCGTACGGGCTCGGCGGTGGGAGAACTTCTCCCAAGCTCACGAACAGTAGCAGGGCTTGGGCCCGTCGTCAAGTGCGGTTGAGGGGCTGCGGTCCGTCGCTCGTCAGCGCCGCCTCCACCGCCAGGCAGAGCGCAACCGACGCGCGTCCGTCGGCTGCCGTAGCTAGTTGACTGGGCTGACCGCGGATGGCTGCTAAGAACGCTTCGGTCTGGCGCGGGACGTCGAAGGCGTGGCCGCTGGGCGGTACGGGTACGTGCACGGCCTCGGCGTCCGGCGCGTGACCGCGTTTGAGGTAGAGGGACTGTTCAGGGTTGGGGTCGAGGTCCATGTCGCCCCGCCACGTGGCCTCAAGCGCGCCGGCTTCGCCCACCAGTTGCAGTCGTACCTGATGGCCCCAGGCGGCGATCGAGCGGGTGACGAGGGCCTGCGCCGTGCCGAAGTTTAGCTGCACGTCGAGGCTCTCCCAAGCGGTGGGTGCGTCCGTGCGCTGGGTGGCCCACGCGCTCAAAGCGTGCGGCTCGCCCGCGTACGGCGCCAGGTACCAGCGCGCCAGGTCGAGGTAGTGGATGGGCTCTTCCAGGATGCTGCTACCCACCTTGGCGGGGTCGCTCTTCCAGCCGCCAGAACCCGCGCGGTAGGGTCGGCGCCACAGGTCGAGGCGCAGGTGCAGCGGTGCCCCGATGGCGCCGTCGTCTAGCGCGTGTTTCACCGCCTCGAAGAGCTTGAAGAAGCGCATCTCAAGGCCCACCGCGGCTACCTTGCCGGCGCGCTCGGCAGCGGCGACGACGCGCTCGCAGTCGGCCAGGTCGAGGGCCATGGGCTTCTCGATGAGCACGTGCCGGCCGGAGTCCAGCGCCGCCACGGCGTGCTGGGCGTGCAGGTGGTTGGGGCTAGCCACGATGACCGCTTCGAAGTCGTGCGCCAGGAACGATGCCAGCTGAGTGAACACCGGCACCCCCCAGTCGCCGCGCAGCCGCTCGGCGGAAGCCTCGCTCGACACGAGCACGGCGGCCGGCTCCGCGGAGGCCGTGGCGAGCGCGTCCCGGTGCACCGCACCCCAACGGCCGCCACCGATGAGACCGAACCTCATCCCAACGCCTCAGCGGGGATGACGGGCATGTGCTCCACTTCCTCGGCCAGGCGCACCGTGCGCCCCTCAGCCACCGACTTGAGCACCGCCAACGACACGCGTAGAGCGTCGATGCCGTCGTCGATACCGGCTACCGACTGCGGGGCGCCTTCCGTGAGTTCGCGGTGGAACTGAGCGATCTGCGCTTGCCAGGCGTCGAACTCGGGAGCTTGCCAGACCTCCGCTTGTGCGGAACGGTGGAGCGTCATGCCGCTGTTCCAGTTCACGATGAGTAGCCCGTCGGGGCCCACGTAGCTGTGGCGCTCCACGTACTCGACCCCGCTGGGCAGTCCCCACGAGACCTGAACCTGCCCCACCCGACCGCCCGGGTAGGTGAGGGTGAAGAGCGCGCTGTCGAGCGCCTTCTCCTCGATGCTCGCAAGCTCGGAGCGCCCCTCCGCGAAGGTGTAACCGTGCGCCGTCACGCTCTCGGGCTGCCCGCCGAACAGCTCGCTCCAGAGGTCGAACAGGTGGCAGCACATGTCGATGACGGGACCGCCGTTGCCGCGGGCGTCGTGCATGAGTCGCTTCGGCCTTAGGCCAGCCACGATGGTGGCCTGGGCCAGGGTGGGGTTGCCGAGCTGGGCGTGGTACTCGAGGAGTTGCGCGTGCGCCGGGTCGAAGCGGCGCATGAGTCCGATGCGGAGCTCGCGCCCGTTAGCCAGGGCCGCCTCCTTCATGCGCAGGGCGGCGGGCACGGCCAGGGCAGCGGGCTTCTCGCACAGCACGTGCTTGCCGGCGTTGAGCGCCGCCACCGTGTAACTCTCGTGCAGGAAGGTAGGCGTGCACACGGACACCACGTGAACGTCGTCCCTCGCCAGGAAGGCGTCGGGGTGCGTGGCCGCTTCGGCCCCCACGCTGGTGGCAAGCTCCGCGGCCCGTTCGGCCCACGGGTCGCACACCGCCACCACGCGCGCGCCGGCTGAGCGCCAGTGCTGCGCGTGACGCGTGCCCAGGTCGCCAGCCCCGACCACGACCACCCCCAAAGGTTGGCTCGACTCGTGTTGTTTCACGCTACCCTTTTACACCGCCGGCGGTGAGTCCACTGATGATCTTCTGTTGAAAGAAGATGATCAGCAGCACCAGCGGTATCACGCCAAGAGTAACAGCCGCGGAGATGACAGCCCAGGGGAACGAGAACTGCCCCTGATAGAACGTGATTCCCACCGGCACCGTGCGCATCTCCACCGCCGTGTTGAAGGTCAGCGCCAACAGGAACTCGTTCCAGGAGTTAACGAAGACGATGATGGCCGCCGTCACCATGCCCGGCGCCGACAGGGGCATGATGATCCGGAACAGCGCCCCGAGGCGGCTCGTGCCGTCCACCGTGGCGGCGGCCTCCAGGTCGTCGGGGATGAGTTGGAAGAAGCTCGTGAGGATCATGGTGGCTATGGGCAGGCTGAGCGCCACGTACGGGATGATTAGCGCCCAGTACGTGTTGAGGAGGTTCGGGGTGCCGAACCCCTCCGGGAAGAAGAGGAAGCCGCTGAGCCAAGGGATCTCAACGCCCCGGAAGAGGCGGTAGAGCGGCACCAGCAGCACCAGCGAGGGGAACATGCTGGTCATCACGATGCTAGTGAGGATGACCTTGCGCCCCCGCAGGCGCAGACGTCCCAGGGCGTAGCCGGCCAGGCTGGCGAACAGCACCGTTACGAGCGTGGCGGCGATGGACACCACGAACGAGTTGCGTAGGAAGGTCGCGAACGGGTTGCGCTCGAACACCTCCACGTAGTTCTGCAAGGTCGGGTCGGCGGGCAGGTAGGTGATGGGCAGGCGGGTGAGTTCCCCGTCCTGCTTGAACGACGTGAGCAGCAGCCACACCGACGGGAAGAGCCCGTTGATGATGACGAGCACCAGCGCCACCAGCAGGAAGAGGCGAGCCGTCCTGCCGTGCTGAGCCGGCCTCCGCGCGGGGTCAGCCACGGCGCGCTCCTGATCGGGGCCATCGAGTGCGAAGCGTCATGGTGTCAGTCGTCCTTGTAGACCCAGCGGAGGTAGAAGACGGTGATGAAGAGCGATATGGCGAACAGCGCCACCGCCAGAGCGGCGGCGTAACCGATGTCTAGGCTGTTCACGGTCTTGTAGATATAGATGCCGAGCGTTTCTAGCGTGCGGCCCGGGCCGCCGCCGGTCATGGCGAACGGCTCGTCGAAGGTCTGCACGGCAGTGAGCGTGCGGAAGATGAGCGCCACCATGATGGCGGGTCTAAGTAGCGGCAGCGTGATGCGCCAGAAGCGTTGCCAGGCGTTGGCGCCGTCTATGCGGGCGGCCTCGTAGAGGCTCTCGTCGATGGACTGCAGCCCTGCCAGCAAGATGAGCCCCACGAACGACGATGTCTTCCAGATGATGGAGATGGACACGGCCACCACAGCGGGCACGTCGCGCGCCAGCCAGTACACGCCGCGCGGTCCGATCCACTGCTCCGGTAGCACGAGCGCCAGCACGTGGTTGATGCCCATGCGGCCCAGTAGGTCGTTTATCACGCCGTAGTCGCTCTGGAAGAGCCACGCGAACGCCAGCCCAGAGAACACGCGTGGCATGGCCCAGGGTAGGAGCAGCGCCAGCCGCACCAGCCACTTGAGGGGGTGGTTCACGTTCGCCAGGAGCGCTAGCGGCAACCCCACCAGGAACGCGCCCACCACGGTGACCACGATGAGGAGCAGGGTGATGTTGAAGCTGTTCCAGAAGCGCGGGTCGCCCCAGCGGGTGCCCTCGGCGGGCTGGTAGCCCAGCAGCCAACCGGCCACCACGACCAGAGCGATGGTGGCCAGCACGGCGGCTCCGCGCTTGAGGGTGCCCCGACGGACGGCGTACCAGACAGGCCAGATGGCGGTGAGCATTGCGGCCCGCAACAGCCACAGCTTGCTGGCGCTCCAGGCCATCTCGTCGCGGCCCCACAGCATGCGCACGAAGTTGTCGAGGCCGATGAACGGCGTGCCGCGCTGCGGCTGGTTGAGACGCTCGAAGTGCAGGCTCTGCCACAGCACGGTGAGCACGGGGTAGAGCATGACCACCGCCAGCGTGATGAGCGCAGGGAGGAGCAGCAACACGGCGAGCTGACCTTCGCTCGGGTTGCCGCTCCTCAGCCGTCGCCAGAACCCCGGCCTGCGGTAGGGGGAGTCAGGGTCTTGGTGGGCTCCGGTGGTCCGGAGCCCAACGCTGCCTTGTCTCACTCGATGGCGTCTTCGAGTCCTATCTGCATCTCGGCCAGGGTGTCATCGGCGCTCTGGGTGCCCGCCAGGAAGGCGTTCATGTTGCTGCGGATGATCTCGGAGACGTCGGTGTAGAACTCCGTGACGGGGCGGGGACGAGCGCCAAGGATGACGTCGTAGAAGGCGCCGAAGTGCGGGTTGGCCTCCAGCACTGCGGCGTCCTGGTAGAGAGCGCTGCGGGCAGGCATGCGGCCACCCACGATGGCCAGGTCGCGCTGGAACTCGGGGCTGGCGTAGTGGCGGATGACGTCGAACGCCACTTCCTTGTTGTCGCCGTACGGGTTGAGCGCCCACTGCCAGCCGCCCACGCAGGTGTAGCTCTCGCCGCCCTCGAAGGCGGGGATGGGCGCCACGCCCACGTTGCCACGCACCGCGGAGTCCTCATCGTTCTGGAAGTGCGCCCAGGCGTAACCCCAGTTCACCATGAAGACCACGTGGCCGGCCTGGAACTCTTGGCGGGAGTTGTCGGTGGCGGTCTCGGCGATGTTCGGCTTGGTGATGCCGGTATCCAGCGTGCGCTGGTACCACTCCAGCGCCCGACGCCCGGCGTCGCTCTCTACGTTCACGTTGCCAGCGTCGTCGAGCCAATCACCGCCAGCGCTCCAGAACGGCTGCAGGAACGTGCACACGGCGCCTTCGATGGCGGCGCCCTGGTAGTTGTAGCCCTGCAGGTTGGGGTTGTTCTCGCCCTCCATTATGGCCAGCGCCTGGCGCTCCATCTCCTCGAGGGTAGTGGGCGGCTCGAAGCCGTACTTCTCGAGCAGGTCGGCGCGGTAGTAGAGGAACATGGCGTCCGTGTAGGCGGGCACCGCGTAGAGGGTGCCGTTCACGGTGTCGGCGTTCACGGGACCGGCGAGGAAGTCGGCCAGGTAGGCGTCCATGTCGGCGCCCAGGTAGGGGTCGAGCGGGTCGGCCCAGCCGGCGGCCGCGTAGGTGGCGGGCCGGATGACGTCGATCTGGAAGATGTCGATGTCGCCAGATTGACTGGTGAGCACCGTGTTGAGGTACTGCTGCTGCTGATCGCTGGTGGCGCCACCCGATTCGAAGGTGATGGTCACGTCCGGGTGGGCGGCGGTGTAGCTGTCGGCGTACTGCTGGTAGAGCTCCATCGGCTCACGCGGGTCGAGGAACATGACCACGTTGGTTTGAGCGAGCGCGGTGGATAGCAGCCAGACGAGGGCAAGGAAGATGACGGAACGTCTCATGCGTGTCCTCCTAAAGTGAGTGAGGCGACTTTACAACGGCCGCCCGCCGCGCGACGCAGCGGTTCGGGGAGGCTGCAGCACGCGGCTGCAGACACGGGGTAGAGGGCACCGAAGCGTGCGCTGCCTAAGGATAGAGGTACATTCGGCCACATGGACGTAGTCGTCACTGAGTACTGGCGTAAGGGACGCGGCCGCCTAGGCATCTGCCCCATCGGCTGGGTGAACGGCTTCCTGGGCTGGGGCCACGCTAACGGCGCTGAGGTCATGGACCAGATCGCGCGGCTCGGTTACTCCGCCAGCGAGAACAGCGCTGTGTACCCGCGAGACCCGGTGCTACTTGCGGCGGAGCTTAGGCGCCGCGACCTGTGCTTGGCGGGCGCATACCGGTGGGTCAACTTCGCCTACGAGGAGCGGCTGGCGGCCGAGGTGGCGGCGGCGAAGGAGCACGTGGAGTTCTGTGCTCGAGCTGGCGCTCACGTGGTGAACCTCGCCGAGGCGGGCCACTCGGTGTGGGACGCGCGGGGGCCTGCGGAGCGGGTCACGCCCTTCACCGACGCGCAGTGGGCCAGGCTGGCTGCGGCGTTCGATGAGGTGGGCGCGTACGCGCGCGAGCAAGGCGTGAGCCTGGCAGTGCATCCACATGGCGGCACGGCCATCGAGACCCCAGACGAGATCCTGCGCTTGCTGGCCCTTACCGACCCGGACCTAGTGGGGCTGTGTCTGGATACTGGGCACGTGGCTTACGGCGGCGGCGACGTGGTGAGCTTCGCGCGTGAGGTGGCCCAGCGCGTGGTGTACGTGCACCTGAAGGACGTGAGAGCCGCGGTGCTGCACGACCTTAGCGGCGGGGTAGGGAGCGGGAAGGTCGGCCTCTCCGCCCTGGGGGTCGGTTTCGAGACGGCCGTACGGGCGCACCTGTTCTGCCCGCCAGGTGAGGGGCAGCTGGACTTCGCCGGGGTGCTCGACGCGCTACTGGCCGCCGGCTACGACGGCTGGTTCGTGGTCGAGGCGGAGCAAGACCCCGAACTCCACGACCCGTTCGAGGCGGGCCGCTCGGCTCACGGGTTCGTAAGCGCCGCGCTGCACGCCGCTAGGGAGCGGTGCGCTTAGCGGCGCGCCTTCCGCTGCGGTTAGCAGTGGCGCCGTGTCCGCGCCGGTTCCGGCGGAGCTGCGGGGTTCAGTCCGCCAGCCGCTGCCAGAGGAACTCCCACGCGAGCGCCTGCATGTAGGCCTTCTGCTGGTTGGTGGCCGCTCCGCCGTGCCCGCCCTCGATGTTCTCGTAGTAGGTCACGTCGTTGCCGGCAGCCAGCATGCGGGCGGCCATCTTGCGGGCGTGGCCGGGGTGCACGCGGTCGTCGCGGGTGGACGTGGTGAACAGCACGGGCGGGTACGCCACGCCTTCCTGGTGCAGGTGGTAGGGCGAGAACGTGCGGATGAACTCCCACTCCTCCGGCACGTCCGGGTCGCCGTACTCTGCCATCCACGACGCGCCCGCTAATAGGTGCGAGTAGCGCTTCATGTCGAGCAGCGGTACCTGGCAGACCGCGGCGGAGAACAGTTCCGGGTAGCTCATGAGCATGTTGCCTATGAGCAAGCCGCCGTTAGAGCCGCCACGCACGCCGAGCTGCGCCTTGGTGGTCACGCCGCGCTTCACTAGGTCGCGCGCCACCGCCGCGAAGTCCTCGTACGCCCGGTGCCGGTGCTGCTTGAGGGCGGCCTGGTGCCAGCGCGGGCCGTACTCGCCGCCGCCCCGGATGTTGGCCATCACGTAAACGCCGCCACGTTCCAGCCAGGCTCTGCCGATGGCTCCCGAGTACACGGGAAGCAGCGGCACCTCGAAGCCGCCGTAACCGTAGAGAAGCGTGGGTGCGGGGCCGGTGCGATCACGGGCGCCGATCTGGAAGTACGGTACGCGCGTGCCGTCATCCGATGTCACGAAGCGCTGCTCGACATGCAGGCCGGCGGTCTCGAAGTAACTCGGCAAGGTCCGCAGCACACGTGCGCTGGTGACACCTCCCGCGTCTACCTCAACAATGGCCAGAGTGGTGGGGGTCAGGAAGCCTTCCACCGTTACCCACAGAGCGTCGTCGTGCTCAGGGTCAACCGGCCGGACGCTGACCGTCAGCGGCTCGTTAGTGTTAACGCCGTCTCCGCTCAGCTCGCTCAGATCGAGCACGCTCCGCCGCCAGCCGCTGGCGCCGTGCGTTAGGACCGTCAGCTTGTTCTTAACGTCGTCCAGCACGTTCAGGATCAGGTGGTTCCGAGTAGCCACGGTCTGGGTGAGGCTCGTGGTTCCTGACGGGGTGAAGAGCGTTTCGAAATCGCGGGCGCCGCTCAGGAACCTCTGCAACTCGATCGCCAGCAGCGAGCCAGCCACGTGCTTCTGACCCCCAACCTCCCAAACCTCGCGCGGTTCAACGAAGAGCCACTGCCGGTGGAGGTTCGGGTCGCTGTGGCGCGGGATGTCCAGACGCTGCGGCGTGTTATCGGCGTCCAGCAGGTAGAAGTCGGCGTCGTAGAAAGCCACCATGCGCATGAGGAAGGTGTGCTCGTACCCAGCCGTGAAGTCGTGGTGCGCCCAGACGCCCATGTCGGTCTGCTCCGCCTTGAAGATCTCAGTGGCCTCGTTGAGCGGCGTGCCGCGCTGCCAGAGCCGCACGGAGCGCGGGTAGCCGGAGGTGGTCATGCTGCCCGCGCCGAAGTCGCGCGCCACCAATAGCCGATCGCCCGACAGGTCGGCCCATTGGGCGCCGCCCTTGGATTCGGGCAGCTCGAAACCGTCCGCTAAGAACGCGCCGGTCTCCACGTCGAACTCGCGCATGGTGTTCGCGTCGGAACCGCCGCGCGATAACCAGACGAGAGCCCGGCGCTGATCGCGCGGGAGCAGGCTGGCGCCGTGCCACACCCAGTTCACCCCTTCTTCTTCGCTCAGGGCGTCCAGGTCGATGAGCACTTGCCATTCGGGTTCGCCTGCCGCGAACGCCTCCAGGGTGGTCCTGCGCCACAGGCCGCGGACGTGTTCCGCGTCCGTCCAGTGGTTGTAGACGAACTCGCCGTGCTTGTGCAGTTCAGGAATCTTCTCTTGGGCGTCCAGGACCTCCAGGATGCCCGCCTGCAGTTCCTCGAAGTTGGCGGTCTCGAGGGCTGCAGTGGTGTCGGCGTTGCGCGCCCGGACCCAGTCGAGTTGCTCGGGCCCCTCCACCTCCTCCAGCCAGGCGTGCGGGTCGGCGGGAGTTGCGTTCGCTTCGGTGGCGCCTCGGTCTTCGTTCGCAGAATTCATGAAACGAAGGCTAACCCACCCGCCATCGACGCAGGCGCTGCACCCCGCCGCGCGGGGGCTTGAACGTTCGAGTACGGCGCGGGCTCAGCTCAGGGCAGCAGGTAGAGCCACTCGTCAGACAAGAACTTCTCCTTGGCTAGCTTCTCGGCGGCCTCCACCTCGGCGCTGGTGAGGCTGCTGTTCTCGAGACCGTAGAGTTCGCCGAAGGTGCCCACCAGGCGGTCGAGCACGGCCTCGCGGCTCATCTGCGTCTGCTCGCGCAAGGGGGTGACGCGCTTGTTGGCGCTGACGCTGCCTTTGTCGGACAGCTTCTCGCGCCCGATGCGCAGCACCTCCAGCATGGTGGCGGGGTTCATGTCGTAGGCGGCCATGACGTGGTGCAGCACCGCGCCGCCGCGCCTGGTTTGGGCGGCGCCGCCGATCTTGCCTTTGCTGGAAGATATGTCGTTGATGGGCTTGTACACGGCTTCAACGCCCATGCCCCTCAGCGCCTGCAGCACCCAGTCGTCCATGAACGTATAACTGTCGATGAACGACATGCCCTTCACCAGCGCCTCGGGCGCGTAGATGGGAGACTCATTGCATCGAAACATCATTCTGAAGTATCCGATTGTTGAGCAAGGA
>CAZFFG010000051.1:0-13036 GCA_964518275.1 uncultured bacterium | reverse complement strand
TTACGGCGTTGCACCAGATGTACGGGATACCCGCAGAGAGCCTGCTCAAGCAACGGGTGTAGCCATGCGGCACGTGATGGACGACTTGGCGCAGTCCAACCCACCAGTGGCCCGCCAAACCTGCTAGACTAAGTCGGACTAAGGTAACAATGAGAGGAGCCAAGTCGATGAAGAACGACATTGTCAACGTCCATTACGCCAAGACGCATCTGTCGAGGCTCCTGGAGCGGGCGAACGCTGGCGAGGTCATCATCCTTGCGAAAGCAGGAAAGCCGTACGCCAGGCTAGTGCCACTGGAATCAGAGGCGGCACTGGCTCGCACGCTCGGCCGCCTTGAGGGCGAACTTGATCCTATAGACGACGCCGTATTCTTCGACCCGCTGCCGGACGATGAACTGGCAGCGTGGGAGTCCGGTAACGTCACGTGAAGTTCCTGTTGGATACCCATGTCTTCATCTGGGCGATCGCTTCTCCAGAGCGCTTGTCGAGGCGGGCTATCGATGTGTTGCGGGCCACAGGCAACCAGCTTTACCTCAGCAGCGCAACGCCGTGGGAGTTGGCCACCAAGTTCCGAATTGGCAAGCTTCCACAAGCGGCCCGGGTTCTTGACGACCTCGAGAGCCTGGCCGCCGACTTGTTAGCGAAGCAACTACCTATCACGCACGCGCACGCAATGCGAGCGGGCTTGCTAGAGGCTGCCCACCGAGATCCGTTCGACCGGATGCTCGCAGCGCAAGCGCAACTCGAAGGCATGCGCTTGATTACGCGGGACCAGGCTTTTCAGGAGCTCGGCGTGGAGGTCGTCTGGTGAGCTCTCTAGCTGTGAAAAGCCTGATAACTCGTCTTATCCGACCTATGCAACCATGCGCTTGATGAGCTCAGACGCCCCCCACAACGCTGCACCCAGCCGCACGTTACAACGCTACGACGGCGACAAGGTCTCACGTGCCGAGAGCTGGGCCGCGCTACCCACCGATGCGCTCAAGCGCCGGGCCGCAGCCGCTGCCAACGCCCGCGACCCTGAGGAGCTGTGGGCGCTCACCGAGGCGTACCTGTTCCTGCACGGCTCCAAGGGCGCCAAGGCCAGCCAGCACACGCTGCGGACCTACAGGCGCGGCGTGCTCGATCTGCTCACGGCCTGGGGCGGCGAGAACCTGCTGCGGCCGTCCCGCGACGCGGGCGTGATCTACCTGCGCCGCCTCGAGGCCGGCTTGAAGCCCGACGGCACGCCGGCCGCGAAGCCGCCGTCCGCCGCCACGCTGCAGGTGAAGCTGGCGGCCGCCCGCACGCTGTACCGCGCGCTGCGCTGGTCGGGCGCCACGGAGGCGCGGCCGTTCGAGGACGTGCGCGCCGCCAAGGACCCCACGCCGGCCTGGGAGAAACGGCGGCCGTACACGGACGCTGAGGTCGAGGCCCTGCTCGAACTGGCGGAGCCGGCCGAGCGCGTCATGGTGCTGCTGGGTGCTCACGGCGGTTTGCGCATAGGTGAGATGACCGAGCTCGAGTGGCGCGACATCGACCTAGCTAAGCGCACGCTCAAGGTGCGCACCGGTAAGGGCGGTAAGGCCGCCACCGTCAGCCTCACGGGCCGCCTTCGCGACGCCTTAGAACGGCTCCGTAGCGAACCGTCCGAACCTAACCGGCAGCGCGGCTCCGAGCTCGTGCTCCCGTGGGCGTCCGACCATGCCAGGCGCCGCTTCCGCCGGCTCTGTGAACGCGCGGGCGTGGACTACCAGGGCGCCGGCGTGCACGGCCTACGGCACGCGGCTGGCACGCGCTACTACCAGCAGACCAACGACCTCGGCCGCGTGGCAGCGCACCTGCGGCACGCCGACATCCAGACCACCCGCATCTACGCCAAGATCGGCACGAAAGTCATCCAGGACGATATCGAGGAGTGGTAGCAGCGGCCGTTCTGGCCCACGCCCGAGCGACGTCGGCTTCAAGCCGTTCTGGCCGCAGCGCTCCAACTGAGCACAGTGCCGTCGGTCACGCCCACGGTGCCGGTGGTGGTGGTCACGAGCAGCGCGCCGTTCGAAGCTAAGCCCTGCGCCGTTCCCTCCACCGACCTCTTCCCCGCTCTCACCGTCACGGAGCGGCCCGCCAGGAAGTCGACCGGCGCGAAGCGCGCAGGCAGGTCGTACGGCTCGGCAGCGTCCGACAGCAGCTCGGCTACGGCGGTGCGGATAGCCTCCAGCACCAGCTCGTTCACGTACGTGAGCTCCCAGCCAACCAGCGCAGCCCCGTTCGGCGGAACCTGGTTGGCCACGTTCACGCCCACCCCGACCAGCAGGTGCCCAGAAACGTACTCGCACAGCACCCCGCCAAGCTTGCCCTCCCCCAGGTAGACGTCGTTGGGCCACTTCACGCTGGCGGCCGCGCCGGCTTCACGCAGCTCGGTGGCTAACCGTACGCCGAGGCGCAACGTGAGCTGCGGGTCACGCAACGCGCCGTGCCAGCGGTCCTGCAGGGCGAGGCTCTGGTAGGAGCCGCCCGGCGGGCTCGTCCACGTCTTATCGCCGCGGCCGCGGCCGCTGGCTTGCCGTTCGGCCCTCGCTACCAGCCCGTGCACGTCGGCGCCAGCTTGGAGGCGTTCCCGGAGGAAGGTCTGGGTGGAGGGCAGCTCTAAGAACTCCTCGACCCGCCACCTTGGCAGCGGCTCGACCCTTGCGCGCGTCACGGTGCCGCGTTCACCACGGCTTCTTGTTGCGCGTCCTCGCGCCGGATGCTGAAGACGCGGCTCACGCCCTGCTCCGTGGTCACGCCCCACAGGGTGTCGGCCACCTCGAACGTGGCCTTCTGGTGCGTGATGAGCACGAACTGGGTGCCGGCCTCCGCTAGACGGCTGACGAAACCACAGAAGCGGCGGATGTTGGCCTCGTCTAGGGGGGCGTCCACCTCGTCGAGGACGGCCACGGGCAGGCCGCCGCCGTTCGTCTCGTCGCCCATCAGGGCGAACAGAAAGGCCAGCGCGCCCATGGTGCGCTCGCCGACCGACAGGAGGTGCAGCGAATGAGTCTGCTTGCCGGGGGGCTGCAGGCGGATACGCAAGCCCACGGGCCGCGCGCCCTCCGAATCGACCTCGATCGCGCCGCGGCCATCGGCGCCGAACAGCTGGCGCACGTGGCGCCCGAAGGCGTCCTTGAGGCGCCCGAGCGCCTCGCCTAGGCGCTGGGTGGTCTCACGGTCGATCTTCTCCAGGGCCGACTCAAGCTCGGCCACCGCCAGCGTGGCTTGCACGGCCTCGACCTCCAGGCTCTCCTTGCGCTCCCGGGTCTCCGCCAGGTCGGCCGCAGCGCGGTGGTTCACCAGGCCGAGGCCCTCGAGTTCTTCCTCCACCACTCGCAGTCGTGCTTTGGCGGCGCGCTCGCTGTGATCCAGCGCCTCCAGGCCAGGTGGGAAGGTGCGCAGCTCCTCCTCGGCCAGCTCAAGCGCCGTCTCGCGCCTGGCCGCCTGGACCTTGGCCTCCTCCAGCTCCTGCGAGCGTTGCGCCTGCGCCTCGGTCTCTGCTGCCAGCTCCGCTTCGAGGCGCTTGAGCGTAGCTCGGGCCTCCGCTAGCGCTTTCTCCTCGGCATCCACCCCTGCGGGCAGGGCGGACACCGCCAGCTGGTGGGCGGCCGCGGCCTCAGTGTGCTCGCGCTGCAGGTCAGCAGTGCGGGTACGAAGGGCGCCTAGCTCCTCGCGCCTAAGCGCGGCGCGCGCTTTGCTCTCCTGGTAGCTGGCCCGCGCCGCCTGGTAGGCGCGCCACCGTTCGGCGGCCATGCTGGCGGCCTGCCGCGCCGCCGCGGCCGCCATGCGTGCCTCGGCCTCGGCTTCGCGCGCGGCCTCAAGCGCGCTGAGCGCCACGGTGCGCTCAGCGTCGCTGCTCGCCAGAGCCTGGCGCAGCCGAGCGAGGGCGGCCTCGTCGGGCGCCTCAGCTCCCTCGATGGTGGCGAGCTCCGCAGCCAACCGCTCTTGCCGCTCAGCTAGCTCGGCCAGCAGGCTGTTGCGACCCGCCAGGCGTTCGCGGGCTTCCGCCAGCGCGGCCTGCGCTTTGGCTTGCGCGGTCGACGCCTCGTCCACCGCCGCCAGGTGCTGGCGCGTTACGGCCTGCGCCTCCGCGAGGCGCGAGGCCAGGGCGGCGGCGGCCCGTTCCGCCTCGTCGGCAGCGGCCTCGGCTTCCTCCAGGTCGGCGGCGGCCCCCAGCACGGTGCCGTGCTGAGCCCGCCTCCCACCGCTCATGGCGCCCGAGGTCTCCAGCACGTCGCCCGACAGCGTGACCATGCGCGGCCGCGAGTCGAAGCGGCGCGCCAGTGCGGTAGCCGCGGGCATATCGGCCACCACGGCGGTCCCACCCAGCAGCAGCTCGAAGAGCGGCTGGTAACGGTCGTCGACGCTGATCACGTCGGTGGCTGCGGCCAGCACGCCGGCCTGGTCGCCGAACGAGCCTAGCGGCCGCTGGGCTTGGGGTCTCAGTAGGTCGAGGGGCATGACCGTCACGAAGCCGCCCGCGGCGCGCACGTGCTCTAGCACGCGCTGACCGGTCTCGGCGTCCTTGACCACCACGTACTCAGCCCGCCTCCCCAGCGCGCCCGCCACGGCCTCCTGGAACTTCGCGTCCACCCTAACCAGGTCGGCCACCGAGCCGATGACGCCGGCGATGTTGGCGGCCAGTGCGTTGCGGGGGCCCTGCGCGTAACCACGCCGGGCCTCGAACGCTGCCCGGGCGCGCTCCGCCGCCCGCCGCCTGGCCAGCGCCTCAGCGCTAGCCAGGGCGTGCTCTTCGTGCAACTGACGCAGCGTCTCCCGAGCGCCCTCCAGCGCGGCCACGGCCGCTTGTGCTGCCTCGGTGGCGCCCTCCATGGCGGCCTCGAGGTCGTTCGGCGCTTCGTCGGCAGCGGGGTCATCGAGCTCCGCTAGGCGTGCCCTCACCTGCGCCAGCTGGGCCATGACCGAGTCGCGCCGCGAGGCGCTGGCCGCCGCCGTCAGCTCGGCCTCCGCGAGCTGGGCCCGCGCCTGGCGTGACGCGTTAGCGGCCGCGACCTCCTGGGCCTGAGCCTCCTCTAGCGCGGTCTTAGCCGCGTCCGCTCGGGCCTGGGCCGCGAGCGCCGCCTGCTCGGCGTCGGCGGGTTCTTGCTCCGGGGCGCTTGGCGGCTCGAGGTTCTCAAGCCGTTCCGCCTCCGCTGCCAGCGAGCTCTCGTTCGCCTCGTGGGCGGCCAGCCGCTCGCCCAATCGCTCGAGCCGCTCGGCTGCAAGGCGCACGTTGCCGCGGCGGTACTCCAGCTCGGCCGAAGCGGTGCGGTAGCTCTCCTCCGCCGCGTCGCGCGCCGCGTTGGCCTGCCGGCCCCGCTCCCGCAGCGCCGTCAGCGCCTCGCGCCCGTCTAGCAGCGCGCCCTCGAGGGTGCCGCGACGCTCCTCCAGCTCCCGGATCTCGTCGCGAAGCGCGTTGCGCCGGGCACTGGCCGCCGTGAACCTCAGCACCAGCGCTTCGGCGCTGAGCGCGGCGTGCCTGGTGGCGTCGCGCGCTTCGCTCTCGAGGGCCTGGCAGCGCGCTTCTAACTCGAGCAGCACGTCCTGCAGGCGCGCGAGGTGCGATAGGGCCGTGTCGAGCCGCGCCTGGGTCTGGTCGCGGCGTCCCGCTAGCCGCGCCACACCGGCGGCCTCAGCCACGTACTCCAGCAGCTTGGCGGGGTCGGCGATCAGCACCTGGCTAACCTCGCCCTGACCGATGATGGCCAGACCGCTGCGACCCAAGCCGCTGCCGGAGAGGGCCTCCTCCACGTCGAGGAAACGGGCGGCGCGCCCGTTCAGCCGCAAGCGCGTGGCGCCCTCACGGTCGAGGCTGCGGTAGACCTTCAGGCTCCCGTCGGGGCTCTGCAGCTCCACCTCCACCTCGGCCAGGCTCACGGAACGTTTGCCTGCGGCGCCGTGGAAGATGAGGTCGGTCTTGTCGGCTGCCCGGAACTCGCGGGCGCGGCCGCCGCCGCTCGTCCACTTGAGGGCGTCGATGACGTTCGACTTGCCGGAGCCGTTCGGCCCGATGATGGCGGTGACGCCCGGGGCGAACTCGATGGTGGTGCGGTTCCCGAAGCTCTTGAAGCCCTGCAGGGTGAGCGAGGCGAGTCGCATCTGCCGCCTTAGGCCTCGTCGTCCGGTGCGTCGCCGGTTTTGCCCTCAGCGTCGGTGGGGGCGGGTAGCTGACGGTTACGTAACGAATCGAGGTGCTGGCGCAGCTGCGACTGGAGGTTAGTGATGCGTCCTTCCATGCTCGATTGCAGTTGGTCGAGGCGCGTGCGCAGCCGGATGATCTCCTCAACGCCGGCCAGGTTCACGCCCAGCTCCTGTGTTAGGCGTCTGATCTCGCGAAGTTGCTCGATGTTGCGCTGGGAGTAGAGCCGCGTCTTGCCGGCGCTGCGGCTGGGTTCGATGAGACCCTTGCGCTCGTAGAGCCGGAGCGTCTGCGGGTGCATGTCGACGAGCTCGGCCGCCACGCTGATGACGTAAAGCGGCTTGTCGAGGTCGATCTCGGACCCGCCGCGCTCCTCGCCGTTGGCCTCAGCGCTGCCACGCGCTTCTGCCTCGTCGACTTTGGGTCTGTCGCTACTCAACTCGCTTCTCCTCCTCCCCCAAGCTTACGAAACCATGACGATACCAGGCGTCCACCACCCCGCAGCCAGTCCTCCTCCACCGTCACAACCAGGTCGCCCGTACGGCCGCCACCGCGTACGCCGCCGCCCATCACGCGTATCTCGCTGCCCGAGCGCGCTCCGGCAGGCACTATCACTTCCACGCCCTCCACCTCCACGGCGGCGCCCCGGCGCGCCTCCCACGGGGTGATGACGAGGGGCACGTGTACGTCGTTGCCCACCACCTTCGCGCCCTCCGGTAGGAGCAGCGCCAACTGCACCATCACGTCGCCAGGCGGTTGACCGGGACCGCCTGCCCCCGCGAGCCGCAGCTTGGCGCTGGGTGAGGCGCCGGCCGGCACCTTCACCTCGAGCAGCTCTCCCCTGTTCACCTTGCGGCCGCCGCAGCGCGGGCACACCTTCATGCCGCCCACGCGGGGCTGCTGCGCCGCTGCCTCGAACGGACCCGGCGCGCGCACCTCGCCCTCATCGCTCACGATGCCGTTACCTCGGCACCTCTGGCAGACGCTCACGCCAGGCACGCGTACCGACTTTACGGCGCCTCGTGTGAGCTCGCCGAGCGTGAGCGGCAGCTTCACTTGGTAGGTCTGACCGGGCAGCATCCCCGCGCCACGGAGCATGCCAGCCATTACGCCGAAGAGCGCATCGAACACCGCGTTGCCCGTGCTGGGCATGGCGCCGCCGCGTGCGCCCCAGTCGATGTTGATGTCCGCCTCGCGGAAGATGTCTTGCCAGTTAACGTTGCTGGTGTCGGGCTGGTAGGCGGCGGGATCGGCGGCGCCGTAGCGGTCGTAGCGCGCCCGCGCCTCCGGGTCGCGGAGCGTGGCGTACGCCTCGGAGAGCTCCTTGAAGCGCTCCTCCGCTTCCTTGTCGCCTGGGTTGCGGTCCGGGTGGTACTGCATGGCCTTGCGCCGGTAGGCGGCCTTCAGTTCGTCCGCGTCAACGTCCTTCGCAACGCCCAGCACCTCGTAAGGATCGCGCCTAGTCACTGCCACTAGCTGAGGATACTTTGTGCGGCGACTAGCGCGTGCAGCCTGGCCGCGGGCCCTCTGCTATCCTCAACCTGATTACTACCGCTGACTACCGCAGCTACAGCGGGCCGGCCTACGGAGGTTGAGTGATGTCCCAACGCACCAAGCGAATCATCGCCCTGCTCGTCGTTCTGGCGCTGGCGGTCTTCCTGTCGGCGTGCCGGAACGAGACCCAGAACCGCATCAGGCGTAGCATCCAGGAGTACACGGCGCAGCGCATGTACATCACGGTCTACTCGTACGACGGCAAGACGCTCTTCGAGGGCGTAGTAGACGGCAAGGTCACTCGCTCCGGTAACGCCAGTGAGGGCGGCCAGGGCAGCGAAGCCCTCGGCGACTACGTATTCTGGTACGACGAGCGCGGCCGTTACCATCAGACCGACCTGCCCTACATGGTCACCACCTACGAGCGTTCGCAAACACCGTAAGCATCTGGCGTGAGGACCGCTGCTCCACCCACCGTTCGGGGTGCACTGCACTAACGGACGGTTAAGGCCGGGCACGGCGACGAGCGAGGTTTCGCTGCTAGACTCCGAATCAGATTGGGAGGCCCATGATGATCGGCAAGCGCGTAACCTTCACCGTAGCCGCGGCGCTTCTCGCCCTGCTCGTCTCAGCCTGCACCATCACCGTGCGGCCTGGCGGTGTGGGCGGCAGCGATTACCCACTGAACACAGTCATCGAGGAGTTCCGCCCCACCCGTGGCGGCGGCGCCACCTACAACATCGGTGACCGCATCGAGTTCCGCCTGGTGGTCAACCAGCCGGGCTTCGTCACCCTGTCCGCCATCGATCCCGACGGGCGCGTCTACACCTTCGCCCGCAACGTGCCCGTGCAACGCGGCGTCAACTTCCTGCCCACCCCTGGGCAGCGTGTGGTCTACACCGCGGGCCCACCCCGCGGCCTGCACTACGTGAGGGCGGCGTTCACCTCTGGCCGCACCAACAACTCCGTCACTTACACGGGGCGCTACGGTAACGGCGAGTGGAACTCCGCCATCAACCTCGAGATCCGTAACTTCCCCGTCAGGGACGTTCTAGAAACCACCCTCTACATCCGCTAACACGTCCGCCCAGAGGGGCGGCAAGAACCATACAGAACAGCACGTCGCCACGGGCTTCGGTCCGTGGCGACGGCATTGTGGAGTACAATGGTCGCATCGTGGCGCGCTGCGGCAGGTTCGCGGGCGCCGACGCTACTGTGGAGGAACTTAGTCTTGGCAGGCCATAACAAGTGGTCACAGATCAAACGCAAGAAGGGCGCTTTAGACCAGAAGCGCGGCAAACTCATCAGCAAGCACGTGCGCGCCATTCAGGCGGCCGTTAGGTCTGGCGGTGGGGGCGACCCGGCCACCAACCTGGCCCTCAAGAACGCGCTTTCGGCTGCGAAGAGCGACAACGTCCCCATCGACAACGTGGACCGCGCCATCGAGCGCGCCACCGGCGGCGGCGAGGGTGGCTCCTTCGAGCCCGCTTTCTACGAGGGCTACGGGCCTAGCGGCGTAGCGGTCCTCGTGGAGGCCCTGACCGACAACAAGAACCGCACCGCGGGCGAGGTCAGGCACGTGTTCACGAAGCACGGCGGTAACCTCTCGGGTTCCACCGCCTGGCAGTTCGATTCCAAAGGGATGATCGTCCTTGACAAGGTTGGCGACGAGATCGAGGAGGCGGCCATAGAGTTGGGCGCGGAAGATCTCGAGGTCGACGAGGGCTCCACCATCATCTACACGGGTCCCACCGAGCTCTACTCGGTCGTGGAGGGCTTGCAGGCGCACGGCTTCGAGGCCGAGGTAGCGCAGCTCACCAAGGTGCCGCAGACGCTAACCGAGCTCAACGGCGCTGAGGCCGAAACGGTCATCCGCTTCCTCGAAGCGCTCGAGGACCTCGACGACGTGCAGGGCGTTTACACCACTGCCGATCTGGCGAACGCTCCCGAGAGCGTCGACTGAACCTAGAAAGGGTGCGCATGAGCTTCCCGACCCTCAAGTGGGACGACGTTCCGGCCATCACGGCCAACCAGATGCAGCAGCTCATAATGCTGGCTACCGGCAAGTTCGGTCTCGACAACCGCGTGCTGGTCGAGCACACGGCTCGCAACCTGGTGTCTTTGGCCGAAGAGTTCGGCGACTCCGGACCGGTGCTGGTGGTGGCTGGGCGCGGCAACAACGGCAGCGGTGGTCTGGCCGCCGCGCGCCTCCTCGCCGCCCGCGGCAGGCGCGTATGGGTGGTGCCCACCCACGAGGCCGAGAACTACTCCGGCACGCCGAAGGAGCAGCTGGAGCACCTGCGCCACTTCGATAAGGTGCGCGTACGCACCAGCCTTCCGAAGATGAAGTTCGGTTGCGTCATCGACGCCGCCATCGGCACCAACCTCGAGGGCCCGCCCCGCGGCCGAACCCTCGACGTCATCACGGTGCTGAACCAGGCCACCGACAGCGTGGTCATCTCCCTCGACACCCCCACCGGCATGCTCGCCGACGACGGCTCCACACCTGGCGATGTGGTGCGGGCCGATATCACCATGAGCATCGGTCTGCCGAAGGTAGGCATCAAGCCAGGCGGCAACGTGGGCCGTCTCTTCGTGGGCGACCTGAGCCTGCCAGCTGGCCTCTTCGAGGCGCTACGGCTCGATCCGGTGGACCTACCCGGCTACCTCACCGAGGTCACCGAGGGCTGAGAACTGCCTCTTGAGGCCTTGTAGGTTCCGAGAACACACCGAATACATGCGGAAGGCCCCGACCAGAACGGTCGGGGCCTCTTCTTTGGGTGGTAGGCGCGGCCAGGATTGAACTGGCGACCCCTACAGTGTCAGTGTAGTGCTCTCCCGCTGAGCTACGCGCCTGCGCTTACCACTTTACCGCAGCTTGCCGGCCCTCGGCTACACGCCTCACGTCGTTGGCCGGGAAGGTTGGAGGCGCCGACCGGATTTGAACCGGTGATCGAGGTTTTGCAGACCTCTGCCTTACCCCTTGGCTACGGCGCCTTGCGCTCCTACTCCGGTGCCCGCGTGGGCTCTTACCCGGACGGCCAGGAGCCGCCTTCAGGGCGTCCCGAAAGGCGGGTCAAGCCTTGGAAAAGTACCACGAAACCGCGGCCAGGGTCAACGCGCGGCTTACAGGGGCGGGCCTGAACGCCAGGCGTTACGCGCGCCGCGCGGTGGCTAGCCCCAGCGACGTGAGGCCAGGGCACAGGCGGTAAGCTGACCCCATGCAACAGAAGGCGCCGACCAGGTTCGCACATCTCCATCAACACACCGCTTACTCCCTCCTGGACGGTGCCGCCCGCATCAAGGACCTCATCAACTGGGTGAAGGAGGTCTCCCCCGATCGCCCAGCGGTAGCCATGACCGACCACGGCAACATGCACGGTGCGGTGGAGTTCTACAAGACGGCCGTGAGCGAAGGCGTGAAGCCCATCATCGGCTTCGAGGCCTACGTGGCGCCCGGCTCCAGGTTCGAGAAGCGGCGCGGTTCCAGCAAGATCGATGGCGGCTACTTCCACCTCACGCTCCTCGCGAAGGACTTCGAGGGCTACAAGAACCTCTCTAAGCTCTCCAGTCGCGCCTTCCTCGAGGGCTTCTACATGAAGCCGCGGGTCGACCTGGAGCTCCTGGAGGAGCACTCCCAGGGCGTCATCGCGCTGTCGGGTTGCCTGGGGGCGCAGATCCCGCGCACCATCCTCGACCTTGGGGAGGACGAGGGCGAGCGCGTGCTGAAGCGCTACCTGAGCATCTTCGGCGACGACTTCTTCATCGAGCTGCAGGACCACGGCATCGAAGAGCAGCGCGTGCTGAACCCCGTGCTTAGGCAGCTGGCCGACAAGTACGGCGTCGGCATGGTGGCCACCAACGACGGCCACTACGTGCGTAAGGAAGACGCTCACGCTCACGACGTGCTGCTGGCCATCGGCACCAAGGCTTTGGTTAGCGACGAGAAACGCATGCGCTTCCCGTGCGACGAGTTCTACGTCAAGTCGCCTGCCGAGATGCTGCAGGCCATCCCCGAAGCCGACTACCCGGGCGCCTTCGACAACACCAACCACGTGGCCGACCTCTGCAACGTGGATCTGCCTGTGGGGTCGCGCCGGGTGTACCAGATGCCCGAACTGCAACTGCCGGCGGGCGTGACGCTAGCGGAGCAGCTGCGGGTCGACAGCTACCGGGGCGTCATGCGGCGCTACCCGGAGCTAACTGAGGACCTCGTGCGGCAGTACCTCGCTGCCGCACGTGATGCGTACAGCGTGCCCGAGCCGGCGGCCGAGCCAGACCTCGAGGGCGCGCTCCTAGAGCTGGCGCGGCTGGCGGAACGCGGCAAGCTCGAGAAGGAGGAAGGCGCGGCGTACGGCGGCTACGTCTACCCGCACCTCGAAACGTTCGTCCCCAGCCACGACGTGGAGCGCATCCGCGAGCTACTGCAGCGGGTGGAGTACGAGCTGGGCGTCATCATCTCGATGGGCTTCCCCGACTACTTCCTCATCGTTGCCGACTTCATCAACTGGGCGCGCGAGCAGGGCATCGCCGTGGGGCCCGGCCGCGGTTCGGGCGCCGGTTCGCTGGTGGCTTACGCCATAGGCATCACCAACATCGACCCGCTGGCGTACGACCTCCTCTTCGAGCGCTTCCTCAACCCCGACCGCGTGAGCATGCCCGACTTCGATATCGACTTCTCCGACGTGCGCCGCGGTGAGGTCATCGATTACGTGCGCCGCAAGTACGGCGACGACCGGGTGGCGCACATCGCCACCTTCGGCACGCTCGCCTCCCGGGCGGCCATCAAGGACGCGGCTCGCGTGATGGAGGCCCCCTACGCGGAGGCCGATAAGGTGAGCAAGCTGGTGCCGCTGAAGTTCGGCCGCAGCGTCTCCATAGACGACGCGCTGGCCGAGATCCCGGAGATGCGCGAGCTGTACGAAGCGGGCGCTAACCGCTACGTGGACGTGGCGCGCCAGCTCGAGGGGCTGCACCGGCACGCTTCCATCCACGCTGCGGGCGTCATCATCGCTAAAGACCCCGTGCAGGAGCTCGCGCCCGTGTTCCGCACCGGCGACGGGCCCATCGTCTGTCAGTACGACATGGGCTCCATCGAGGACCTGGGCTTCATCAAGATGGACTTCCTGGGCCTGCGCACGCTGTCGCTCATCGAAGCCGCGGTGCGCATCATCAAGGAGTCGCGCGGCGTGACGCTCAAACCGGACGAGTTCCCCCTCGACGACGCCGCCACCTTCGAGCTCCTCAGCCGCGGCGACGCAGCCGGGGTGTTCCAGTTCGAGGGCTCGGGCATGACCGACACCCTGCGACGCCTGAAGCCGCGCCGGATCCACGACCTCATCGCCGTCTCGGCCCTCTACCGGCCGGGGCCCATGGAGAACATCCCCACCTACA
>CAZFFG010000050.1:0-13082 GCA_964518275.1 uncultured bacterium | reverse complement strand
GGCGTAGGCGCGGATCGGCCAACCCGACCCGCGCCCCGAGCAAGACTGCTCGTCGCCACCTCGTCGCTCTACGTCAGCGCGGGTTCACCGCCCCGGACTCCACGAGGGCGCGAACGGCCTCAACGTCGGCCTGGGCGCCCACGGTGCGGTCCACCGAGACGGGGCTCACGGCGATGACGCCCGAGCCGTAGAGCGCCGAGTCGGAGCCCTCCTCGGGGTCACCGCATTTGGAGCCCAGCTCGCAGAAGGCGAAGGTGGACTCGAAGTGCAGCGGGTCCTCACCTTCGTTCTGCTTGAAGCCCGTGGCGAACGGCGACAGCTGCGCAACGCTGGCCCAGGCGGCCCGCGTGATGGGCTCGCGGTCGGTGCGGGGGTAGTTGACGTTAATAACGTAGTCCACGGGCAGCAGGTCGTTGGCGGCCAGGGTGCCCACGAACGTCACGGCCCACTCGGCGGCGGCGCGGAAGTTGTTGGCAGCGTTGCCGCTGGAGCTGGTGTTGATGGCCATGGTGGAGTGCCCCAGGCTGGCGGCCACGGTGGCTGCGCCGAGGGTGCCGGAGATGTTCACGTTGGTGCCGTCGTTACCGCCGCGGTTGATGCCGCTGATGACGAGGTCCGGGCCGGCTTCCCAGCCGAGCAAGAAGGGCGCGGCCGCAGCGATGCCGAGGGTGGCGGAGTCCGCGGGCGTGAGCGAGGTGCTGGTCGGCGCACACGCGGTGAGGTCGTCTACCGACACCACGCAGGCGCCCCACACCGGTCCGCCGGAGGGCGCGTCGGCGCAGTCGCCGGCGTACTCCGCGTCGAGTTCAGGGGTGGTGAGCGTGAAGCGCGTCTGGTCGGAGCCGTACGTGATGGAGGTGCCGGCGCCGCTGCGGTCGAGCCAGGGCGCCACCACGGCCACGTCGGCGCCAGCGGCGCAGAGGGCCTTGCGCAGCTCGAAGATGCCGCCCGCCCCGCCGCCTGGCTGCACGCCGTCGTCGTTCGTGAGTAGCACCTTGAGGCCCGCCACTGAGGGCGGTGCCAGTACCGCCGGCGACTGCGCGAAGACGCTACCGAGCAGGACCGCCAGCAGCACTAGGGGCGCTGCCAGCCGGGTGCTGCGGGGGGAGCTAACGAGAGATCGAACCAGGTTTGACATGCCGACTCCTCTTTCCTGACGCTTCATCACGTGATGCGTCGAAGGTCCGTAAGTGGGCCGGTTTCCCCCTCCCGGCGGTGAAGGGATAGCCGCTCCAAGACGCGCTTGGCGCAGCGGTAAAACTTTGTTCCAACTGCTCGAACTATAGTCTTGACATAAGGGAAGGTCAAGGCTAACGTCATGTTCAACGTGAAACGGAACACCCCGTCGCGTCACTGTTTACAGCGACTGCGGCAACACTTCTCTAGGCTCTCTGCCACGCAGCAGCGGGTCGCAGAGTTCGTGTTGCAGCACCCTAACGAGGCGCTCGCCATGTCCATCCACGACATAGCCGCTCGCTGCGGGGTGAGTTCCAGCACGGTCGTGCGCTTAGCGAAGGACATCGGCTTCGCGGGCTTCAAGGAGATGAAGGTGCAGCTGGCCATGGAGGTCGGCAGCCTGCTCGTCTCGCAAGACCTCACGGACCAGCAACACGACCTCGGTAACGCCACCGCCCTGTTCGAGAACACGGTGCGCGGCCTCGAGGAGACGCTGGCTGGTATCGACCAGGAGGCCGTAGACGCCGCCGTTGAGGCCATCGCCGGCGCCAACAAGATCGACGTTTACGGCGCCAGCACCTCGTTCCTGGTGGGGCTCGACCTCATCGAGAAGCTCAAACGGCTCGGCCTGTACGCGTCCGGGCACTCCAACGCGTACATGCAGGCCATCTCGGCCATGTCGCTCGGACCGAACGACGTGGCGCTGGCGATGACCTACTCGGGCGAGACCGCCGACGTCATCGACGCGCTGGCCGTGGCTCGCGAGCAGGGCGCCACCACCATCGCGCTCACCAACTTCGCCGACTCCACGGTGGTGCAGTGGAGCGACATCGTGGTCTCAACCTCCGTCTCCCGCAACCTGCTGCCCGACGGCAGCATGAGCGGGCGCATCGCGCAACTGTTCCTGGTGGACCTCATCTTCACGCGGCTGTTCGCGCGTGAGCCCGAGCGTTTCGCCGCCGCGTTCCGAAAGTACAACCAGATCCTCCTCAGCAAGGTCAGCAAGTCCGCCGACCCGACCGAGCACGTGGGTGGCGGCTTCGCCGACGTAGACGACGACCCAAGCGAACTTGAGTTAGGCATCTTGAGCCTGGCAGGGAGTGAAGAATGAGCAAGACGATGAAGGCCGGCGTGTTCCACGCCGCCCACGACCTTCGCATCGCCGACGTGGCGAAGCCCGAACCCGAGGAGGGCAAGGTCCTCGTGCGGGTAACGCGCACGGGCATCTGCACCTTCGAGCGCCGCATCTACTCCGGCGCCCAGAAGCACGTGCCCTTCCCGTCCATCGCCGGTCACGAGGTGGCCGCGGTGGTGGAGTGGGCGCCCGATGGCCTCGGCTTCAAGCCCGGCGACAAGGTGGCCATGGACCTCGTGTACCGCTGCGGCCGCTGCTACTACTGCGTGCGAGGCTTCGATAACCAGTGCGAGCGCATCTACAGCGAGGGCCTCAAGTGGGACGGCTACCACGTCATCGGTGGCGGCTTCGGCGAGTACATCTCAGTGGACCCCGCCAAGGTCTTCAAGGTCGACCCCTCTGTGCCCGACCACATCGTGGCGCTCAGCGAGCCGCTCGGCTGCATCATCCACAGCTACTCCAAGACCACCGTCACCCTGGGTGACACCGTGGCCGTGGTTGGCGCCGGCACCATGGGCTCCCTGCACGTGGTGCTAGCCAAGCTGTACGGCTGCAAGGTCCTCGTTAGCGACCCCGACCCGGCGCGGCGCGAGTTCGCCAAGGAGCGGCTCGGCGCCGACGTGGTGGTGGACCCCACCAGCCAGGACCCGGTGCAGGCCGCCAAGGACCTCTCTGACGGCCGCGGCGTGAACGCCGTCTTCGTCACCGCGGGCGTGGCCGCCGCCGCCGAGCAGGCGGTGGAGATGGCTGGCAAGTACTCCAGCGTCGTCCTCTACGCCTCCACTCACCCGCCAGCCAAGATCACCCTCGACTGGAACCGCATCCACTACAACGAGATCCGCATCGACGGCACCGAGTCGCGCACCCGCGACGATGTGAGGAAGGCCGCCGCGCTCCTCCCCCAGCTGAACCTGGAGGCGCTCGTCTCGCGCCAGATCCCACTCAGCGAGCTCCCCACCGAGCTCAGCCGCGGCCAGCGCGCCGGCGCCCAGCAGCGCGTGGTGGTCGACTTCGACGCCAGAGCCTGCCCCGAACCCAGCTGTGCGCCCCAGCGCCATCAGGGCGCACAGCCCTTACCGCCGAACCTAGCTAGGCGCCACCGCGCGCCAACCTGAACGGAAACCACCGCCCACACCGGGCGAAACACCGAGGAGTGAAGATGAAGCACAAGCTCGCCAAGACCCGCCGGATGCAGAAGCTCTTCCGCGAGAACGGTCGCTCGCTGATCGTGGCCATGGACCACGGCACCTACATGAACGTGCTCCCGCAGGCCGCCGACCCCGGCAAGCTCATCAAAGAGATGCGCGCCGGCGGCGCCGACGCCATCCTCACCACCATGGGTATAGCCTCCATGTACGCCTACGAGATCGGCTCCATGGCGCTCATCCTCCGCATCGACGGTTCGGGCTCTCACCTCGACCGCAGCATGCGCTTCGACCAGCGCTTCACGGTCGAGAACGCCGTGCGCCTAGGCGCCGAGGCCGTGGCCGTGATGGGCTTCCCCGGCGTGAACGACGACCAGACCCTCCAGACCGTGGCGCGCGTAGCCAGCCAGTGCGACGAGTGGAACATGCCGCTCCTCGCCGAGATGATGGCCGGCGGCTTCGACCCCAGCTTCCACACCCCCGAGAACACCACCATCTCCGCGCGCATCGGTGCCGAGCTGGGCGCCGACATCATCAAGACCACCTACACGGGCGACACCGAGTCGTTCGGGAACCTCACCGCCGGCGTGTTCTGCCCCGTGGTGGTGCTGGGCGGCGGTAAGAAGGACGACGTGCAGGAGCTGCTGCAGATGGTGTACGACGCCATCCAGGCCGGCGCCGCCGGCGTGGCGGTGGGCCGCAACGTGTGGCAGCACGAGAACGTGCGCGGCGTGGTGAGCGCCCTGGCCGCCATCATCCACGAGGACGCCACCGTGGAGCAGGCCCTCGCGAAGCTCAACGCCTGACCCCTAAGCTCAACACCTGACCCCTCGCCACCCCCCGACCGAAGGCGGAAGGTAGCTAGTGACCACAGCCCCCAAGACCACAGAACGCCCCGCGGAGCGCAAGGCCGAAGAACGGCCCGGCGGCTTCGTGGGTGAGATGTGGGCCATGGTGTCGGTGCTGGGTTACTCCACCTCCAACCTGCTCGGGCGCGCCGGCGTGGTGCGCGGCGACCCGCTGGCCGGTCCGCTCCTACGCGACCTGCCGAGCTTCGTAATGGGGCTCGTGATGCTCGTTCGCAGCGGCGCCCACCGCGAGCTCAACCCGCGCCGGGCGGAGTTCCGCGGCCGCAGCCTGCTGCTGTTCGTCGCCAGCGGCGTGGTGTCGCTCTTCGGAACGTTCGCCTTCTTCTACGGCCTCAACGTGGGCGGCGTGAACATCGTGGTGCCGGTGCTGCAGACCCAGATCATCTGGGGTGCGCTCATCGCCTGGTGGCTGCTGGGCGAGAAGCTCGAGCTCCGGCGCGGCCTGGGCGTGCTGCTGGCGCTGGCGGGCCTCGTGGTGCTCGCGTTCGGTCAGAGCCAGGGCGTACCCGTCAGCGACCGCTGGTTGCTAGGCGCGTTGCTGGCGCTCGTGCCCGCCCTCGGGTGGGGCGCGTCCGGCGTCATCTGGCGCCTAGGGCAGCAGCGTCGCGGCGTGAGCCGCGCCACCGGCATCACCGTGCACTACGGCACCTCCGCGCTGCTCGGCCTCCTCTACGTGGCCCTGAGCGGCAACCTGGGCGTGTTCGGCACGCTCACTTCGCAGGAGTTCAGCGCGCTGCTCCTCAGCGGCGTGTTCGGTGGGATGATCGGCGTGTACGCCATGTTCACCGCCATGAAGCTCCTGCCGGCCGCTACCGTTTACGTGCTCAACGGGTTCACTCCCATCCTCGTCGCCATCGGTGGGTGGCTGTTCCTCAACGAGTACGTGAACGCCGTCATGTGGGCCGGCATCCTCATCACCAGCCTCGGCGTGGTCGTGTTCCAGCTCTCCGGCCAAGCGCGGAGCCGCGCCGCCGCTAAGGCGCGCACGTGAGCGGCGCCCCCGTGAACGCCGACGTGTTCATCGGTGTGGACGTTGGCACCACCGCGCTGAAGGTGGGCGCGTTCGACCCCGCCGGCAACCTCCTCGCTTTCGCAGGCCAGCGCTACGCGGTGGACCAACCTCGCGCCGACTGGGTGGAGCAAGACGCCCGCCAGTGGCTAAGCGCGCTGGATGCGGCGCTGGCGGAGGTGCTCACCAAGGTAGACGGTCAGCGCGTGGCCGCCATCTGCCCCGTGGGGCAGTCGCCCACCGTGGTGCCCGCCGGCGCCGACGGCCAGCCCCTGCGGCCGGCCCTCACCTGGGCCGACGCGCGCGCCGCCGCGCAGGCCGACCGCCTGTCGGAGGCAACGGGCGAGTACGTGAACGTGGAGTTCGCCGTGCTGCCGCGCGCCCTGTGGGTGAAGGACGAGGAGCCCCTCAACTACCAGGCCACCCGCTGGTTCTTCCAGGCGGCCGACTTCGTTAGCTTCCACCTCACGGGCGAGCCCGTGACCTTCTCGCCCGGGCCCGAGCTGGCGCCCTGGACGGCCGACACCATCTCCGCTGCCGGGCTCGACCCAGCTAAGTTCCCTAACCGCGCTGTGGACCCGGGCACGGTGGTGGCGCAACTGACCCCCGCCGTAGCCGAGCGCTTCGGTCTCAACCCCCGAGCCGTTGTGGTGAGCGGCACCGTCGACGCCTTCTCGCACTGGATCGGCGTGGACCTCACCCACCCGGGCCGGGTGAGCAACGTGGGCGGCACCTCGGAGGGCGTTAACGCCGCCTGGCCCACGCGCCTAGCCGACCCGCAGTTCCGACTCTTCGCCCTGCCGAGCCCGTTCCGCACGGGGTGGGTGGTGGGCGGCTCCATGTCGAACGGCGGCAGCCTCCTCGACTGGGCCGCACGCTCGCTCTTCGGCGGCGCGGGGCACCAAGACGTGCTGAGCGCCGTGGCCGCAGTGCCCGCCGGCGCCAACGGGCTGGTGGCGCTGCCCTACCTACTGGGCGAGCGCACCCCCATCTTCGACCGCAACGCCCGCGGGGTGTTCTTCGGCGTTGGCCGCGAGCACGGCGCGGCGCACCTCACCCGCGCCCTCCTCGAGGGAGCGGCCTTAGGGCTCCGGCAGATAGTGCAGGTGTTCGAGTCGCTGGGCGGTCAGGCCAGCGAGATAGCCGTGAGCGGCGGCACCGCCCGCGCCGGGGTGTGGAACCAGATCAAGGCCAACGCCACCGGGCTGCCCGTGATGGTGCCCGAGGTTCACGAAGCCGGGGTGCTGGGCGCGGCCATGCTGGCGCGTGCCGCCGTAACTGGCGCGCCTCTCACGGCCGTTGCCACCGAGATGGCGCGCTTCCATGAACCGGTGTTGCCAGATCCTGCCCGGAAGGCCGTTTACGACGACATCTACCCGCTCTTCCTCGACCTTTACGGGAGGATGCGTGAACCGTTCCAGAACCTAGCGAAGGTGCGCCAACGGGCGTACCCCGACGAGGTGTGACAGCGTGACCGATGGTCGCGCACGCGTAGCGCGGACGAACCGCGCGGAAGGAGAACAAGGTGAGCAGGGCAAAGAGTAAGTTGGCGAGACTCCTGATGGCCTCCCTGGTAGCGCTGGGGCTCAGCTTCGGGGCGGCGCAGGACACGTTCGACGTGGCGCTGTTCTTCCCCGGCGACCTGGGCGGCAACCCCATCGAGCCACCTATCACGGCCGGCGTGCGCCTGGTGCAGTCCGAGTTCGACAACGTCACCATCCGCGTGGTGGAAGGCGGCGCGGCCGCCGACTGGGAGACCGGCGCCACCGCGCTAGCTGCCAGCGGCAGGTACGACCTCATCATCACCTTCACCGACGGCATGCCGCAGATCATCGAGTCCATCACGCGCATGTTCCCCAACCAGAAGTGGGCCATGCTCGACTCCTCCGCCCCGGGCCAAGAGAACGTGTACTCGCTCGTGTACTCCGACGAGGCCCTCGGCTTCCTCGGTGGCGCCGTGGCGGGCATGCTGGCCACCGACCCGGTCATGAGCCGCGACGCCGCTAACCCCACCGTGGGCCTGCTGGCCGGCACGCCCTACCCGCAGATGGACAACAGCATCCACCCCGGCTTCGTTGCGGGCGCTAAGTACGCCGCCGGCGACGTGACCGTGCTCTTCGCCGTGGTGGGCGACTGGAACGACCCCAACCGCGCGCGTGACCTGGCCCTCAACATGTTCAACCGCGGCGCCACCGCCGTTATGGCCATCACGGGCGGCGGCGACAGCGGCGTGTTCCGCGCTGCCAGCGAGACGGACGGCTTCGCGGTGGGCGTGAACACCAACCAGAACGCCGACCAGCCAGGCGTGATCCTCGCCAGCGTGCTGAAGCGCCTCGACAACTCCATCTTCTCCGTGGTGGAGCGCGCCATGGCGGGCGAGCTGCCCTACGGCACGGTGGAGACCGCGGGCGTGGAGGAAGGCGCCATCTCGCTCGCGCAGGACGAGTACTACGACCTGTACGTGCCCGGCCCCGCCCGCGCCAAGCTCGCCGAGATCGAGGCCGCCATGGCCGCCGGTGAGGTCGATTACCTCGAACTCACCAGGCAGGAGCTCGGTCAGTAACCGCTTAGCCTCTCTGGGAAGCCCGGTCCTGGCGTGCGCGCCGCGCCAGGACCGGCTCCCAACCGTGCCCGGCGGCCTGTACCGGAGCGACTGACCTAGGAGGGTTACTCCCTGCATGGACCGTTATCTCGAGGTTCAAGACCTTCACAAGACGTACGAAGGCACCGTCCAGGCCCTACAGGGGGTGAGCCTGAGCGTCCGCAAGGGCACCGTGCACGCCGTGATAGGCGAGAACGGCGCCGGTAAGAGCACGCTGGCCAAGGTGATAGGCGGCGTGGTGCAGTTCGATGAGGGGCAGATCGTCTTCAAGGGCGCGCCCTACCGCCCGTCCTCGCCGCGCGAGGCGAACGCGCTCGGCATCGGCATGGTGCACCAGCACTTCATGCTCTTCCCGTCGCTGACCGTGGCGGAGAACATCGTGCTGGGCAGCGAGCCCGTGTACGGCCCCAGGCTCGACATCGAAGGCGCCGAGCTCGAGGTGCAGGCGCTGGTAAAGAAGTATGGGATCCAGGTCGACCCCCGCGCGCGGGTGCGCGACCTCTCCGTGGGCGAACAGCAGCGGGTCGAGATCCTCAAGGCACTGTATTTGAACGTAGAGCTCGTCATCTTCGACGAACCCACTGCGGTGCTCACACCGCAGGAGATAGAGAAGCTCTTCAAGGGCATCAGGCGCCTCAAGTCTGAGGGCCACACGGTGATAATCATCGCCCACAAGCTGGAGGAGATCCTCGCCATCTCCGACGAGGTGACCGTGCTGCGGCGTGGCCGCCTGGTGGGCAGCCGCCTTACCGAGGGCGCCTCGAGCGAGGACCTCGTGCGCATGATGGTGGGCAGCGACGTCGACATCCATAAGGAGCGCAGCTTCGGTCGACCTGGCGGGCCCCCGCGCCTGCAGGTAAAGGACCTCACGTTGGAAGGCCCGCACGGGCGCGCCCTCCTAGAGAACGTGTCGTTCACGGTGCACTCGGGCGAGATCCTGGGCGTGGCCGGCGTGGAGGGTAACGGTCAGGCGGAACTCGAGCAGGTGCTCGGCGGCCTGCTCACGCCCACGCGCGGCACGGTGGAGCTAGCGGGCCAAGACATCACGCGCGCCAGCCCGCTCGAGAGGCGCCGGCTGGGCATGGCCAACATCCCCTCCGACCGGTTGGCGTGGGGCTGCTCGCCGCAGGCATCCGTGTTCGAGAACAGCATCTCGCAACTGCACCGCGAGCACCGCACGGGCGGCGTGCTCAACATCGGCGCCCTGAAGCGCAAGGCGCAGGAGATATTCACTACCTTCGACGTGCGCACCCCCGGCATGGCCGTGCAGGTGGGCGCGCTGTCGGGCGGCAACCTGCAGAAGCTCATCCTCGGCCGCGAGCTCACGGCTGGGCGGCGGCGCGGGGCTGGCGGTAGCGGCGGCGGCCGTTCGGGCGGCGCGGACGACGCGCGGGAGCAGGTGCCCGAGGCCATCGTGGTGGCCACGCCCACGCGCGGAATAGACGTGCGCGGCGTGGTGTTCATCCACGACCTGCTGTGCGAGTACCGCGACGCCGGCACGGCCATCGTGCTCATCTCCACCGACCTCGACGAGCTGCTGGCCCTGAGCGACCGCCTGGTCGTCCTCTACAAGGGCACCGCGGCGGCCGTGCTGCCGGGCGCCGGCCAGACGGGCAAGGAAGAGCTGGGGCGCTACATGCTGCAGGGCGCTGCCGCGGAACGGGCGTCGGCATGAACGACACCCGCATCAACCGCGTGGCCGACGCCCTCAGCCTCCTCGTCACCGTCGTGGTGGCGCTTGGTGTGGGTGCGCTACTCATCCTGTTCACCAGCAGCGAGCCCGCAGCGGCGCTGAAGGCGTTCTTCTGGGGGCCGTTCACCAACAACTTCTTCTTCGGCAACATGCTGCAGGCCGCCGCGCCGCTCATGTTCACCGGCCTCGGCATGGTGGTGGCGTTCCAGGCGGGCGCCGTCAACCTGGGTGGTGAGGGTCAGGTGTACATCGGGGGCGTAACGGGCGCCGCCATCCTCCTGGCCGTGGGCACCCCGAGCGTGTGGTGGCTGCCCGTGGCCGTGCTGGCGGGCGCCGCCGCTGCCGCCGTGTTCGCAGCCCTGGCGGGCTGGCTCCGCACGCGCTTCGGCGCCACCGAGGTCATCACGTCGTTCCTCATCGGCGCCGCCCTCATCCAGCTGTTCGACTTCATCCTGCGGCGCTACCTCGTGGACCCCAGCGCTGGCTTCCCCGCCACGGCCAGCTTCGCGCAGGTCATGCGGCTGCCGCGCATCATGCCGCCCTCCGCCCTCAACCTCAGCTTCTTCATCGGGCTCGCGCTGGCCGTGCTCGTGTACTTCGTGCTGTTCCGCACGAGCTTCGGTTACGAGCTACGCATGACGGGCAGCAACCCGCGCTTCGCGCGCTTCAGCGGCGTGGATACCAAGCGCATGTTCGTGCTGGCCATGCTCATCAGTGGCGCTTTCGTGGGCATCGCGGCCGTGATGGAGGTCACCGGGGTGCACGGGCGCCTCGTCACGGGCTTCTCCAACAACCTCGGTTGGAACGGCATCACCGTGGCGCTCATCGCTAGGCTGCACCCGCTGGGCGTGGTGCCGGCGGCGCTCCTGTACGGCTACCTGCATGCAGGCGCCAACACGGCCAACCTGCTCTCGGACGTGTCGCCGCGCGTTGCGGTCATCATCCAGTCGCTCATCTTCTACATGGTCACCGCGCAAGCCCTGTACATCTGGTTCCGCCGCGCGCTCATGCAGCGCGCCGAGCGGCGCAACGCTCAGGTTGACGCTGGCGAGGAGGTGACGCCGTGAACGTGGGCGAGATCCTCAACGTTCAGCTGCTGTACGACATCCTTAGGGTGAGCACCCCGCTCATCCTTCTCGCGTTGGCGGGCGCCATCTCCGACCGCGGCGGCGTGCTCAACATCGCGCTGGAGGGCCTCCTCCTGTTCGGCGCGTTCGCGGGCGTGCTGGCCACGGGCCTCACCCGCAGCCTCGTGGTGGGGGTCGCGGCTGCCATGCTGGCCGGCGTGCTGCTGGCGCTGGTGTTCGCGTGGTTCGCGATCTTCCTGCGCGCCAACCTGTTCATCGTGGGACTGGCCACCAACTCGTTCGCTGCGGCCGTGACCACCTACGCGTCCTGGCTCATCGCCGGCCGGGAGGGGCAGCTGCGCTACCCGAACGCGCTCACGCTGCCGAAGATCGAGATCCCGATCATCCGCGACATCGGCTTCCTCTCGTTCTTAAGCGGGCACACGCCGCTCGATTACCTGGCGTGGCTGCTCATCCCCACGGTGTCGTACCTCATCTTCCGCACCAAGTTCGGGCTACGCCTGCGCGCGGTGGGAGAGGACGCTAACGCCGCCCGCGCCGTGGGCCTGCGCGTGAACCAGATCAAGTACCTCGCCATCGCCGCCAGCGGCCTGCTGGCCGGCTTGGCTGGCGCGCACCTGGCGCTCACGCTCGGCGGCTTCGTGCAGGACATGTCTGGTGGCCGCGGCTGGGTGGGCCTGGTGGCCGCCATCGTAGGCAACGCCACCGCCTGGGGCTCCGTGGCGGCGGCGGTGCTGTTCGGCGCGGCGCAGGGCGTGGCTAACTCGCTGCAGATAACCGTGAAAGGCATCCCCACGCAGCTCCTGTTCGCGCTGCCTTACCTGCTGACGCTGGTGGCGCTCGTGTTCTACAGCGCCTCGCGCCGCGGTAAGCGCGCCGACCCCCTCGACGAATGAACGCCCTCAGGCGATTGGAGAGTTCTAGATGAGAGAGTACGGACTGTACATCGACGGCCGTTGGCAAGCCGCCGCTTCTGGCCAGACCTTCGAGACCATAGACCCCGCCACCGGACAGGCCGTGGCGCGCATCGCTAAGGGCGGACCCGAGGACGTGGACCTGGCGGTGACCGCCGCCACTCGCGCGGCCGCCGAGTGGGCCGCCACGCCCCTCGCCGAGCGCTCGGCGGCGCTGTACCGCATGGCGCAGATCATCCGCCGCGAGGAGGCGGAACTAGCGCTGCTCGAGACCCTCGATAGCGGCGGCAGCCTCTACTACTCGGGGGTGACCGTACGCGACGTGGCCGCCCGCCGCTTCGAGTACTTCGCGGGCCTGGCCGACAAGCTGGAGGGCCAGCAGATCCCGCTCAACCAGGGTTACCTCTCGTACACCGTGCGCGAACCGCTCGGCGTGACCGGCCACATCATCCCGTGGAACGGCCCGCTGTGGGAGGCGTCGCGCAGCGTGCCGCCCGCGCTGGCGGCCGGTAACGCCGTGATCCTCAAACCCGCGCAGGAAGCGGCGCTGGGCGCCATGCTGCTTGGCGAGATCGCTAAGGAAGCCGGGCTGCCCGACGGCCTCGTGAACGTGATACCCGGACCCGGCTCCAGCGTGGGCCAGGCGCTGGTCGACCACCCCGGCATCCACGGCATCACCTTCACGGGCTCCGTGAGCGTGGGGCAGGACATCATGCGCCGCGCAGCCAGCACCATGAAGCGCGTGACGCTCGAGCTGGGCGGCAACGCGGCCAACATCGTGTTCCCCGACGTGAACGTAGACGGCGTGGTGGAGGGCAGCATCTGGGCCGCCTTCTCTAACGCCGGGCAGATCTGCGTTTCCGGCCCGCGCCTGCTCGTGCACGAGAGCATCGTTGAGGAGTTCACCAGCAAGTTCGTGGCGCGCGCTAAGTCGATGAGCGTGGGTCCAGGCGTGGAGAACCACGAGATGGGGCCGCTGGTCTCCGAGAAGCATCTCGCCAGCGTGCTGGAGATGATCGAAGTAGCCAAGGCCGAAGGCGCGCGCCTGCTGGCCGGCGGTGAGCGCCTCACCGACGGCGCGCTGGGCGCCGGCTACTTCGTGCCGCCCACCGTGTTCGACCAGGTGACCAACGACATGCGCATCGTGCAGGAAGAGGTGTTCGGGCCCGTGGTCACCATCCAGTCGTTCGCCACGGAAGAGGAAGCAGTGCGGTTGGCTAACGCCACCCCGTACGGGCTGGCCAACGGCCTCTGGACCAACGACCTCGGCCGGGCTCACCGGGTGGCCTCGCAGCTGCAGTCGGGTCAGGTGTACGTGAACGAGTGGTTCTGCGGCGACATCTCCTGCCCCGCGGGCGGCTACAAGATGAGCGGCATCGGCCGCGAGGAGGGCCAGCAGGCGCTGGACAACTACACGCAGCTGAAGAGCGTGCGGTTGAAGGTGGGGTAGG
>CAZFFG010000049.1:0-13198 GCA_964518275.1 uncultured bacterium | reverse complement strand
GCGGCACCCTGCAGGTCCCGGGCCAGAGCAGGCGCGCCAACATCAACGACGTGGTCCCCGCCAACGTCATCTTCGGGCTCGAGGTGCGGACCTCGTTCAGGCTCCTGTCGTTCGACCCGAACGTGCTCGCCGACGACGACGTGAACGTGCGCATCAACGGCACCGATACCAACCTCTGGGGCGTGATGGCGAAGGAGTCGCACACCAACCTGGGCCGCTACTACAACCAGTCCATCACCTGGGTGGAGTCCATGGTGAAGGCGCTAGGTGTGCCCGATCACGGCGAGTACCCCATGTCGACCTTCGTGCTGCCCCCGGCGCCTGAGGGGTTCGAGTACCAGAGCGGACAGATAGTGCCCACCGCACCCTGAGCGCGTGGGCGGCGCCCGGCCCCGAACACCTGCGTTCTACCTACAGCGGTACAACAGCCCAGGCGGCGGTCCCGTTTGCGCCATCATGGGGGCATGTCGACCAAAGATCGTTCCGTTAGAGACCCGGCCACCAACGAAGACAGCAGGGCAACCCGCGCGGAAGAGAAGGCGAAGCGCGCGCGCACCAGCGACACCGAGGCCGCTCTGATGGAGACCGCTCTGGTCATGGACACGGTGCGCGTGACCGAGCAGGCCGCCATCTCCGCCAGCCGCGTGGCCGGCAAAGGCGACCCAGACCTGGTTGACCAGGCGGGGGTCGACGCCATGCGCCGCGTGCTCAACGAGCTCCCCATCGATGGGCGCATCGTTATAGGGGAGGGCGAGCGCGACGAGGCGCCCATGCTCTACATCGGCGAGAACGTGGGCCTGGCCGACGCCGACTCGTGGGAAGTCGACATCGCCGTGGACCCCGTTGAGGGCACCAACATCACGGCGCGCATGATCAACAACTCGGTGGCCGTCATCGCCATGGCAGAGCGCGGCGGCTTGTTCCAGGCGCCCGACACTTACATGGAGAAGCTCATCGTGGGCCCGCCTGCTAAGGGCCGCGTGGACCTCACCTGGCCGGTGGCCGCCAACCTGCGAGGGGTGGCGCTATCGCTCGACCGCGCCGTGGACGACCTCACCATCGTTATCCTCGACCGACCCCGCCACAAGCAGCTCATCCAAGAGGTGCGCGACGCTGGCGCCAGAGTGAAGCTCATCGGCGACGGCGACGTCATCGCGGCCTTAGCCACGGCCGTACGCGGCACGGGTGTGCACGCGGTCATGGGCATCGGTGGTGCGCCCGAGGGCGTGCTGGCCGCCGCCGCCCTCAAGTGCCTCGGCGGCGAGATCCAGGGCCGCTTCAAGCCACGCAACGACGACGAGCGGCGGCGTCTGAACGAGATGGGCGCCAACGAGGATCGCGTGTACCGGACCGACGACTTCGCGCCCGGCAAGAGCATCGTCTTCAGCGCCACTGGCATCACCGACGGCGACCTGTTGCGCGGGGTCAAGTTCTTCAAGAACGGCGCCCGCACGCACAGCATCACCATGGGTTACCGCTCGAGCGTCATCCGCTTCAACGACGCCGTGCACCTCATGGGCGACGGTGCGCGGGTCACCATCCAGGTCTGATCAGCTAGGGTTTCACTCTTCGGCGCTGGGCCGCGGTGTCATCAGCCGTAACTGCTCCGCGCCGGCGGGGCTGGCGGCCCACGCCACGAACGCCTGCAGGGCCCGGCCACGGTGGCTCACGCTGCGCTTCTCGGCCACGCTAGCCTCCGCGAAGCTCTTGCCCAGCTCCGGGCTGAAGAAGATGGGGTCGTAACCGAAGCCGGCGCTGCCGCGCGGCCCGTGCAACAGACGCCCCTCCGTCTCGCCCCGGAAGGTATGAACCGCGCCGCCCGGGGTGGCCACCACGATCACGGCCACGAAGCGCGCCGTGCGCTCCGCGTCGGGCACTTTCCGCACTCTCTGTAGCAGGTGCGCCATGCGCTCGCCGTTGGTGAGGCCCGGACCTCCGTAACGCGCCGAGTGCACGCCCGGTTGACCCTGCAGCGCGTCGACCTCGAGGCCAGAATCGTCCGCTAGGGTAACGAGCCCGCTCTTCAACGTCACGTGAGCGGCCTTGATGAGGGCGTTCTCCTCGTAAGAAGCGCCGGTTTCCTCCGGGAAGCCGGTGACGCCCAGCTCCGCCGCGGAGCTCAGCTCCATGGGTAGCCCCGCCAGGGCCTCACGGAACTCTGCGAGTTTGCCAGGGTTCTCGCTGGCTAGTGCCAGCCGTATGGTGGTCGTGTTCATCCGAGTTGCGGCCTCACTAACGAAAGTAGGTGCTGGGCGGCGGTGACGCCCGTAGCGATGAGCGTGACGTACTGCTCGGCAGGGACGGGACGCGACTCGCTGCCGCCCTGCACCTCCACGATCTCGCCGGCGTCTGTGGCCACGACGTTGAGGTCAACTTCGGCGGCGGCGTCCTCCTCGTAATCGAGGTCCACACGCACCTCGCCCCCGACCACACCCACGCTCACGGCCGCCACCTCGTGAAGGAGCGGCCACTCGTCGACCTCGCCCCGGAACACGAGCCTATCGGCGGCGTCGTGCAGCGCTAGGTAACCCGCGAGGATGGCTGCGCAGCGCGTGCCGCCGTCGGCCACGAGCACGTCGGTGTCGATGGTAAGGGTCTTGCCCCTGAACAGCGCCAGGTCCACGCAGCTGCGGAGCGCGCGGCCCACGAGGCGCTGGATCTCCTGCGTGCGACCGCTGGCGTAGTGCCGCTCCCGCTGCACGCGCTGAGCTGTGCTGCGCGGGAGGAGGGCGTACTCCGCCGTGAGCCACCCGGTGCGGCTGTTGGTGCCGCGCAGGTGGCGAGGTAGTTGGTTCTCGATGCTCACGGTGGCCAGCACTTGCGTGTTACCCCAGCGCACCAGCGCGGAGCCCTCCGCGTTGGGGTTGTAGCCACGTTCCACGCTCACGCTCCGCAGCTCGTTGGGCCCGCGCCCCGAGCGCGCGGGTGCCGTGCCCTGAGCGCTCACAGCGTTACCGCCCGCGGCCTGGTTGGCAGCGGCGTCGCGAGGTCGGCCACGTTCAAGTGCTCGAAGGTGCCCTGCGGACCGCCCAGCATCTCAGCTGCATGCAGGAAGGTAGGGATGTCGCCCGTGACCACGTAATGCACCGCACCGTTACCCGCGGCCGGCGCCTGCAGGCCGAGGCGCAGCAGCTCGCTCTTCACCACCGCGGCTACCGCCTCAGCCGAGTCGATGAGCTTCACGTCTGGACCTAAGAGCTCCGCCAGCACCGGCTTGAGCGCCGGGTAGTGCGTGCAGCCCAGGATGACGGCGTCTAACGCCGGGCGTCCCTCCAAGTAGTAGGCCGCCACGAGGCGCGCGATGGCGGAGTCCGACACGCCCTCCTCCACGATAGGCACGAAGAGCGGGCAGGCCTGCGCCCACGTGGTGGCGCCAGCGCGCTCCAGCCTGTCCTGGTACACCCGCGAGCGCACGGTACCCACGGTGCCGAGCACCCCGATGCGACCACCCTGCGCCGCTGCGAGCGCGGCCGTGACGCCGGGCTCCACCACGCCCCAGGTGGGTACCGGCACCGCGTCTGCCAGCCCCGGCAGCGCCGCTGCTGAGGCAGTGTTGCAGGCCACCACGATGGCCTTCACGTGCCGCTGCAGAAGGTGCGTCGCGATCTCGTGCGCGAAGCCGCGCACCATGGACGCCGGCTTCGGGCCGTACGGCAGACGGGCGGTGTCGCCCAGGTAGACGAACGACTCGCTGGGCAGCGCGCGCCTCAGCTCCTTCAGCACCGTCAGGCCACCCACCCCGGAGTCGAAGACGCCGATAGGAGCAGCTAGCGTGCGCTCCTCTAGCACGGGGGCGCCTGGGCGTGAAGGGGGGAGGTCGTGCACCGCGTCAGCTTACCAAGCGCGACCAGGGCCCAACCGAGAACGCGCCCCGGCCGGGGCCGTGGGGCGCGCTCTACTTTCGCTGGCGGAGAGGGAGAGATTCGAACTCTCGGTGCAGGTAAGCCCACACACACGCTTTCCAGGCGTGCTCCTTCAACCACTCGGACACCTCTCCAGTATTGGGGTGCCTCACCCGCTGCGGTGGCGGCAGGCTGAGGGCAGCGTCAGCGAGTGTAGCAGTCCAGGCTCGTCAGGGTCAACGAAGACGCCTTCGGTGCAACGGGCAACATCGCCACCTGTTCGGGGCCGGATAGACTCGCCAGAAGCGAAGGAGACGAACCATGCTCAAAGACAGGATCGTGCTACTCAGTTCCGAAGACGCCGTCGAGGCGTTCCTCGCTAAGTTCCCCACCAGCGTGATCTTCAAGGCTGGCACCTGCCACAAGACCATGCAGGGTTTCGGTTTCGTGCAGGAGAAGCTCGAGCCGCGCGAGGACCTCATGTGTGGCGTCATCAGGGTGGTGGAGGCGCGCCCCGCCAGCAACCTGGTGGCGGAGCGTACCGGCATCACGCACGAGTCACCGCAGGTGATCCTCTTCCAGGACGGCAGCCCCGTGTTCGATGTGGACAACTGGGACATCACGCCAGAGGCGCTGGCGGTGGGCTTCGACAAGTTGCCCGTTGGTGAGGCCCTGGTGGAGGGGGCGCCTGCTGGCGGCTCCGATCTGCGTGACTACATCGACCTCCTGGAGCAGTACCTGCAGGGTCACATCGACCAGGATCAGTTCGAGTTCACTTACACCCACAAGTTCCGTGCCGACGCTACCTTGCGCCCTAAGGACGAGGTGGAGGCCCTCAACTCCATCTTCGGCGACATAGACCAGCACATGAACATGCACCTGATGATGGCCGGCAAGGCCGACAACTCTCAGCTCCGTGAGCGCGCCCAGGCCGCTTACGACCGGCTGGTGGAGTTGCGGGAGCGCGCCGCCGTAGCCTGATCCCGGTAGCGCAACCAGTGGCTGCGCGAGCGGCGCCTACAGTTCCGGTTCGTCCTCGAACCGCGGTGGGCGCTTCTCGCGCAGCGACGTTATGCCCTCTCGCACGTCGGGACCGGTGAAGCCGAGGAACTCGAGCGCGAGCGAGGTGTCGAAGGTCGGGCCTGCCATGCGTAGCCAGTTGTTCAAGGCGTACTTGGTGAAGCGGATGGCGCTGGCGCTACCGTTCTTCAGGCGCCGCGCCACCTCCAGCGCCTTGGCGTCGAGCTCGTCATCGTTAACCACTAGGCTCACGAGCCCCAGGCGCTCGGCTTCCTCGCCGGAGAGCGGCTCGCAGGTGAGCAGGTAGTACTTAGCTTTGGCCATGCCGATGAGTAGCGGCCACACCACGGCCGCGTGATCGCCGGCCGCCACACCCAGGCGCGTGTGCCCATCGATTATTCGAGCGCTCCTGGCGGCGATGGAGACGTCTGCCAGCAGCCCAGCCACCAGCCCAGCACCCACTGCGGGCCCGTGGATGGCCGAAACGATGGGCTTGCTGCAGTTGATGACGTTGTAGACGAGGTCGCGCGCCTCTTTCCACACGCGCACGCGGGTGCTCCAGTCGTCGGCGATGTGCTCCACCATCTCAAGGTCGCCACCCGCCGAGAAGCCGCGGCCGGCGCCTTTGAGGATGACTACGTCCACGTCTGTGGCGGCGTCCACATCGCGCCACACGTCCACCAGTTCGCGGTGCATGGTCTCGTCGGCGGCGTTGAGGCGGTCGGGCCTCTCCATCACCACTTGAAGGATGCGCGCCTCGGGTCTCTCGATCCGAAGGCGCGTGTAGCGCTTGAACGGGTCCGTGGTGCTAGGGCTGGCTTCAGTCACGGCGCTTCTCGCTCTCTAGGAAGCGTTCGAACGCGTCGGTGTTGGGTTTCCTAGGGGTCACCACGGCGCGGCTGCTCTGCTCATCGGATGGCGTCTTGGGCGCCGCCGCGTCGCGTCGCCTACCTGTTTCGGGGCGAGCTTCCCAGAGCGTGCCTTGGGTGACGGTGCCGGGCTGGCGCTCCCACGGCTTCGGTTCCCTGTTGCGCTCGGTGTGGCGCTGCCTTGTTGACTGGCGTTGGCCCGCGGGCCGCTGCTGCGGCGGTTGTTGCGTGCGCTTGGCAGCGTCGCCAACGGTGAGCGCCGCCCAGACGGCAAACGCCAGCGCCACCACGAAGAAGAACGCTAGTAGCACTAGGAGCACAAGGGGGGTCGCGATAGCTGGAACGGTGGGCGTCACTGTGCCTCAGGATAGTCTCCCGGCGCCCTGGCGGCAACGCACGCACCCGCCGGCCATCAGCCCGCCGCAGTGAGCAAGCGCGCGAGGAGCGCGGGATCCACGTTACCGCCCGATACCACCAGCACGGTCGGGCCGGGCTGCAGTGTCACGCCGTCCACGCTGCCTTCCGCCGCTAGGCGCTGGAAAGCTCCCAGGCTCAAGGTGCCGGTGGGCTCCACCACCAGCTTGGACTTGGTGGCGTACCAGGCCACGTTGCGCTCGATACTGCTCTCGGTCACGCGCACCACGCCGGCCAGCAGGCGCTGCAGGAGATGGAAGTTGACCTCGCCGATCTGCTGGGTGCGCACCCCGTCGGCGAGGGTACGTGCCACCTGCTCGGCCGACCAGGTCTGCCGAGTACCGGTGCTGAGCGACTCGTGTGCGTCGGCCGCGAACTCGGGCTCCACGCCCACGACCTGTGCGCGTTCCGACAGCGCGCGCACGGCCACGGCGATGCCCGCCGCCAGACCGCCGCCGCCGATGGGCGCCAGTACGTTGGCAACGTCCGGGAGGTCCTCCACGATCTCTAGGCCCACGGTGCCCTGTCCCGCCACGATCCAGGGGTGATCGTAGGGCGGCACCAGGGTCGCCCCAGTGCGCTCGGCTATCTCCCTCGCGGTGCCCTCCCGCGCCTCCTGGGTGTTCTCGCACCTCACGACCTCGGCGCCGAGCTCGCGCGTGTTGTTCACCTTCAGCTCCGGGGCGCCCTCGGGGATGACGATGGTGGCCTTCACCCCGAACCGCTTGGCCGCCGCCGCCACGCCCTGAGCGTGGTTGCCGCTGGAGTGCGCCACTACACCGCGTTGCCGGTCGGCGGGAGCCATGTTGGCCAGGAAGTTGGTGGCGCCACGGATCTTGAACGAGCCGATGGCTTGCAGGTTCTCGGGCTTCACGTACACGGGATGTCCGCTGGGGGTTCGTAACGGTAGCGGCCAGAGGGGCGTGCGGCGCACCGCGTCGCGCAGGTTCTCGCGCGCCAGCTCAACGTCGTTCAAGGTCGGGTCCCCAACTCGTTCGCCTAGCGGTGATCGGTCCATGCCACTGTGTAGCACGCCCGCTGGGCGTCGGCGGGGTCGGCCTGAACCGACGGCGCGGCGTTAGGTGGGGTCGGCGTCCTGGCTGGCTAGGAAGCGTGCCAGCTCGGCTCGGTTGGGGAGCGCGGGGATAGCACCCTGCTTGGTGACCGTGAGGGCGGCGAAGGCGTTGGCGTGTTTCACCACCCGCTCGATGGTGGGCGTGTCGGAGAGCGCGGCCGGCCAGTCGCCCAGCTGCCAGAGGCCGACTAGCAGGGCCGCCACGAAGGCGTCACCGGCACCCGTGGTGTCGACCGGTGTGACCGGGAAGCTGGTTACCGAGCCAGTGCTGTAGGCGCTGTAGTAAGTGGTGCCAGCCGCCCCGTGGGTCACGCAGAGGAGCGCCGTCTCCACACCCATGAGCGAACGGGCAGCGCGTTCGGTGGTGGCGCCCGTTAGGAACGCTAGCTCCCCCTCGCTGAGCTTGATCAGCGTGGCGTGGGGGAGCAGTGCCGCGATCTCGCGCCTGGCCGCGTCCGGGCTGGGCCACAGGCCGAGCCTCAGGTTGGGGTCCACCGAACGGGGTACGCCGAAGCTGTGCGCTACCCGCAGAGCCGCTAGCGTGGCGCTGCGCGCTGGTTCTGCTGTGAGGCTGAGCGAGCCGACGTGGAGGAACGCCGCTGCCTTGAGGTAGTCGGCGTCGATGTCCTCGGTCGTGAGGCTGAGGTCGGCGGAGTTCTCGCGGTAGAAGGCGAAGTCGCGCTCGCCCCCCTCGCCTAGCGTTACGAATGCCAGCGCCGTGCGTTCCGTGGTCGTGCGCACCTGGCTCACGTCCACGCCCGCGTCCTCGAGCGTGGTTAGGAGGAAGCGACCGAACGCGTCGTCGCCCACCCTGCCCACGAACCCCGCGGGGGCGCCTAGGCGGGCGACGCCCACCGCCACGTTGGCGGGCGCGCCGCCGGCCGCGGGCTGGTAGGCGCTGGGCGACCCGTGCGCGGGCTGAGCGAGCGGCAGCATGTCGACGAGCGCTTCGCCTAGGGTGACGATGCGTCCTCGTGCCGCTGCTATGTCCACGCTGCTGGCTCCCATCATGTGCCCGGCTAACACCGGATGTTACCCGCTCATCATGGCGCTTCGCGCGGGTTTCCCGTTGGTCCGCCCGGCGCCGGGAACGCCCGTGCCGCCGTGATACAACTGGGGGTCGAAAGCAGCGAGAGCCCGCCAGGCGGCGCGCTCTTCGTGCCAGTACCTGTAGAGCAAGGGGCTACTGCCGATGGACGTATCCGCAACCGAAGACCTACTCAACTCCTCCAGCCTCGAGTACGTGGAGCAGATGTACCTGCAGTACGTGCAGGCACCAGACTCCGTACCGGACGAGTGGCGTGCGTACTTCGCCAGCTCGCCCAACGGCGCCACCGCGCGGGGGGCCATGGGTCCGAGCTTCAAACCGCGCTCGCTGTTCGACTCAGGCGGGGTCGGCGCCGCTCCCACCGCCTCCGGCGACGTGGGCGTGGACGCCGCGCTCATGCAGCAGAAGCTCGACCGCCTGGTGCGTAACTACCGCGTGCGGGGGCACCGGCTGGCGCAACTGAGCCCGCTCGGGCGCGAGCCGTTCGAGGTCCCGGAGCTCGACCCCGGCTACTACGGCATGACGGCTGAGGACCTTAAGCGCCCCGTGCTGGCACCCGTCATCCCTGGCGCTGAGACCATCGGTGAGGTAATCGAGGGCCTACAGAGCACCTACTGCCGCAGCATCGGCGTACAGTTCATGCACATCGACTCGCTCGAGGTCCGTGTGTGGCTGCAGCGCCGCATGGAGTCCACGCGTAACCGCCTGCCGCTCAGCCGCGCCAAGCAGCTGCGCATCCTCACCAAGCTCACCGACGCCACCATCTTCGAGGACTTCATCCAGAAGAAGTTCCTGGGGGCCAAGAGCTTCTCGCTCGAGGGTTCAGAGACGCTCATCCCGCTGCTCGACCAGGCCATCGAGAAGGCCGGTACGCAGGGCATCGAGGAAGTGGTCATGGGCATGGCGCACCGTGGTCGCTTGAACGTGCTGGCCAACGTGCTCGGTAAGAACCCGCGCACCATCTTCCGTGAGTTCGAGGACGCCGACCCCGAGATGTACATGGGCCGCGGCGATGTTAAGTACCACCTCGGTTACTCCAACGACTGGATCACGGAGGACGGCAAGCGCCTGCATCTGTCGCTGGCCTTCAACCCGTCGCACCTCGAGTTCGTGAACCCGGTGGTGCTGGGCCGCGGCCGCGCCAAGGGCGACCGCATGGGCGACCACCGCCGCGAGAAGGTGCTCCCCATCATGATCCACGGCGACGCCGCCTTCATCGGCCAGGGCGTCTCGCAGGAGACCCTCAACCTCTCCGGCCTGGTCGGTTACCGGGTGGGGGGAGCGCTGCACGTCATCGTGAACAACCAGGTGGGCTTCACCACCGGACCGCGTCAGGGCCGCAGCACCACCTACGCCACGGACGTGGCCAAGATGCTGCAGATCCCCATCTTCCACGTGAACGGTGAGGACCCCGAGGCGGTAGCGCAGGTAATCGAGCTGGCGCTCGACTTCCGGGCGGAGTTCAAACGCGACGTGGTGATCGACATGTACGCCTACCGCCGCTTCGGTCATAACGAGACCGACGAGCCGGCCTTCACCCAGCCCGTAATGTACGAGAAGATCCGTAAGCGGCAGGGCGTGCGGGAGGCCTACCTCGGTCACCTCATGGAGCTGGGCGAGGTCACGGCCGAGGACGCGGAACGTGTGGCGGAGGAGCGCCGGGCGCACCTCGACCAGGAGCTCTCGGTGGCGCGCAGCGGCGACTTCAAGCTGCAGTACTCCACCCTGCAGGGCATCTGGGCCGACTACTTGGGTGGGCCAGACGCCAACGTGCCCGAGGCCGACACCAGCATCGAGGTCGGCGAGGCGGCGCGTTTGCTGGAGGCCATCACCAAGGTCCCGGACGACTTCAACCTCAACCCCAAGATCGCGCGGCAGCTCAACACCCGTGTGAAGATGGCGCGCGGCGAGGTGCCCCTCGATTGGGCGGCCGGCGAGGCGCTAGCGTTCGCGAGCCTCGTGAGCCAGGGCGTGAAGGTTCGCATGACCGGCCAGGACGTGGAGCGCGGCACTTTCAGTCATCGCCATCAGGTGTTCCACGACGCCGAGCACGGCTACGAGTACATGCCCATGCGCGCCGTGGAGTCCGAACGCGGCCTGTTCGAGATCCATAACAGCCCCCTCTCTGAGATCGCGGTGCTGGCGTACGAGTACGGCTACAGCCTCGACATGCCCGAGGGCCTCGTCATCTGGGAGGCGCAGTACGGCGACTTCGTGAACGTGGCGCAGGTGATCATCGACCAGTTCCTCGCTAGCGCGGAGGAGAAGTGGTCGCGCCTGTCGGGCCTCGTCATGCAGCTACCGCACGGCTTCGAGGGCGGTGGGCCGGAGCACTCAAGCGCCCGCCTCGAACGCTTCCTGCAGCTATGCGCCGAGGACAACATGCAGGTGGTGTACCCCACCACGCCGGCGCAGATCTTCCACCTTCTCAGGCGGCAGGTCCTGCGGCGCTCACGCAAGCCGCTCATCATCATGTCGCCTAAGAGCCTTCTGCGGCACCCTAAGGCCGTGAGCAGCCTAGACGAGGTGGCGCAAGGCTCGTTCCAGCGCGTCATCGGCGACGACGCCGTGGACGCCAAAGGCGTGAAGCGCATCCTGCTCACCAGCGGCAAGGTGTACTACGACCTCCTGGCCGAACGCGAGCAGCGCGGCGCCACCGACGTTGCCATCGTGCGACTCGAGCAGCTCTACCCGCTCAACGCCGAAGCCATCGAGCGAGCGCTAGCGCCGTACGGAAAGCAGGTCCCGGTGGTGTGGGTTCAGGAAGAGCCCGAGAACAACGGCGCCTGGCACTTCCTGCTCGTGCGTTACGGTCAGCAGTTCCACGGTCACCCGTTCCGAGGCGTGGCGCGGCCCGAGTCGGCTAGCCCCGCTACCGGTTCCGGAGCGGCGCACAAGCTAGAGCAGGCCGAGCTGCTGAAGCGGGCGTTCGAGGAGTGAGGCCAACGGGCCCGTTAGGCGCACCATTCGGCCAAACGGTGCGGGTGGGCCGGTAAGGTATAGGGAACAAACGCGCGCAGCTGGGTGTTAACCGAGCTGCGCGTAGCCGCGGTCTGAAGCCGCGTGGCAGTTACGAAGGAGCGAAGATGGCAACGGACGTCAAAGTGCCCGCTGCGGGCGAGTCCATCAACGAGGTGTACATCGGCACCTGGCTCAAGCAGCCGGGCGAAGCCGTGGCGGTGGACGAGCCCATCGTCGAGGTGGAGACCGACAAGGCAACGCTCGACATCCCGTCGCCCGTCGCAGGCGTGCTCATCGAGCAGTTGAAGGGCGTGGGCGACGCCGCCAACATCGGCGAGGTCATCGCGCGTATCGACGAGAGCGCCACCGCGCCCGCACCGGAGGCGGCGAAGCCGGCGGAGCCTGCAGAGAGTCAGCCCGCCGCCAGCCAGCCGACGCCGGCGCAGCCGGCTGCGGGCCAGCCCGCACCCGCGGCGGCGCCCAGCCAGCCCAGCCCGCCCCCCGCTCCAGCGCCAGCTGCGGCGCCCGCGGTGGCCAAGCCGCAGGGCGTGAAGGCCACCAGCGTCATGCCGGCCGCGGCTCGCCTACTGGAAGAGAGCGGCCTGAACGCCGACGAGGTCCCGGCCACCGGCCCGGGCGGGCGCCTCCTCAAGGAGGACGTGCAGAACTACCTCGCCTACCGCGAGCGCGCCGCCGCCCAGGAATCCGCCGGCGCAGCGGGCAGCGTGCGGTTCGAGGCGCGCCAGGAGGAGGTCGTTCCCATGACCCTCCTCAGGCGCCGCATCGCCGAGCGGCTGGTGGAGGCGCAGCAGACCGCCGCCCTCCTCACCACCTTCAACGAGGCCGACATGAGCGCCGTCATGGCGCTGCGCTCCGAGTACCGCGACGTGTTCGAGAAGCGTTACGGCGTACGACTGGGCTTCATGTCGTTCTTCGTGAAGGCCGCCATCGACGCCCTGAAGATGATCCCGCAACTGAACGCCGAGATCCGCGGCACCGACATCGTGTACAAGAACTACTACGACATCGGCGTTGCCGTCTCCACCCCGCGCGGCTTGGTGGTGCCCGTGCTGCGCGACGCCGACCGGCTCTCGTTCGCCGAGACGGAGAAGGCCATCGCCGACTTCGGTCAGCGCGCCTCCAACAACCGACTCAAGCCCGACGAGCTGCAGGGCGGTACCTTCACCATCAGCAACGGCGGCGTGTTCGGCTCGCTGCTCTCCACCCCCATCGTCAACCCGCCGCAGACGGGCGTGCTCGGCATGCACAGCATCCAGGAGCGCCCCGTGGCGGTGAACGGCCAGGTGGTCATCAAGCCCATGATGTACCTGGCCATGACGTACGACCACCGCATGGTGGACGGCCGCGAGGCGGTGACGTTCTTGAAGCGCATCAAGGAAGCCATCGAGAACCCCACCCGCATGCTGCTGGAAGTGTGAGGCTCACCTTATGAGCGAGGCTGAAGGCAAGGCCGGCAGCGCGCCGGCGCAACACGACATCGTCATCGTCGGCGCGGGTCCCGGCGGCTACGTGGCCGCCATCCGCGCCGCCCAGCTCGGCTTCGACGTGGCGCTGGTGGAGCGCGAAGCCGCCCTCGGTGGCACCTGCGTGCGCGTGGGCTGCATCCCCAGCAAGGCGCTGCTCGAGTCGAGCCACGTTTACGAGCAGGCCAAAGGCCAAGCAGCGCAGCACGGTGTGCAGGTGGAGGGCGTCAAGCTCGACCTGGCCGCCATGCAGGCGCGGCGCGCCACGGTGGTCAAGCAGAACACCGACGGCGTGGCGTTCCTCGTGAAGAAGAACAAGATCAAGCGTTACGACGGCACTGGCAAGCTCACGGCCGCACGCGAGGTGAGCGTCACCGCCGCCGACGGCACGGTCACGCAGCTCGTGGCGGAGCACGTCATCCTGGCCACTGGCTCTGTGGTCGCCACCTTGCCAGGCATGGAGCTCGACGGCACAACGGTCGTGT
>CAZFFG010000048.1:0-13305 GCA_964518275.1 uncultured bacterium | reverse complement strand
TGATCCTCGTGAACGGTCAGGACGCCAGCCGCTTCAGCCCCGCCAGCCTGCGGGCGGAGATGAGCACCGTGTTCCAGGACTTCGGGCAGTACCAGATGACCGTGAAGGAGAACATCGCGCTGGGCCGCGGGGTGGAGGAGTTGGCGGCGGGCGGCGCCGACACGGCGGCCGAGTCGGCCGAAGTGGACGCTGCTATCCGCGAGGCGGGTAGGCGCGCCGGTGCGGACGACTTCGTGAACCAGCTGCCAGCGGGTTACGACAACATGCTGGGCCGCTGGTTCGAGGGCGGCCGGCAGCTCTCCGGCGGCCAGTGGCAGCGCCTGGCGCTAGCGCGGCTCTACTTCCGCGGCGGTTCGGTGCTCATCTTCGACGAGCCCACCTCCGCGCTCGACGCCGACGCCGAGTACGAGGTCATCGAGACCCTCAGGCAGCAGGCGCGTGGCCGCATCGCTGTCATCGTGTCGCACCGCTTCAGCACCGTGCGCATGGCGGAGCGGATCGTGGTGCTGGAGGGCGGCGTCATCACCGAGCAGGGCACGCACGAGGAGCTTCTCGACGTGAACGGTACCTACGCGCGCATGTTCAACCGCCAGGCGCGCGGCTACCTGGAGGGGTACGAGGATTAGCGCGAACGGGCCGCACCGAAACCGGCCGGTAGCATGACCATGTGAAGGGCGACTCTCTCACCATGCGCCTGCGCCGCGTGTCGGAGCATATCTGGCAGGTACGTCTCTGGCGTCTCACCAGCGTGACCACCTGGCTGGTGGCTGGTGAGGACGGTCTAACGGTCGTGGATACGGGCTTCGCCTTCATGGCGCGCGATGTGCTGCGTGCCGCTCAGCAGATCGGCGCCGGCCCGGTAGCGCGCGTGCTCCTCACGCATGGCCACCCCGACCACGCTGGTGGTGCTCCCTTCCTGGCGCGCGAGCTTAACGCGCCCGTGCTCGCCCACCGGCGCGAGTTGCCGTACCTGGCGGGTGAGCGCAGCTACCCGCGCGTGGTGGGCTTCATGCAGCCGCGCTGGCCGGGGCTGGCGAAGCCGTTGCCGGAGTCGGCGGACGGTACTTTGCGCCGCCTCGGCGACCTCACGCCTCACGAGGCCGCCGGCCACACGCCCGGCCACGTGGTCTACTTCCACGAGCTCGACCGGGTGCTGCTGGCCGGCGATCTGTTCAAGGTCAGGGCCGGGAAGCTCCAGCAGCTCGGGCACCTCTACTCGGTGGATAGAGACGAAGCCACCCGCAGCGAGCGCGTGCTGCGTGAGCTGCGCCCGGTGCGGGTGGAGACCAGTCATGGGGGCGGGGTCGACGACCCGCCGCTGGGGTTCTGAAGCGGGCCAGTACCCGCACTCCCTGGCCTGGGCGGTCAGCCCTTCGAACGCAACCGCGCGTAGAGTGGCGCCGCCTGCGCCAGAGCCTCCAGCATCCCTGCCGTGGCCTTGCTGGTCACCTCGTTCGGTTCGAACTCGCCGTCGTCGTTCACGAACTGGGTCACGAACGGCACGTTCACGGCGGGCTGCACGGGGTGGATGCGCAGCGCCTGAAGGGCGGGTAGGAGACCAACCATGGCGCGTGTGCCACCCGACACCCCGCCGTACGTGAGGAAGCCGAGCGGCTTGTTGGCCCACTCCTTGCTCAGGTAGTCGATGGCGTTCTTGAGGGGCGCCGTGTAGGTGAAGTTGTACTCGGGCATAACGAACACGAACGCGTCCGCCGCCTCAACGCGCGTGCTCCACGCCTTGGTGTAGTCGAAGGTGTAGCGCTGCAACCGGGGGTGGTTGGGTTCGGTCATGAGCGGCAGGTCGAGCTCGGCGAGGTCCACCAGGTCGACGTCGAACGCTTCGCTGGCGCGAGCCTCGGCTTCGAACCAGCGCCCAACCGAGAGGCCCACACGGCCCTCGCGCACGCTGGCGATGACGATCATGAGTCTGGGTTTGGTGGTTTCGGAGCGGTTAGCGGTGGTGGCAGAGTCGTGTGAACCGGTCGCTGACATGAGGACGATGCTATCCCTGCCACGCGCGAACCTTTGTTATCGGCAGCGATGACCTAAGCGCGGAGCGCGTGAGCGCGGTTCTCGCGGTTCGTCCCTGAGCTGGCGCGCTGGCAACGCTTTCCTGTAAGAATCGGGTTGACAGCCACATCGTGTCGGAAGGAGCCAAGCATGACAACTACCAAGGCGACCGCAACGTGGAGCGGCACTCTCCGCGAGGGTAACGGCAACATGAGACTGCCCAGCGGCACCTACGAGGGGCCGTTCACGTTCCGCTCCCGCTTCGAGAAGGGCGCTGGCAAGGACACCGGCACCAACCCCGAGGAACTGCTCGCGGCCGCGCACGCCGGCTGCTTCTCCATGGCGCTCTCCGGACAGCTCACGGGCGCCGGCTTCCCGCCCGAGTCCATCGAGACCACCGCCGAGGTCACCATGACCACCGGTGAGGGCGGGGCCCGGATCAGTACCAGCCGCCTCATCACCAAGGCGCGCGTGCCAGGCGTGGACGCCGCCACCTTCCAGGAGAAGGTCGACGCCGCCGCCAAGGGCTGCCCCGTTTCCAAGGCCCTCGCGGGGCTCGAGATCAGCGTGGAGGCCACGCTCGAGAGCTGACCCCCGCTTACCCCGAGTCGGGGCGCAGGGAAAGACCACCACCCACAACGAAACCGACCCCGCCGCATGACCAAAGCGGCGGGGTCGGTTCATGGGGCGTGACGCTTACTGCCCGTCTGGCTCTTCGGAGTCTGGCTTGCTCGTGGGCACCTGCAGCACGTACCACACGCCGTACACGGCGATGACGATGATGCTAACGGCGATCCACGGCTTCTCGAGCACTATGCCCAGGCGGTAAGCGCTAAAGCCCGAGAACGTGACGATCATGATGGGCGCGTAGACCTTCACCCACTTGGGGATGCCCTTACCAGCCCGGTAATCGCGGATCATCTTGCCGAAGATGCGGTGGTTCATGAGCCAGTTGTAGAAGCGGGGGCTCGACTGGCTTAAGAAGTAGGCGGCGATGAGGAAGAAGACCGTGCCTGGCAGCCCCGGCAGCAAGTAACCAAGGACGCCCATACCGATGGCGCCTACACCGATGGCGCGGTACACGACGCGCAGGGCGCGGTACTTGGTGATGGTCATCTCGCCCGAGTAGTCGACCCACTCGCGCTGCTTCTGCGCCTTCGCCCGCCGCTTGCTGGCGGTGGCGTCGACGCTGGTTGCCTGTGCCGCGTCTAGTGTGATGGAGACGGTCTCGGCAGGGTCGCGGGGTGGGGTGCTCATTCCGAAGGCAAGTGTAACCGTAGTTCCGCCCCCTTAGGGTCGGCCAGGTTCAGTAGCCAACCACAGCGGCGTGCGAGACCGAACGGCGCAACTAGTTAGGTTACTGCCTAGTCTGACTGCTCTAGTGGGCTTAGTCACTTGCGACTCTTGCGTGGGTGTCGTAAACTTCGCTTGTTCCGGAACAACCAGGTTAGGTGTTTCTGAACGGGGGTCATGGCCCCGAAATCAAATGCCCGGATGCTCGGGCAAGTTGGGAAATGGTCGTAACATGGCAACAGGCAAGGTCAAGTGGTTCAGCAGCGAGAAGGGCTTCGGCTTCATCGAGCAGGGCGGCGGCGAACCCGACGTGTTCGTGCACTTCTCCGCCATCCAGGGCTCAGGCTTCCGCAACCTCAACGAAGGCGACGAAGTGAGCTTCGACGTCGAACAGGGTAAGAAGGGTCTTCAGGCGGCCAACGTCGTCGTCACTGCCTCCGCGGGCGGGCACTACTAACCCGTAACCTGAACCAGTAAGTAGCTCATTAAACGAACAGTTCGCTCGGTACCGGTAGGCCTCTTGGCGCTGGCGCCGAGCGAAATCTGTTCGGGTTCCCCCTTGGCTTCAGCTGGCTCGCACGGCGGCCTCAGTTCCAGCGGCGCCGACGGCGACGAACGTGCAAGCGGGTGTCGCCTTCGTCGGCGCGCACCCCGAGGTAGAACTCCTGCACGTTCTCGTTAGCGCGCAGCTCCTCCGCATCGCCCTCCAGCACGAAGCGGCCCCCCTCCAGCACGTAGCCGTAGTCGGCTATGGCGAGGGCCTGGTTGGCGTTCTGTTCCACGAGCAGTATGCCCATGCCGTCGCGGTTGATGGTGCGGATGACGCCGAAGATCTCCTCCACTAGCATGGGCGCCAGCCCCAAGCTCGGCTCGTCGAGCATCAGGAGCTTCGGGCGGCTCATGAGCGCCCGGGCGATGGCGAGCATCTGCTGCTCACCGCCTGAGAGGGTGCCCGATTCTTGCTTCTGGCGCTCGGCCAAGCGCGGGAAGTAACCGAAGATGCGCTCGAGGTCGTCCTTGATGGCGGCGCGGTCGCTGCGGTGGTAAGCGCCCAACCGGAGGCTCTCGCCTACCAGCAGGTCGGGGAACATGCCGCGGTCCTCCACCACGTACGCGATGCCGGCTTGCGAGATGCGTTCCGTGTCGGCGCGGGTCATGTTCTTACCCATCACCCACACCGTTCCCTTACGGGGCTCGTCGTCGATGAGGCCCATGACCGTCTTCAGCATGGTGCTCTTGCCAGCACCGTTAGAGCCGAGCACGGCGACGCAGGTGCCCGGCATGAGCTTAAGCGACACGCCCTTCAGCACCCGCAGCTGCTTGTGGTAGCCGCTCTCCACGGTGCGCAGCTCGAGCAGCGGGGTGGCGCCGTTGCCGTTGGCGCTCATGACGACGCCTCCGCCGTGGCGGCGGGCGCGCCCTGCGCCTCAGCCAGACGCGTGCTGCCCAGGTAAGCGCGGACCACCCGCGGGTCGTCCTGCACCTCGGCCGGGGTGCCGTCGGCGATGAGCGTGCCGTGATCCAGCACCAGAACGCGCTCGGCCAACCGGCTCACTACGCGCAGGTCGTGCTCCACCACCAGCATGGTGAGCTTCAGCTCGGTGCGTAGCCGCAGCAGCGTGACCATCATGTCGTCCTTCTCCTCCACGGTCATGCCCGCAGCGGGCTCGTCGAGGAGCAGCAGCGTGGGCTCGGCAGCCAGCGCCCGCGCCACCTCGATGAGCTTCTGTACCCCGTACGGAAGGGCGCCCACGGGCATGTCGCGGTAGGCCTGCAGGTCGAGCAGGTCCATGAGCTCCTCCGCCTTGCGGCGCTGCGCGACCTCGTCGCGTACCCAGGCGCGAGTGGAGAGCATGGCGCCGAAGATGTTGGACTTCACGTGTAGGTGCCGTCCCAGCAGCAGGTTATCGAGGCACGTGAGGCTCTTGAAGAGCTCGATGTTCTGGAACGAGCGCCCGATACCGGCGCGCGCCACCATGTGCGGCGCCATGCCGGTGATGGGCTTGCCCTTCCAGTACACGGTGCCCTGCTGGGGCTTGTAGAAACCGCATATGACGTTGAAGAGAGAGGTCTTGCCGGCCCCGTTAGGGCCGATGAGGGCGGCGACTTGCCCCTCGGGGAGTCCGAAAGATACGTCCGAGATGGCCATCAGGCCGCGGAACGAGAGCGAGATATCGGAGAGTTGCAGTAGTTCGGCCATCGGGATGGTGGATCCAGTGCCGGTGGGCGGCGCGTGAACGCCGCCCACCGCTTTGGATCGGTCCTTAGCGCTCCAGCCAGTCGGACACTGGGCGCAGACCCTGGGGCGTGACCTGGAGAAGCATCACGGAGTTGTTCCCCTGGTAGCCGTTGGCGAACGAGAGGTTGTGGTACAGCCCCTCGGTGTAGCCGTCGATGTTGTTGAGCTCCTCGATGAGGCGCTCGCGCGTGAGGTCGCGACCAGCGGCTTCAAGAGCCAGCACCAGCGGCTCGGAGAAGGCGATGCCCGCCAGCGCGCGGAACGGGTCAGCGGCGATCTGCGGGGCGTACGCCAAGATGACGTCGCGGTAGAGCGCGTCGGCTATCGGGTCGCCGTTGCCCTCGCCCACGATGACGCTCGGCAGGCGCAGGAACACGGAGAAGAGCGCACCCTGCATGCCCGGGTTGCTGAGCAGCGACGGGTCGAGCAGCGTGACGGTGGCCAGCATCTGCGGCTTGAAGTCGAGGCGCCCGAACTCGTTCACGAGGTTGGCGGCGGCGGTGGGGTCCGAGAAGAGCAGCACGCTGTCGGCGCCGGAGCCGCGCAGGCGGAGCGCCTGCACGCCCAGGTTGGTGGTGCCGCGCTCGTAGCTCACCTTGTCGCCCACGGTGACGTCGTAACCGGCCGCTTGCAGGCTGGCGATCTCTTCCTCGAGGCCGCGCAGACCTGCCTGACCGTAGCCGTCGTTCTGGTAGAAGATGGCGATGTTCTTGCTGCCCAACTCGGTAACCGCGTGGCGCGTCATGAGGACGGCCTCGGCCTCGTAGTCGGTGAAGGTGGCGAAGATGAGGCCGTTCGAGTTGTTAGCGAACTCCTCGGAGCCGGAAGCGGGCCCGATCCAGGGCACCCCATCGCGTTGCAGGAGCGGCAGCGCGGCGAGGCCGTTGGCGGTGCCAACCCCGGCGGCGAAGGCGAACACGCCCACGCTGTCTATCAGCTCGCGCACGGCGGCCACGGTGCGGGCAGGGTCGTAACCGTCGTCGCGCGTGGCGAGCACGAGGTTACGGCCGTGGATGCCGCCCTGGTCGTTGATGTACTGGAAGTAGGCGTCGATGGCGGTGCTCACGGTGCCCCAAGCGGCCGCTGGGCCGGACTGCGGACCCCAGTTGCCGATGATGATCTCGTCGTCGGTGACGCCCTTGACCTGAGCGCTGGCGACCGAGATTAGTGCGCCGAAAGCGATGAGCGCGAGAAGCCGCTTCATGTTGCTCCTTTCCCCGCTAGCGGGACTTTCCAGGATTTGTTGACGCCCTCAACCTACCACGTGCTGCCCCCGCATCAGAGGGGGCTCAACGAGCGATGAAGGCACAGATGGCGCGGTCAGACGCGCTTCACCTCAGGCCGGCCGAGGATGCCGTGCGGGCGGAACACCAACACGAGGACCACGGCCAGGAACGCGAACGACGCCTTGAACTCCAGCGACACGTAGATACCCACCAGCAGCTCAAGCACCCCGAGCAGGTAGCCGCCCAGCACCGCGCCCGGCAGCGAGTTCATGCCGCCGATGACCGCCGCCACGAACCCCTTGGAGAGCGGGTCGAGCATCATGGTGGGGTTGAGCAGCGTGGCGGGAGCGAAGAGTAGGGCGGCGGCCGTGGCCAGCACCGCGGACGCGGCCCAGGTAGCCACCAGAACCTTCTTCACGGGTAGGCCCATGGCTTCCGCCACGTCCTCGCGCTGCGCCACCGCGCGCATGGCCACGCCGAGCTTGGTGAACGTGAGCAGCGCCCATAGCGCCACCATGAGCACGACCCCGAAGGCCGCCGTGACGAGCGAGACCACGCTGAGAGCGGCGCCGCCCACGCGGATGATGCTGTCGGTGACGACCGTGGGTACCACCTTGTTGTCGGTGCCGAAGAGGAGCGCGTCGAGGCCGCCGAGTGCCAGCGCCAGCCCGAGAGTGAGGATGAGTAGGCCGAGCTCGCTCTGGTTCTTGGCGGGGCGCACCATCAGCAGGTAGATGAGGCCGCCGATGATGGCTGCAGCCACCAGCGCCAGCGCGAACGACGCCCCGAAGGGGATGTTCAACTGCCGCAGTAGCGTGTAGGCGATGAAGGTGCCGAGCACACCGATGTCGCCGTGCGCGAAGTTGAGGATGCGGGTGGTGCGGTAGAGCAGTACCAACCCGAGCGCCACCAGCGCGTAGACGCTACCCACGCTGAGGCCACTCACGAGCACCTGCAGCAGGTCCGCGAAGCTGGTCATAGCGGCCACGACTTCCAGAAGCGCTTGATCTTGAGCCAGCGCCCGTACAGGCCGGCGGGCTCGAGCATCATGATGCCGATGACCACCACCCCGAACACGAGCTGCGACCAGTTACGGAAGCTGGCCAGGTAGGCGTCTAGCCCGGTGATGAAGCCCGCGCCGAGGAGCGCGCCAGGCAGGAAGCCGAGCCCGCCCACGATGGTCATCAGCAGGAACTTGATAGACAGTAGGAGGTTGAAGCTCTCGGGCGTGATGTAGCCGACGAGCGGCCCGAAGAGCGCTCCCGCCAGGCCCGCCACCCCGGCGGAGATGATGAATGCCAGGGTCTTGTAGCGCGCCAGCCCAATGCCGCTCATCTGCGCGGCCAGGTCGGCGTCGCGTGTGGCGCGGAACGCGCGCCCGATGTGCGAGCGCTCGAGGTTGAAGAGCATCCACGTGGCCAGGCCAGCGATGACGAGCACCAGGAAGTAGTAGTTGCGGTCGGAGTTGAAGTCCATGCCGAAGAACTCGGGGCGCCACATGAACATGCCGGTGGAGGCGCCCACGAAACGCCAGTTGTTGAGGATCTGTTGAATGGCCAGGCCGAAACCCAATGTGGCGATGGCTAGATACGGCCCCTCGAGCCGCAGCGCCGGCAACCCGATGACCACGCCCAGCACGGCCACGATGAGCACCGTGAGGGGTAGCGCCAGCAGGAAGTGCACCCCGGAATCTATGAGGGCGCCCTGCGCGTAGGCGCCGGCGGCCAGGAAGCCAGCGTGCCCCAACGACACCTGCCCGGTCAGCCCCACCAGCACGGAAAGCGACAGCGCCACGAGCGCGTACACGAAGAAGAGGGTCACGTTGTAGACCACGTAACCCTTGAAGAGGAACGGCAGCGCCACTAGGAACGCACCAGCCAGGCCGGCCACGACCCAGGCCTGGGTGCCGCGGATCAGCCAGAGGTCCTGCTCGTAACGCTCACGGAAGAGCACGGGCCACCGTCAGGGGGAGAACGCAGGGGAGGGCGCACGGTTCAGGCATAGAGCTCCTCGATAAGGTCCTTGTACTTGGCGGCCAGGCTGGAGCGCTTGACCTTCAGGGTGGCGGTGACCTCGCCGTCCTCGTGGTAGAGGCGTTTGGGGAGGATGGCGAACTTCTTGACCGTCTCCACCCGCGCCAGCGTGGAGTTCACGCTCTCCACCTCGCTCTCGATGAGCTCGCGCACCTCGGGGTTGCTGGCCAGGTCGGTGTAGGTGGAGTACGACAGCTGCCGCTCCATGGCCCAGTGGGTGATGTTGTCCTCGTCCAGTACCAGGAGCGCTACCAGGTAGCGCTGCTTGTCGCCGATCACCACGGCGTCGTTGATGTAGATGCTCGACTTGAGCTGGTTCTCGATCTTCTGCGGCGCGATGTTCTTACCGCCCGCGGTGATGAGGATGTCCTTCTTGCGGTCGGTGATGCTCAGGTTGCCCTGTGCGTCAAGCTCACCCACGTCACCGGTGTGCAGCCAACCGTCTTGCAGAGCCTCGGCGGTGGCGGCCGGGTCGGCGTGGTAGCCCTTGAAGTTGCCGGGGCTGCGGCTGAGGATCTCGCCGTCGTCGGCGATGCGGATCTCGACCCCCTTGAAGGCGGGGCCCACCGTGCCGAGCACGACGTTGCTGCGGTGGATGGCGATGATGCCGGTGGACTCGGTGAGGCCGTACCCCTCGCGCACGTCGACGCCGATGGCGCGGAAGTAGGAGAGGATCTCTGGTGCGATGGGCGCCGCTCCGGAGATGGCAACGCGCACACGGTCGAGCCCGAGGCGCAGCCTGAGGAGCCGCAGCACCGCCATGTGCGCCACCGCGGCGGCCACGCCGCGGCGCTGACCGCTACCGCCCCGCACCGCTCGCATGGCGCCAGCGTAGGCCCAGCGCTTGATGAGGTTGGCGTCCTTCATGTGCAGCTCCACGAGGGAGAACATCTTCTCCCAGATGCGCGGCACCGCGAAGAACACGGTGGGCCGGATCTCTTGCAGGTTGGTGAGCACCGTGTCGAGGTTCTCCGTGAACGACACCGTGTAGCCGAACTTGAGCGGCGCCGTGACGCTGATGAGGCGCTCGACGATGTGCGACAGGGGCAGGAACGAGAGGAGCTCGTCCTTGTGGTTCATGGGCACGGCGTCGGCGAGCGAGTCGATGGCCCACAGGAGGTTGGCGTGCGTGAGCATGGCGCCCTTGGGGTCGCCTGTGGTGCCGGAGGTGTAGATGAAGAGGGCGGTGTCGTCCGGACGGATGGCGTTCAGGCGCTCGTCCACGGGACCGGGATCCTGCTGGTAACGCTGGCGGCCGCTGGCCACGACGTCCTCCCACGCCAGCGTGTGCTCCACGTCCTCGGGCTCCACCACCACGACCCAGCGCACGCTGGGGCAGTCGTCCTTCACGGCGAGCCACTTCTCGAGCTGCTCGGCGTCCTCCAGCACGAGGCCCACCGACCCCGAATGGTTGACGTGGTAGGCGAGCTGCTCAGGGCTGGAGGTGGTGTACACCCCCACGGTGGCGCCGCCGATGGTCTGGATGGCGAGGTCGGCGATGAGCCACTCGGGCCTGTTCTCGCACAGGACAGCCACTCGGTCACCGGGCTGGTGACCCAGGGCTATCATCTCGCGCGCGAAGCCGTCCACCTGAGCTGCGTACTCGCGCCAACTTATACCGGTCCAAAGCCCCAGGCGCTTAACGCGCAGAGCGAGGCTGTCGTCTGTACGGCGGGCGCGCAGCAGCGCCGGTACGCTGGGCGCGCGTGCCACTTCTGGTTGCATGTGCTGCGTATTCTACCCTCCTTGGCGGCGCCGAACCGCACGCGCCGGTTCGGTGTCCGGATAACCCGGGGCCTTAGCGCCGGAGTTCAGGCCGGCGACAGCTGCGCAGAGAGCCGTTCCGAACCTGCGGATTCCGCAAGCAGGCGCGACTGTTCGGCCACCACCTTCTTCACCCAGGCGGTCACGCGTTCCTCCGTGAGCTCGGGCTCGTTGTCCTCGTCTACCGCCAGGCCGATGAAGTGGTCGCCTTCCTGCGCGAGGGAGTACTCGAACGTGTAACCGGCCACGGGCCAGGCGCCGATGCGCGTGACGCCAGTGCCGAGCAGCGCTTCGTCCACGGTGGCCAAAGCGTCGAGGAAGGTGTCGGGGTAACCCAGAGCGTCGCCCGTTCCGAAGAGGGCTAACGACTTCCCGTTCAACTCGAGGTCGGCCAGCTCCGGCAGCCTCAGCTCCAGGTCGGAGGGGAGCTGGCCGATGTTCCAGGTGCAGAGGCCCAGTACCAGCAGGTCGTGCTCCGCCACCACGGCGAGGTCGACGTAGGCCACATCGCGACAAGGCACGTCGATGCCCAGTTCACGGCCCAAGGCGCTAGCCACCTGCTCGGCCACGAGCTCGGTGGCGCCGAACATGGTGGCGTAGAGCACGATAGGGCGGGGCTGCCGGCCGGGGGTAGGTGCGGTGCTGCTCACCCCTCGATGCTAGTGCCCTCAAGCGCTTAGGCGCGCTGTCCGGTTAACGTAAGGCGCCGCCCCGAGGACGGAGCGGCGCGGGGTTGCCTTAGTTGAGCTCAGCGCTTGGCGCTCTTCTTGGTGGTGCTCTTCTTACCGGAAACGGTGTCCTTCAGGCTCTTACCCGCCTTGAACGCCGGGTACTGGCTGGCCGGGATCTTGATCTTCTCGGTGGTGCCAGGCTTCACCCCGGTGCGGGCTTTGCGCTTGCGGACCTCGAACGTGCCGAAGCCGGTGAGCGTAACCTTGTTGCCCTTGGCGATGTTGCTGGTCATGGTGCTGAGGAGCGCGTCTAGAGTCTCCTTCACGGACTTCTTGGAAAGCCCCGTGCTCTCGGCAACCTCGTTCACCAGCTCTGCTTTGCTGACGGTCTTCGACTTGGCCATGCGCGAGCTCCTTTCCCGAAACTCGCATGGAGTATAGAGCATCGGACACGCGGTTAACGTGGATAGGTACGCTGGGACACGGGAAATCGGGGGTTTCGCTTCCGCCATTCCTTCGGAGCCTGCCCTTACCTTGCGCGAGCTGCCCCAAGTCTGCTAGAATCTTTCTTCTGGTAGACGGGCGAGGCCTGTGGGCCTACGTCCGCTTCGTTCTGGCAACTGCCGATTAGCGCGCAGCACGCGCGCTGTTAGGGGCCGCCTCCGGGCGGAAGGCCCTGGAGGTTCGAAGATGTTCGCGATAGTCAAGAGTGGCGGTAAGCAGTACCGCGTGGCCGAGGGCGACGTCCTCAAGCTCGAGAAGCTCAACGCCGACGCCGGTACCGAGGTCGAACTCCCGGTGCTGCTGCTGAGCGGCGACGACGTGAAGGTCGGTGCCGACGCCGCCAGCGCCAAGGTGCTGGTGGAGGTCATCGGCCACGGCCGCGGTCCGAAGCTCGACGTGTACAAGTACAAGGCCAAGGCCAACTACCGCCGTAAGATCGGTCACCGCCAGGACTACACCGAAGTCCGCGTGAAGAGTGTAGGCTGAAGGCCGCGAGGGAAGGTAACAGACCATGGCACATAAGAAAGGCGTCGGTAGCACCCGCAACGGCCGCGACAGCCACTCCAAGCGCCTAGGAGTCAAGCGCTTCGATGGCCAGTTCGTGCTGGCCGGTAACATCCTCGTGCGCCAGCGTGGCACGAAGTTCAAGCCGGGCCACAACGTTGGCGTGGGTAACGATTTCACCCTCTTCGCTTTGCGCGACGGTTACGTGAAGTTCCACAACAAGGGCGCCAAGGGCCGTTTCGTGGCCATCGAGCAGCCCACCGAGGCGGTAGCGGCCGACTGAGCCGCGTTAGCCAACCGAAGTAAACCCACGCGGCTCCTAACGGGGGCCGCGTTCTCATTTGGAAGGAACATGGGAGCCGCATGTCGTTCAGGGACGTTCTAGACATCACGGTGCAGGGAGGTAAGGGCGGCGACGGCGGCCTCTCCTTCATGCGCCTGAAGTACATCCCCAAGGGTGGCCCCGACGGCGGCCACGGCGGACGAGGCGGCTCTGTGTACCTGCGCGCTATCGATGACGTGACCTCGCTGGCCCGGTTGGTGGGGCGGAGCCACTTCCGGGCGCCGGTGGGAGCGCAGGGCGAGGGGCGCAACAAGGCCGGCGCTTCCGGTGCGGACATCTACATCGACGTGCCCGTGGGCACCATGGCGCACGACCTGGCCACCGGCGAGCTCGTCGCCGACCTCACTGAAGTGGGTGAGACGGTGGTGGTGGCCCGCGGCGGCGACGGCGGTCGCGGCAACGCCACCTTCGCTACCTCCACACGGCGTGCGCCCCGCTTCGCGGAGTTCGGCATGCCCGGCGAGAGCCGTAAGCTCAGGCTCGAGCTGCGCACCATCGCCGACGTGGGCCTAGTGGGGTACCCGAACGCTGGCAAGTCGAGCCTGCTGGCGGCCCTGTCGAACTCCCGCCCCGAGATCGCCGCCTACCCCTTCACGACCCTCAGCCCCAACCTCGGGGTGGTGGAGCGCGACCGGGGCTTGCAGCGCTTCACCATGGCCGACATCCCCGGCATCATCGAGGACGCTCACCTAGGGAAGGGGCTGGGGCTCGACTTCCT
>CAZFFG010000047.1:0-13422 GCA_964518275.1 uncultured bacterium | reverse complement strand
TGGGACCAGGGCGCCCCGTGGAGCTACACGGGCATCGACGGGCAGTCGCGCTTCCTCAACCGCGTGTGGAGCCTCGTGGTCGACGACGCCGGTGGTAACGGCGACGGCAGCCACGGCACCAAGGGCAGCGTCACGGAAGCCGACGTGCGGCGCGCCGTGCATCACGCCATCAAGGAGGTCACCGAGGACCTCGAAGCGTTCCGGTTCAACACCGCCATCGCCGAGCTCATGACGCTGCAGAGCGTCCTCACCAAGGCGCGGGCGGCGGGCCTCGGCGGTAGCGCCGAGTGGCGCGCCGGCGTGCGCACGCTGCTCACGCTCCTCGCGCCCATCACCCCGCACATCACGGAGGAGCTGTGGCGCCGCATGGGCGAGGAGCGCTCCGTGCACCTCGAGGAGTGGCCCACCCACGACCCGGCCGCCCTCGTCTCCACCACCGTGGCCATGGCCGTGCAGGTGAACGGTAAGGTCCGCGGTCAGATAGAGGCGCCCGTGGACGCCAGCAAGGAAGCCATCGCCGAGCTGGCGCGCACCGAGCCGAACGTAGCGCGGCACTTAGAGAACAAAGAGATCGTGCGCGAGATCGTGGTGCCTGGCCGGCTCGTGAGCTTCGTGGTGAAGTAACGCCCGCCAACCACGGCTGAGTAGGAGGTCTGATCTGCTACTGCTACTGCGGCGCCAGCACCACCACGTCCTGAAGGGTGGAGAGGTCCACCCCCGGCTTGACGATGAAGCTGCGGCGCAGCTCGTTAGGGTCGGGCGGCAGGACCTCCTGCACGACACCCACCAGCATGCCCGCAGGGAAGAGGCCGCCGAAGCTCGAGGTCTCCACCACGTCACCCACCACCACGGGGTCGTCCACGATGAAGCGCGTCACGCGCACGAGGCCGCCCACCTCGCCCACGGCTATGCCCTGACCGCCCTTGCCCCGCACGCTCACGCCCACGCGTGACTGCGGGTCGAGGATGGTGGTCACCACCGAGCTCCACGGCGCCACTTCCGTAACGATGCCCACTAGCCCAGCGGGCACGGTCACGGGCATGTTGCGCTGCAACCCGGACGAGCTGCCTAGACCGAGCCGCAGCCGCGCGATCTCGGCCCCAGCGTCGCCGCCCACCACGGGCGCAACCGCCACCACGGCGGGCGCCTGGGTGGTGCTCACCGTCACGGCTTGCTCGAGGCGATCCAGCTCCATCTCGAGCTCGCGCCTGGCCTGCTCGGTAAGCGCGAGCTCCTCCTGAAGGCGCGCCACCTCCGCACGGAGGTCGCGGCGATCCACGGCGCTCTGCATGGTGAGCTTGAGGTTCACCCCGGCGCGGTGGAGGAGGTCGTGCGGCAGCGCCACGGCCGCCGTGAGTTCGGTGGGCACCCGGCCCACGAACGCCGTGAGGAGGAACGTCACCAGCCCCAGGGCCACGAACACGTACCAGGCGCGGATGGTGCTAGACAAGCCGCACCCCCAACCGGCGCGCAGCCAGTACCACCGTGGGCAGGCTCAGCCCCACAACGTTCGACCAGCACCCCTCGATGCCTTCTACGAGAACGGCCCCTTTGCCCTGCAGCGCGTAGCCGCCCGCCTTGTCGCGCCCTTCGCCGGTGGCGGCGTACCAGGCTACTTCGTCCTCCGTGAGGTCACGGAAACTCACGCCACTCCGCACGACCACCAACTCCTCGGCGCCGCCTAGCAGCAGCGCGTGGCCGGTGTACACGTCGTGCTGGCGGCCAGCCAGCAGGCGGGTGAACTCGCGGTTCTCGGCCTCGGATGCGGGCTTCTCTAGTAAGCGTCCAGCCAGAGCCACTACCGTGTCGGCCGCGATGACCAGCGCGTCTGGGTGCCTTCGCGCCACCACGCGCGCCTTACCTAACGCCAAGCGGCCAGCCAGCGCGTCCGGCGCCTCGCCGCGCTCGGGCGTCTCATCGATATCGGCGGGCTCCACCGTGAACTCCACTCCCAGCTGTCCGAGGAGCTCCGTGCGCCGCGGCGAGGCGCTAGCGAGCACCACGCGGGTGCTAGCGGAGCGCGCACGCCGGCTATTGCCCGTGGCCGCTGAGGCGGCGGGGGTGGTCTCGGCTGGCAGCTCGTTAGCGGCACGGGTGTCGTTGGCGATCTGTTTGGTAGCGGCCTGGGTGGTGGGCGTGGGCACGAACCAAAGGATACCCAGCCGCCGGCCTCCGAGTCTGAGCGCGGCGTGCTGAGGCTACAAGGCGCGTGCCAGGAGCCGCCTACGACCACCTGCGCCCAACCGCAGCGCTCCCGGTATGCTCAGCGCGTGAACGGTACCGATGAACAGAACAGCGGCCAGGCCGCGGCGGTGAACCTGAGCGGCGTGGAGCTCTACAAACGAGAGGCGGCCCTGCGGGCGCTCGCCCTGGTGGAGTCCGGCATGCTGCTCGGCCTCGGCACGGGCAGCACCGCACGGTGGCTGGTGGAGGGCCTCGGCGAGAAGCTCGCCGCGGGCGAACTGAAGGACGTGGCAGGCGTGCCCACCTCGCGGCAGACGGAGGAGCAGGCGCTGCGCCTGGGCATCCGGCTCGTGGACCTACCGCCCGAGGGTGTGGACCTGGCCATCGACGGCATGGACGAGCTGGCGCCGGGCCTGGACGCCATCAAGGGCCTGGGGGGCGCCCTCACGCGCGAGAAGATCGTGGCCGTGGCGGCCACCCGCTTCGTGCTCATAGGCGACGCCAGTAAGTACGTCACGCGTCTGGGCGAGAAGGCGCCCGTGCCGGTGGAGGTGGTGCGGTTCGGGCATGCCCGTACCCGCCGGGCGCTCGAGTACCTGGGCGCCAGCACGGAGCCGCGCTTAGCCGGCGCGGAGCCACTCGTGACCGACAACGGCAACCTCATATACGACTGCCGCTTCGAGCCTGGCTTCGACGCCCCCACCATGGCGCTAGCCCTCGCCGAGGTGCCGGGCGTGGTAGACCACGGGCTGTTCCTGGGCGTGGCGGACCTGGCGTTCGTAGCCAGCGCCAGCGGCGTAGCCACGCATGACCGGGAGTGGCGCGGATGATAGTGGCGGTGGGGCTCGACCTGGTCGAGCTTGGGCGCATCAGGCGTGCCATGCAGCGCCACCCGAAACGCTTCGTGAAGCGTGTTTTCCACCCGGACGAGGTGGCCGAGCTCGAGGGGCGCGTAGACCTGGTACCCGGTCTCGCGGCACGCTTCGCCGCTAAGGAGGCGTTCCAGAAGGTGTGGCCCACCAGCTTCGGTTGGAAGGACGTGTGGGTGGCGAAGGAAGGCAAGAAGCCCGTGCTGCGTTTCGCTCCCGACCTGGCCGCTGCCATGGCGGAGCAGGGCCTGCGCGCGCACCTCTCCCTCACTCACGACCGCGGTCAGGCCGGCGCCGTCGTGGTGCTGGAGCAGCTGTGAGCGCTCGAGCGGCCACGGAGCGCAAGCTCGTGGAGGTCTGGACGGACGGTTCGTGCGACACGGCCAGCGGCCACGGCGGTTGGGCGTTCCTGTTGCGCTACGGCGAGCACAGCATGTCGGCGTCCGGCTACGAGGCCAACACCACCAACAACCGCATGGAGCTCACGGCAGCGGTGCGCGCTCTTGAGGAGCTGAACGAACCGTGCCGCGTGCGGCTGGTGACCGACAGCCAGTACCTCAAGAAGGCGTTCACCGACGGCTGGCTCGCGAAGTGGCAGCGCAACGGCTGGCGCACCGCCTCGAAGGCGCCGGTGAAGAACCGCGACCTGTGGGCGCGCCTGCTGGAGCTAGAGAAACGCCACCAGGTGGAGTGGGCCTGGACCCGGGGCCACGCCGGGCACGAGGAGAACGAGCTGGTGGACAGCATGGCGCTCGCGGCCCGCAAGTCACGACGCGGAACGGTGGATTAGCCTACCGACCCGGTGGGGGTCACAGTAGGCCGAGCTAAAGCTTGGTGAGGCGTGCCAGTAGCTCCCGCAGCGCGGTCACGCCAGCGGGTAGCGAGGTGGGGTCCACCCACTCGTCGAGGCGGTGGGCGTTGCCACCCCGGTAGACGCCGAAGCAGAGCGCGGGGATGTTAGCGGCCATGGCGGCGTTGGCGTCGGTGCTACCAGCGATGGTGCTGGGCGTGAGGCCAACAGCTTCGAAGGCGTCCTTGGCGGCGCTAAGGAGGCGCGGGCTGTTGCAGGCGCCTGCGGGCCGGTCGCCCACCTGCTCGAGCTCGACCTCGGCGCCCTGCGCCGCTGCAGCCTGACGGATGGCGGCGAGAGCGGAGCGCTCTAAGGCGGCCAGCGCGTGCTGATCTACGCTGCGCATGTCGAGGTTGAAGCCGGCACGCTCGGCTATGGCGTTGATGCTCGTACCGCCCCAGATCTGACCGATGTTGAGGCTGGAGCGCGGCGAGCGCGGCACGTGCAGGTCGGCTAGCCGCGCCATGGCGTGGCCCGCGGCGTGCGTGGCGCTGGGCGAAGGGTAGTCGCCCCACGAGTGCCCGCCTGGCGCCACGAAGGTGGCCTCGTAACGCCGTGAACCCACCCCAACGTCGATGACGGAGCCCAGGTAGCCGTCGAGGGCGATGAACAGGTCCGTGCCCTCCCCCAGAGTAGCCACGGCGTGACGCGCCCCGCGCAGGTCGCCCAGGCCCTCCTCGCCAACCGTGGCTACCAGCGTCAGGTTCGGCCACCGGCCGGCGCCGCGCTCCTTGAGCCACTGCGTGAGCACGGCCAGCGACGCGGCGTTATCGCCGAGCCCGGCCCCCACCCACCGGTTGGGGTCGGTGCGGTTCACGCTCACGTCTACCTGCAGCCCGAAGACGCTGTCGAGGTGGCACGCCACCATGACGGTGGGCCCGGCGTCGGCGCCCGCGCCGCTGCCAGGCAGGGTGGCCACCACGTTGCCGATGGCGTCGAGGTGCGGGGTCAGCCCAGCCTCGCGCCAGTGGCGTGCCACCACCGCAGCGCGGGCGCCCTCCGCACCGGTGGGGGCGGGCGTGCTGGCGATCTCAACCAGCAGCGCCTCCAGCGCCGCGGCGTCCACGGCGCCCACCTTCGCCGTTGGCGCGCTACCGCCCGCGCTCACTGGTCGCTGTCTTGCAGGGTAGCTATGCCCTCGCGCAGCGCGTAGAGGGCTGCCTGCGTGCGGTTGTTCAGCCGCAGCTTGGAGAAGATCTCGGAGAGGCGGTTACGAACGGTCTTCTCGCTAACGCCGAGCGAGTCAGCTATCTCTTGGTTGGAGGCGCCCTGAGCGAGCAGGCGCAGGATGTCCTCCTCACGCTCGGTGAGCTCGCTGATCTTGTGCTCAGGGTGGCTCGGCAGGTCGCCCAGCTTGCGGAACTCGTCGAGGATAGAGGCGGCCATCTCCGCGTTCAGGAGGGTCTCCCCCGCCGCCACGCGCCGGATGGAATCGATGAGCTCCTCGGCGCCGGCGTCCTTGAGCATGTAGCCGCGCGCGCCCACCTTCACGGCCTCGAACACGTAGCGGTCCTGCCGGTACATGGTCAGGATGATCACACGGGTGTCTGGCTGCTCGGCGAGGATTGCCTTGGTAGCGGCCACGCCGTCGAGTTCGGGCATCTGGATGTCCATGAGCACCACGTCGGGCTTGGTCTCAAGGGCGTAACGCACGGCCTCACGACCGGTGGAGGCCTCCCCGATGACTCGGAAGTCGTCCTCGGTCTCGAGGATGCTCTTGAGCCCCTGCCTGAACATGGCGTGGTCGTCACATAGCAGCACGCGGGTCATGCGCAACATGGTAGCGCACCAGGCGCCCGGCACAGCGGCCGCCGCGAGCCTTCGAGCCGCAGCCCGCTCGCTTCGCATGCATACCAGCATGGCGCCAGCGCGCGTGGTACCCTGCCGGGCGCAGCTGCCGGGCGCGTGGCTCAAGTTGGTGGGCACCATACCGCCGCACATGGCCGGTGCCCACCAACCTGAGTCGGGCGCCCGGCAGCTGCCCGAGGGGCGGCCGCATGCGCCGCACGTACCTCGGAACCTACGGAGAGTTCACACGCATAGGAGGGCGCATGGCGCACCCAAAGGGGCTCCTGATCGAACGGGCGCAGAGGCTCGGGCTGGCGAGGCCCGAGTTCGACACCGCCAAGACGGGGCCAGAACACGAACCGGTGTTCATCACCGACGTAGTACTAGACGGCACGGTCATCGGCACCGGCCAGGGCAGATCGAAACGCGACGCGGAGAAGGCCGCCGCCGAGGAGGCGCTCGCTGAGCTCACAGCGCGCGAGAGCGGCGCCCAGGCGAACGCTAAACGTGGCGCCAAGAAGGGCGCCAAGAGCGGTGGAGCTCAGACGTCCACCGTGGGTAAGGCGGGCGCTAGAGCCGCCACCAAGGCGAGCGGCGCCACGACCAGCGCGCAGGCGGCTGACACCGCCAACCAAGACGACGAAGACGAGGATGACGAGCCGTTCACCGGTCCCTGGCCGATGTTCGACGACCTCCTCGCCAGCGTGGTCGACGTGGCCGAGCGACGCGTGTCGGCCGACCTGCGCGGCGCCGCGGCGCTGAACGCCATCCGCGACTTCTCGCTCACGCTCTACAAGGAGCTGTTAGCTGACCTGGGCGAGGTCGTGGAGGAGGACGAAGACGACGAGGAAGAGGACGACTGAGCCTTAGCCTCCCGCAGCCTGGCGCGCGAACAGCTCGATGCGCTTCAGCTCCTGGGTGGCTTTCTCCTTCACCAGCATCTCGCGCAAGGTGGCGCTGCCACCGAATCCTTCGGTGCCGGCGAGCTCGATGATGTCGACCATCTTCGCTCCGAAGGCCCGTAAGGGCGTGATCATGTCGAAGTCGCCGGCCGCGTTGGCAGGGGCTGCGGCCAGGCTTAGCAGGCCGTCGTCGAGGCCGCCAACGCCAGCGTTGACTGTCACCACCACGTCGCCCGTGTCGGTGCGGACGAGGTACTTAGCAGGTTCGCTCATGGCTCCGACGCTATCACTCCCCCGCTGTCTGCGACGCGTGAGTTCGCGCTGCCGCGCCCGCGCTGTTACAGTCCGGAGTCGCGGGTCCGCGGCGCCCCGCTGTGGCGCACGTCCCCGTTCCCGGTAGGAGATCGTCCTGGAAGCCTTCACCGCAGCCCCTCACGACCTCGTCCTCCAACTGCTGGTTCAGGTCACCATCCTGCTCGTGGCAGCGCGCCTCATGGGCGAGGCTGCTCGGCGCCTGAACCAACCGTCCGTGGTGGGCGAGCTCCTGGCCGGTATCCTGCTGGGTCCCACGCTCCTCTCGAGCCTGGTGCCGTTCCTCGGCACGTGGCTGCTACCGCAATCTGACGTGCAGGGCTACCTGCTCGAGGTCGTCAGCCTGGTGGGTGCCACCTTCCTGCTGCTCCTCACCGGCCTCGAGACCGACCTGGGCCTCATCCGGCGCCACGCCCGCACAGCCATCGGCGTCTCGTTCGGCGGCATCGTGGTCACGTTCACCACCGGTTTCGCGCTCGGACGGCTGCTGCCGGACTCGCTGCTAGCGGAGGACAGCTCCCGGCTCGTCTTCTCGCTGTTCGTAGCCACCTCCATGTCCATCTCAGCCATCCCTGTCATCGCCAAGGTGCTCATCGACCTGAACCTCATGCGGCGCGACATCGGCCAGACCATCCTGGCGGCCGGCATGAGCGACGACACCACGGGCTGGATCCTGCTCTCCATCGTGGCGGGCCTAGCGAGCGGCGCGGCCGTGACCGCGGGCAGCGTGCTCATCACCGTGGCGAGCGTGGCGGCGTTCATGGTGGTGTCGTTCACCGCCGGCAGGTGGCTGGTGCGCCACCTCCTGAACCTCGTTCAGGACAGGCTGAACAGCCCGAACCGGCTCCTGACCCTCGTGGTGGTCATGACCTTCGCGTGGGGCGCCATCACTCAGGCCCTCAACCTCGAGGCCGTGCTGGGCGCGTTCATCATGGGGGTGCTCTTCGGCCAGATGCGCCGCCTACCCGACACCGTGCACGAGAAGATCGAGGGCATGTCGATGGGCGTGTTCACGCCGATCTTCTTCGGCGTGGCGGGGCTCAAGGTCAACCTGCAGAACCTGTTAGAGCCGCAACTCATGCTGGTGGCGCTGGTGGTCATCCTGGTGGCGTCGTTCGGCAAGGTGGTGGGCACCTACCTGGGGGCGCGCCTCATCGGCGGGCGCGACCACTGGACCGCGCTAGCGTACGGCGCCGGCCTCAACGCGCGTGGGGCCATGGAGATAATCATCGCCACCATCGGCCTGCAGCTTGGCGTGCTGGGCCAGGACATGTACTCCATCATCGTGCTCATGGCCATGGCCACCTCCATCATGGCGCCCACGGCGCTGCGCTTCGTGCTGAAGCGGGTCAAGCCCGACGAAGCTGAGACCCGGCGCTTGCAGCAGGAGGAGCTGGCCGAGGACAGCATGGTGGCCAACATCCACCGGGTGCTCTTCCCCGTCCGCGGACCGCGGCCAGGTAAGGCGCAGGCGCCGCGCACCATCGAGTCGTTCGTGCTGAGCAAGCTCGGTGAGGACCTCAGCCTGACGCTCATGAACGTCGCGGCGCCGGGTGCCAAGACGAACGGCAACAGCCACCTGGCCGAGCTAGCGGCCAGCTTCGAGCAGGAGGAGGTCACGCGCCGGGTGGTGCAGGCCGCTAACCCCGCCGACGCCATCCTGGACGAGGCGGAGAAGGATTACGACCTGATCCTGTTGGGCGCCGCCGAGCGCACCAGCAGCGCAGCTACCGTGTTCAACCACGTGGTAGACGACATCGTGCGCCTGGCGCCCTGCCCCACCATGGTGGTGAAGGGGCGCGCCAGCGACCGTAACTGGCCGCCGCGGCGCATCTTGGTGCCGTCGGACGGGAGCAAGGCAGCGCGTAACGCCGCGGAGCTCGCGTTCGTGTTGGCCAAGGACAGCGCCACGCAGGTGTCGTTACTGAACGTCGTGGTTCGCGAGGAGACGAGCTACCGGATCGACCCCACCGGCGCCGCGCACCAGCGCCAGCTGGGCAACGCGTACCAGATCGTGCAGTCGTTACGGAAACTGGCGGAGGCCAACGAAGTGCGGGCTCACACGGAGGTGCGCGTGGCCGCCTCGCCCGACGCGGCCATCCTCGAGGTGGCCGACCAGCTGGGCCACGACCTCATCATCCTGGGCACGGACGTGCACCCAGGTTCCGAGCGGCTCTTCCTGGGCCCGCGCGTGGAGCGCATCCTGGACGCTGCTCCCTGCCCGGTGATAGTGGTCAACGGGAGCTGAGCCGAGCTTCCTGGCGGGCAGGCTCCCTAACCGCAGCCCTTCCACGGGCCGAGCCCTTACAGGCTAGCTTCGTCCAGGAACTCCTGGAGCTTCTCCACGTTCACGGTTATGGGCGCGCGGCGGCGTCGCACGGCGCCGTACTCCAGCAGGCGCGCCAGGCAGTGGCTCACGGTCTCGCGCGTGGCGCCGATCATCTTGGCGAGGTCCTGCTGGGTGAGGCTCAGGTCGATGACCGTGCCGCGCTCGGACTCCGCGCCGAAGTCGTTAGCAAGCCGGAGCAGCAGGTTTGCCAGGCGCCCTGGGGCGTCGAACGCGCCCACCTCGGCCTGCCACTGCTGCGCCTGCCAGAGGCGCGTGCTCATGACCTGGATGAACTTCATGGCTATGCGCGGCTGCTGCTGCAGCAGGCGCTGGAACTCCGCTTCAGGCATGACGATGAGGGTGGTATCGACCACCGCCTCCGCCTGGTTGGGGCGCCGCTCGCTCTCTAGCAACAGCAGCTCGCCGAAGATGTCGTACTTTCCGAGCAGGCCCAGGATCATCTCCTTGCCGTTCGGGAAGTACATGCTGATCTTCACCATGCCGTCGCGCACGAAGTAGAGCGCGTCGGCGGGGTCCTCCATGTGATAGATGATCTCGCCCGCCGCGAAGCGCTTGTAGGGCGTGATGCGCGCCATCTGTTCGATCTCTTCGGGGGTAAGGTCCTCGAACAGCTCCGTGTTCTTGAGGTGCCACACTAGGCTCGGGTACTGATTTGCTTCCGTCATCGAGCGCCCCTCTCAGGCTCTTCAACCACCTGTCGCCATGACTCCGTTACAGGCCGTTTACTGTTTGATTCCCCAATGTACTTCGTTTTGCCGTGTCCGGCACGAGACTGGCAGGTCGGGCGCACGGATGTTTACTCGGCTGCCAACGCGTCGGCGAGACGCATGAGCCTGAGGTACTCCTCCATGTCGGAGTAGTCGCCCACCTTCAGCCCGCCGAGGAAGACGGTGGGCGTGCCGGTGAGGCGCAGGTCCTGGACGGCGTTCTGGTAGCTGGCCTCCACCAGGTCAGTGAACTTGCCGCTGCGCACGCAGAGGCCCATACCGCCGGCGGGCACTCCCGCTTCCGTGGCGATGGTCACGAACATGTTCACGGGGTCCGCCAGGTTAGCCCAGCGCGCTTGGTTCACGAAGAGCGCGTCGTGGAAGGTCCAGAAGGCGGCCTCGCCTGCTTCTGCGCCGTCCTGCTCAGCGGCCTCGCTGGCCACGCACTCGGCGGCCTCCGCCGCGGCAGCGGCGTTGGGATGGATGCTCTTCAAGGGGAAGTGGAACACCTCGAAACGCACGTCGCCCCGTTCGAGCAGCGCCTCCACCACGGGCATGCCCTGCTCGAGGAACTGGGCACAGAACGGGCACTGCAGGTCGGTGAACTCACGCACCACGTAACGGGCGTCGGCGGGCCCGAGCACGTGCGCGGGCGGGCCGAACAGCGCCTCGTCCACCACGTCGGGCTCGAAGCGTATTGCCACGGTGGCGGGCTCGTCGTCGCTGCCGGGCGTGACGGTGACGTGCATGAGGTACTCAACCACCTCGATGGGCACCTCACCCTGATCCATGAGGTCAGCGGAGCGGCTCCGGAAGAAGTCGGCTACGGGGCCAGATATGCCCTCGCCGTAACCGCTGGCGGCGCCCACCAGGGCGCCTAAGAAGCGCATGTTGGCGTCGTTCAGGGGCCCGGCGCCGCTCACGCCCACAGCGACGCCGTTCACCTCGTGCACGCTGAACGTGAAGTCGGCAGCCGCCGTGAACGTGTGCTCGGCGTCGGTGGTCTGCGGCGCGAAGTCAGCCAGTCGCTCCAGCACGGAGCTCGGCTCGTTACCTATCTGCGCGCTGGCCAGCGTGGGCAGCAGGGCCAACGCCGTGAGCGCCACGAGGAGCGCCCGCAGCGGCCTCGTTACGGGGTGGGTAAGGGAGGTGAACACTCCCTCAAGTGTAGCGCGCACGTTCCGGGTCCTGGTCATGGCGTTGTCTGTGTAGCCGGCAGGTCGTAGAGCTGCCCGAACTTGCCGCGGAGGTAGCGCAGGTAAGGTCCGGCGTCGAGGGCGGAGCCCGTGGCGCGCTGCAGTAGGTCCGCCGGGGTGTAGCGGCTACCGTGCCTATGCACGTTCTTGCGCAGCCAACCCAGTAGCGGTGCGAAGTGGCCTTGCCTTAGTAACGCAGCCAGGTCGCCGAGCTCGCGTTCAGCGGCCTCGTAGAGCTGAACGCTCATGAGGTTGCCGAGCGCGTAGGTGGGGAAGTAGCCGAAGAGCCCTGCCGACCAGTGGATGTCTTGCAGGTAGCCCTCCACGTCGTTGGCGGGCTCGATGCCCAGGTAGTCGCGGTAGCGCTCGTTCCAGGCGAGCGGCAGGTCGGCGACCGCCAGGTCGCCAGCTAGGAGCGCGGTCTCCAACTCGAAGCGCACGAGGACGTGCAGGTTGTACGTCACCTCGTCGGCTTCGGTGCGCACGAGGCTGGGGCGCGCCACGTTCACGGCGCGGTGGAAGGTAGCGAGGTCCACTCCGCCCAGCTGCGCCGGGAACGCCGCCTGCAGCTCGGGGAACGCGCCCTCCCAGAACGGGAGGCTGCGCCCCACGAGGTTCTCCCACAGCCGTGACTGCGACTCGTGCACGCCGAGGCCCGCGCCGTGTGCGAGGGGCGTGCGTGCCAGCGCTGGGTCGATGCCCTGCTCGTAGAGCGCGTGGCCCACCTCGTGCAGCGTGCCGAACAGCGCGGTGGCCAGGTTGCTTACCTCGTAGCGGGTGGTGATGCGCACGTCGTCGAGGCCGATGGACTCGGCGAACGGGTGGATGGTCTCGTCCAGGCGGCCGCGCGTGAAGTCGTAACCGATCTTGGCGGCTAGGCCCTTCACGTAGGCGGCTTGCTCGGCGGCTGGGAACGAGCCAACTAGCGCCGCATCGGACAACCTCACCGAACTGTCGGTGATCTCGCCCAGCAGCTGCACCTGCTCTTCTCGCAGTTGGGTGAACACCGCTCGGACGTCGGCTGCCCGTGCGCCGGGCTCGTACTCGTCGAGGAGCGCGTCGTAGCGCTCGGTGGTGTACCCCACCGCGTCGGCCTCTTCACGCTTGAGGTCGATCATGCGCTCGAGCTCGGGGGCGAAGAGGCGGTGATCGTTCGCGTCGCGAGCGCGCGCCCACGCCAGGCGGGCGCTGCTACTGACCCTCGCCAGCTCCTCCACCAAGCGGCGTGGCAGCCTGGTGGCACGCTCGTACGCACGGCGGCCCTCACGCACGGTGGCGGCCGCCACGCTGTCCGGCGGCAGGTCCGCTGCTTCCAGGGCGGCCAGAAGCTCGGCCATGCGCGGGCCGGTGAGGCGCGCGTGATGGAGGGAGCTGATGGTGGCCATCTGCTCGCCCCGCCCCGCGGCGGCGCCCTCGGGCATGTAGGTGTCTTGGTCCCACGACAGTAGCCCCGCCACGTTGCCTAGGTCGTTGATGACGGCCGCCTCGGCGAGGAACTCTTCGAACTCGGGCCCGTGAACTGGCTCGTTCTCTGGGTCGTACTCTGGCTCTGCGTGCATGCAGCCTCCGGTTTCCCGCGACTTTACCGCGCCGTGGCCGCGCCGTTCTCGGCTTCTGCGGCCCGCCCGTACGCCGTAAACGCCGCTGGGCGCGTGGTATCTTCCACCCATGATCGAGCTGCCGGATAGCGTCCACGACCTGGTCGCCACCGAACGCCAACTACTGACCGACCTGCTGGTGCTGCTTGGCAAGCTCGACGCCGAGCCGCAGGACGTGAGCGACGTGCGCACGGCGCTCGCTGACTTAGATGGTCTCTTCATGCTGGTGGTAGCTGGCGAGTTCAACGCAGGCAAGTCGAGCCTTGTGAACGCCCTGCTGGGCGAGAAGGTCATGCCGGAGGGCGTTACCCCCACCACCGACCGCGTGACGCTCATCACCTACGGGCCCGAAGCCAGCGAGAGCAGCGACGGCCCGAACGTGGTGCGCCGTACCTACCCCAACCCGCTCCTCGACGCCGTGGCGTTCGTGGATACGCCGGGCACCAACGCCATCGTGGCTAAGCACCAGGAGCTGAGCGAGCGCTTCGTACCACGCGCGGACCTGGTGGTGTTCGTCACCAGCGCCGACCGGCCGTTCACGCAGAGCGAGCGCACCTTCCTGGAGCTCATCGCCTCCTGGGGCCGCAAGGTCATCATGGTGGTGAACAAGTTCGACATCCTGGAGCAGGAGGAGGAGCGCCGCAAGGTGCTCGATTACGTGCGCGA
>CAZFFG010000046.1:0-14265 GCA_964518275.1 uncultured bacterium | reverse complement strand
ACACGCACGACGACGCCCTGCTGTGCTGCAACGGCTTCAAGGACGACGACTTCATTCGCTTAGCGCTGTGGGGGCGCAAGCTGGGCCGTAAGGTCATCATCACGCTCGAGAAGGCCGGCGAGCTGGAGCGCGTGCTGCGCATCAGCAAGGAGATGGGCGTCGAGCCGCTGCTGGGCGTGCGCTTCAAGCTGCACGCGCGCGGTAGCGGCCAGTGGGAGGCCTCCGGGGGCGACGACGCCAAGTTCGGCCTCACCGCCTCGGAGCTCATCCATGTGGCCGAGCGGGTGAAGGCGGAGGGTATGGCCGACTCTCTTGTGCTGCTCCACTGCCACGTGGGCAGCCAGCTCACCGACATCCGCCGCATCCGCGCCGCCATCCGCGAGGCCGCTCAGGCTTACGTGGAGTTGGCCGAGATGGGCGTGGGCGTGCAGTACCTCGACGTGGGCGGCGGTCTGGCCGTGGATTACGACGGCAGCAAGACCACCTACTACGTGAGCGCCAACTACAACCTGCGCGAGTACGCCGACACCGTGGTCTACACCATCATGGAGGCGTGTAAGGAGTGGGAGGTGCCGGAGCCCGTCATCGTCACCGAGTCGGGCCGCGCGCTAACAGCGCACCACTCGGTGCTGGTGGTGCCGGTGGTCGACGCCATCGGCCCCATGCGCCGCCCGGTGGACCTACCCCCGCTGGCGGGCGAGGAGCACGCCCTGGTGCGCGAGATGCGCGAGCTGGAGGAGGGCATCACGGTGAAGACCTACCGTGAGGTCTACAACGAGGCCGTCTCTAACAAGGAGACCATGCATTCGCTCTTCGACCTCGGCTACCTGAGCCTCCTGGAGCGAGGCCACATCGAGCAGGCCTACAACCGCATACTGGCGCGCGTGGCGAAGGTGGTGGAGCAGCTCGATTACGTGCCCGACGAGTTCGAGCTCCTGCCCCGCATGCTGGCCGACAAGTACGTGGTGAACTTCTCGCTCTTCCAGAGCCTGCCCGACCATTGGGCCATCCATGCGCTCTTCCCCATCGTGCCGCTGCAGCGCCTCCACGAGCGGCCCACCCGCAACGCCACCCTGGTCGACATCAGTTGCGACTCCGACGGCAAGATCGACAGGTTCATCGACCTACGCGACGTGCGCTCGGCGCTACCCGTGCACGACCTCCGGCCCACCGAGCCGTACTACCTGGGCGTGTTCCTCACGGGCGCCTACCAGGACGTGCTGGCCAACGCCCACAACCTGTTCGGCCGCGTGAACGAGGCCCACGTGCGGCTGCGCGATTCGGGCCCCGAGGTGGAGCTCTACGTTGAGGGACAGAAGGCGCGCCGGGTCATCCAGAACATGGGCTACCTCACCCCGGAGCTGCACGCCGCCGTGGCCGCTCAGGCCGAAGAGGTGCGGGAGCAGGGCGGCATGAGCGAGGCGGAGGTGGCGGAGTTCCTCGAGACCTACGACCGCGAGCTGGTGGGTTACACCTACCTCGAAGCGCTGTGAGCTGGGTGCCATGAGCGGTGCTAGCGAGGGTAAGGGCGGCGTGACGGCGGTGAGGGCCGAGCTGGCCACCGACCATCTGCTGGCCGACGGGCGGCGGCCCGTGGCGGGCGCCGTGCTGGTGAACCCCGCCGGGCTCGTGCTGCTGCAGCACCGCGACGATAGGCCGGACATCGACTCGCCTGGCCAGTGGTCGCTGTTCGGGGGCGGGCTCGACGTGGGCGAGACGCCCGCGGCAGCCATGCTGCGCGAGATCGAGGAGGAGATCGGTTACCGCCCCCGGGCCTACCGGCCGCTGGTGGTGGTCAGCGGCTGGCACGCGGAGTTCCACGTGTTCTTGGCGGAGGTGGGCGCGCCCATCGAGGAGCTGGTGCTGAGCGAGGGGCAGGGCTTCGGCTACTTCACGCGGGCGGCGGCCCTAGAGCTCGACCTCACGGAGGTGGCGCGGGTGGCGCTGGCGGCGCTGAGCCTACTGGAAGCGCAGCGCGACCAGCGCGGGGGCGGCCCGCTGCTGCCCCCTTACGTGCTGTGAGCGGACGCGGTTCTAGCTAACCTTCAGAGCTCGTAGCTGCCGCCGTCTGCGCCGAGTTCCGTGGCGGGGAACACCGCCTGCGCTTCTGCCAGTAGCGCGGCGCCGCCGTCGGTCATCGGTCCGATGTGAACCAGCACCAGGCGTTTGGCGCCCGCCTCCTTGGCGATGCGCGCCGCGTCGGCGGCGCTGGTGTGGCCCGGGAACGGTCCGGTGGCTTCGTGCACCAGCACGTCGGCGCCTTCGGCTAAGCGCGTGATGGCGGCGCTCGGCTCGGTGTCGCCCGAGTAGGCCAGCACCGCCCCGGTCGGGGTCTCGACCCGCAGACCGATGCAGGGCACGGCGTGCTTGCCGGGGCTGGCGTAGACGGTGAAGTCGTTGGTAGAGAGCACGTGTTCGCGCTCCAGTTCGGGTACCAGGAACAGGTCCAACGCGGGGTAATCGGGCCAGCTGGCGGTGTCGAAGGCGCCGTCCAGGCGCTGCACCTGCCCGAGGGCGGCGCTGTTGCCGTACACGGGGAACGGGTCCTTGCGGCCAGCAAGCCAGAGGCGTTCCATCAGGAGCGGGAAACCGCCGACGTGGTCGGCGTGCTCATGGGTGACGATGAGCCCGTCCACGCGTGCTAGGTCAAGCCCGCTGTTGAGCGCTCGGTGCGCTGCGTCGCCCCCGCAGTCGACGAGGTAGAGCGAGTTGGGCCCTTCGAGGGCGAGCATTGTGGTGGTGCGGCCGCTGTCCGATAGGGCCGCGCCGGTGCCGAGCAGGTGTAGGGTGACCACGGGCTCCTCCTGGAAGCGATGATAAGGGTGGCCGGGCGACCTTAGCTGGGCATCGGCACCTGGCGCCGCTGCGGTTAGCGCCCCTCGAAAGCGGGCGTGCGCTTCTCAAGGAACGCCCGGATGCCCTCCTTCTGGTCGTGGGTGCCGAACAGCAGGTAGAAGGCGTTGCGTTCGAACTCGAGTCCCTGCTGCAGCGGGCCGTCCTGGGCGCGGTTCACGGCGCTCTTGGCGAGCTGCACGGCGTGGGGCGCACGGGCCGCCACGTTGCGCGCCAGCTCCAGAGCCGCCTCTAGGTAACCCTCGGTGGGCACCACCCTGTTCACGAGGCCGTGCGTCAGCGCCTCCTCCGCCGTGAGGACGCGGCCGGCGAGGATGACCTCCATGGCCAGGTACTTGCCGAGCTGGCGCGTGAGCCGTTGGGTGCCGCCCGCTCCTGGCATGATGCCGAGGTTGATCTCGGGCTGACCCAGCTTGGCCGAGTCGGCCGCCACGATCATGTCGCAGAGCAGCGCCAGCTCCAGGCCGCCACCGAGTGCGTAGCCCGCCACGGCGGCCACCACTGGCTTGCGCGTGCGCGCTAGCGCCTCCCAGCTCTCGAAGCGGTAAGCGCCGAGCATGTCGGGCACGCCCTTCCCGTCCATCTCGGTCACGTCGGCGCCAGCAGCGAAAGCGCGCTCGTCGCCCGTGATGACGAGGCAGCCCACCTCCGGGTCGCGGTCGAAGGCGGCCGCCGCGTGCGCCAGCTCCTGCAGGGTGGCCTGGTTCAGCGCGTTGCGTCGCGCGGGGCGGTTGATGCGCAGGAGGCCGACCCCGCCCTCCAGCCGCTGGACGATGAGGTTCTCGTAGTAGGTGGCCGCTGGGCTCGCCTCCGGTGGCACGAGCTCAGCCCGCTTCCGAGTCGGCGAACAGCACTGTGACTATGCCCTTGGCGAAGCTCATGAGGTCCGCCCCGAGGGCGCGGTTCTCGGGCGACTTCATGGCCGCGTCGAAGGTGGCGCGGTCGGGGAAGTGCATCTCGGCTATCAGCACGTAGCGCGGTTCGCGCCCGAAGGCGTCCGCGTACACGCGGTTCACCACCAGCTCCTGCAACCCCGGCACCTGCCGCGCCAGGGGGGCGTGAACCTTCTCGTAATGCTCGAAGAAGGCCGCTTCGTCTTGCGGCCGCTCGTACAGGGCTATCAGCTTCACCATTCTCGGTTCCTCCCTTTCGTTGCCTCGCTCGTCGTCGTGGGGGCGGGCGCCACCCGGGCCGTTAGCTCTGCTCGTCATTGCCCTGAGCCTGCGCGAAGCGGCGGCGCAGCTCGTCGAACGCTCCGGTCAGTCGTTCCTCGGCGAGGATCACCTGCACCGTTGAGCCGGTGCCCACTAGCTCACCGAGCTCGCTCACCGCCTGGCAGCTGGCGTGCACGCGGTTGCGTTCCATGCGCTCGAAGGTGGCCGTTAGGCGCACCAGCATGCCGGGAACGGCGGAGCTCAGGTGGCGCACGTTCACCTCGAAACCGATGCCGGCTTCGCCCTCCTCGAGGAACGGGAGGATGATCTTCCGGCTCACCAGCTCCATGTGCTTCGCCATCCAGTAGGTGGCGTACACGGGGTGCAGCTTGCCGAGGCGGGGGTCCACGCGGTCCTCGAAGTCGACGGTCATCGCCTCGGTGACCAGCACCTCGTGATGGGTCTCGTAGCCTGGCGGGATGGGGCGCATCAGCGGGCGCTCCGACCGGTGGCGGCGGCCGCGCCGCTAGCGCCCGTCTGCGGGGCCTGCTCCAACTGGCTGAAGCTGTTACCGCCCGCCGCCACCAGGCGCCCGAGCAGGGGGTGGGGCACGAAGCGTTCCGCGCCAACCTCGGCGTGGAGCCCAGCGAGGGTCGTCAGCATGGTGGGCAGCCCCAGGCGCTCGCCCCACTCCAGGGGGCCGGCCGGGTAGTTGACCCCCAGGCGCATGGCGAGGTCGATGTGGGCCGGGGTGGCGAGGCGCTCCGCCACGGCGCTCACCGCCTCGTTGAACAGTAGGGCGAAGACGCGGAAGGCGTTGCCGCCGGCCTGATCGGGCGGCGTGAACGTGGCCACGCCCAGCCGGGCTAACAGCGTGGCAGCGCGAGCCAACTCCGTGCGGGCGCCGGTGACGGGGGCGAGGAGCTCGAGCGCCAGCCCGGGCGGGTGGGCGCCGGGGCCAGACCGCTCAGAAGCGCTATCGCCGGTGGTGCCCCTCGCAGCTAGCATGCTCGGCGCGGGTAGGAAGCTGAAGCCGATGGTGGGACCGTCGGCGCCCGCGGCCCGCCGAGCGCCGGCCAGGGCGCTGGCGCTGTGGGCCCAGCAGAGCGCCAGCGTGCAGCCAGCGGCGAGCTGCTGCGGTTCCGTTTTGGCGTGCAGAGGTAGGCGGGCGTCGAGGAGCAGGTCGACCGGTCGCCCGTCGGCAACGAGCGCCCCCTGCTGGTCGAGGTAATCCCTGAGAACCTCGGCGGCGGCGCCCTCACCAACCACCGCCACGCTGGGTAGCGGCCCCGCCGCGTTCGCGTGGGGCGGGGTAGGCGCTACACCCGCTACCGCTGGCGGGCGGGGTGTGGCGGGGCTGCCCGCCGTTAGCGGTTCGCGGCGACCGGCGGCGTCGTAACGGTAGAAGCCGTGCCCGCTCTTGCGCCCGAGACGGCCCGCGTTCACCAGCGTGCTCTGCAGTGGGTGCGGCCGGTAGCGCGGCTCGTGGAAGAACGCCTCGTAGACGCTGGTGGTAGCGGCTAGGTTGACGTCGAGCCCGATGAGGTCGAGGAGCTCGAAGGGGCCCATGCGGAAGCCGGCGGCGCGCAGAGAGGCGTCTAGCTCCTCGTAGTTAGCTCCCTCACCCGCGAGTCGCAGCGCCTCCCCGTAGTAGGGGCGGGCCACCCGGTTGACTATGAAGCCTGGCCGGTCGAGGGCAACCACCGGCTCGCGGCCGAGCGCGCGCGTTACGGCCAGGGCGTCCTCCACCACAGCGGGGGGCGTGGCCAGGCCCGGGATGACCTCCACGAGCTTCATGAGGGGTGCGGGGTTGAAGAAGTGCACCCCCACCACGTTCTGCGGGCGCTGGCAGGCGGCTGCTATCTGAGTGACCGACAGCGTGGAGGTGTTGGTGGCCAGCCGTGCGCCGGGCGCCACCTCCTCCACGCGTTGGAAGAGCTCCTGTTTGAGCGCGAGCCGCTCGGGTGCGGCCTCGAAGATCCAGCGACTGGCGGCCGCGGCGTGAACATCCGTGGCCGTGGCGAGGCGGGCCAGGAGGGCGCGGGGGGTAGCCGCGATGCGCCCCTTGGCGTTGAGCATCTCGAACGTGTCGTTCAGCTGGCTGCGGGCGCGCGTTAGGGCGTCGGCCTGCGGGTCCACCATGGTCACGTCGGCGCCCGCCTGCAGCAGCAGTTGGGCGATGCCGGTACCCATGGTGCCGGCACCCAGCACGGCCACGGGCAAACCCGCCAGTAGGCCGTCCGCGGGCTGGCGGCTACCCTCGCCAGAGGAGTGAGTCATCTGGCATGAATATACCCGTGCCGCCGCAGCGCGTTCCCGCGTTTCGGTGGGGGCGGGCTAACCCTGCCCGGCGCTACCGCCGCGTTCCAGCATGGCGTCGATCTGCAGCGCGAGGTACAGCTTGGCCACGGTCTCGGGCCGGCTGAGCGGCTCGTGCACGAGCTCCTCGATGCGCTTCAGGCGGTAACGGAGGGTGTTCACGTGAACGTGTAGCTCGGCGGCCAGCGCCTGCAGGTCGTCGGGTGAGCGGATGTACGCCACCAGCGTGCGCCACAGCTTGCCCTGGGGATCGGCCTGCTTGATGGCGCCCACCAGGCGGTCGCGGAGTGCCACGAGGTTACCGTGGGGCTGCTGCTGCAGCACCCAGTACACGGGATCGAGCTCGTCGAACCAGGCCAGGCCGGAGCCGCCGGGGAGCGACTGCAGGGCGAGCAGCGCCTGGTGGTAGGCGTCCGCGACGCCGGTGAGGTCCTCTCGGGGCAGGCTGAGGCCCATGCGGAGCTCCGTGTCGGCGCCCAGCGCCGCTCGGGCCGCGCTCATGAGCAGCCGGGCGTGCTGGCGTGGCGCCGCACTGGCGAAGACCCATACGCAGTGATGCGCCCTCGTCTCTGAGAGCACGCCGTAGCCGAGGGCGCGGAAGTACTCCTCGCCGGCCTCACGCACTTGCTCGAGCTGGTGGAACTGGCGCGCCTGAGCGGCCTTACCGGTGCGCAGCCGCGAGCCGACCTCGCCCACCGCTACCAGGTAGGGCGACTCGCCTCCGATACCGGCCGCTGCCAGGCGCGGTTCGAGCATCAGTGCGGCCTGCGGTCCCGCTAGCCACTCGGCCAGCAGGGCGCTCAGGGCGCTGGAGCCGTGGCGGGCCTCGGCGCTGCGCTGCAGTGCAGCCGAGAGGAGCAGGGTGCGGCAGAGCTCGAGCCAGGGCCGCGCGGCCGGCGTTACCTCGAACGCCACCAGCACGCCGCGCACGCGGCCGTCGGCGTGGAGCCTGAGCGTCCAGGCGCTGCGGCCGCCCAGGCGGGTCTCGCCGTCCGGCCAGAGGAGCTCGGGCGCGCCGCCGTGCTCGTCCCGGCGAGGGCGCCAGCCGCTGCGGCCGGCGCGCGCCGTGACCTCTCCCCAGGGGGTGAGCAGCACTAGGTCGGCGCCCGTGAGCATGTGCACGCGCTCCAGGAGCTCGCGCTCGGGCTTGGGGCCGCTCAGCGCCGCTAGCAGGTAGCTCTGCGGGGAGGCGAGCAGCGCGGCGGAGGTGCGGCTGGCCGTCACCAACAGCTCGAGCCCAGCGGCCTCCACCCGTCCGAGGGCCACGGCGGGGGGCGCCGTGAGGAGCGTGATGCCGAGCTCCTCGGCACGCCTGGCTAGCTGGGGCGGCAAGCTGCGCCGCCGGGGCACTAGCCCGTACACGAGCGCGCTGGGCGGCGGTTGGAGCACGGGGTCGGTAGTAGGGCGGGGGAGCCCGAACGGCTGGTCGGTGAGGCGCAGGTCGCTTCGGTCGAGCCACGGCCTGTCGGCGTTGCTATCGGCGCTGCGCACCGCCCAGAACGACGCGTTGGGATCGCCCGTTACGAGCTCGAGCCCTAGCTCCTCCTGCGCCAACAGGTCGGCCACCGTCGGTGGTGCTGCGTGGGTCGGCGCGCCGTGCACGCCGCTCGCGCTGCCCGGGGCGCCGGGGGCGCCGTTCCGTTCGCTCATGCCGCAGGCTACCATCGAAGATTGTAGGTTCACACAAAGGTTCAGGAAACTTGGTAGAACCTACGATTGCCTTGGCCGGAGCAGCCCCGCTACACTGCCCGCAGATGGAACAGGTTCGCCCAGTCGGCCCCGAAGGCCACACGCACGCTCCTTCTCAGGTCACGCCTGCGCAGGCGGAGTCCGCCGCGGGCACCGAGTTCGGCCCCCGCGACTTCAGGAACGCCCTCGGCCGCTTCGCCACGGGCATCACGGTGGTCACCATGCTCGCGCCCGGCACCCCTGCGGAGCCAGCCGGCCGTAACGAAGGGCGCACCCAGCCGCAAGGCGAACCCAACATCGAAACCGATCACGGCCAACCGCGCACGTTCGGGCTCACGGTCAACGCGTTCATGTCGGTGTCGTTAGACCCGCCACTGGTGGCCGTGTCTCTCGACAAGCGGGCGCGCGCCCACGCCACCATGCTCGAGGCCCCACGCTTCGGCATCAGCGTGCTGGCCGAAGGGCAAGAGGGTCTCTCCGACGTCTTCGCAGGCAGGCCTGTGCAACCGCCCAGCCAGCCGTTCGAAGAGTTCGCTGGCTTCCCGGTGGTGCGCGGGGCGCTCACCCACCTCGTGCTCTCGTCCTACCAGGCGCATGACGCCGGCGACCACACCATCTTCGTTGGGCGGGTCGAAGCGCTACGTTACGCCGACGGTCAGCCGCTCCTCTTCTTCAAGGGTAAGTACGAGAACCTGCCAGGGAGCGAGCCTCAGGGCTGACACCGCCGTAAGACCCGCCAGACCTCTGGTAGCGTAATCGTAAGAACACGCCGCAACGGAGGTCTGAAACCGTGTCCGACGCATCCGCATCACAGTTAGAAACCGCGCGGGACGCCGCCCTGGCGAGCGCCCGCCAGCGCGCCGACAGCTACGTGCAGGAGCTCGCCGAGTTCGTGCGCATACCCAGCGTGAGCACCACCAGCGAGCACGCCCCCGACATGGCGCGCGCTGCCGACTGGCTAGCCGACCGCATGCGGCGCGCGGGCGTGCCAGACGTGCGCGTCATGCCCACCGCCGGGCACCCCGTGGTGGTGGGCCGCTGGCACGCCGCGCCCGGAGCGCCCACGGTTGTGGTCTACGGCCACTACGACGTGCAGCCGCCCGAGCCCCTCGAGCTGTGGGAGTCGCCGCCCTTCGAGCCGGAGCTCCGCGACGGCAAGCTCTACGGTCGCGGCGCCAGCGACGACAAGGCGGGGGTACTCACCGCCCTGTACGCGGTGGAGGCCGCGGCGGCGGCCACCGGGGCGCCGCCCATCAACGTCACCTTCATGATCGAGGGCGAGGAGGAGGTGGGCAGCCCGAACCTGGTGCCGTTCATACGTGAGAACAAGGAGCTGTTCGCTGCCGACCTGGCCATCAGCGCCGACGGCGGCATCTTCGGGGTGGGCGTACCCTCGCTCACGGTGGGGTCGCGCGGGCTCACGGGTGTGGAGGTCACGGTGCAAGGCGCCAACGCCGACCTGCACTCCGGCATGTACGGCGGCGCTGTGGCCAACCCGCTTATGGCGCTCTCCCACATGCTGTCCTCGCTGCAGGACGAGAACGGCGTGGTGCAGGTAGCGGGCTTCTACGACGGCATCCCACCGCTCAGCGCCGACGAGCGCGCCGCCATCGACGCGGTGCCCAAGGTTGAGGGCGAGCTCGAAGGTCTAGGGCTCGAGGAGTGGTGGGGCGATCCCGCCTTCACGCCCGACGAGCGGCGGCTCGTGCGCCCCACGCTCGAGGTTAACGGCCTGTACGGCGGCTACCAGGGCCCCGGTATCAAGACCGTGCTCCCGAGCACAGCGCACGCCAAGATCACCTGCCGCCTGGTGCGCGGCCAGGACCCCGCCGACGTGGCCAACAAGCTTGCCGCTCACCTCGAGGCGGCCGCGCCCGCCGGGGTCACCGTGAGCGTCCGGCAACTGCCCGGCAACGGCCGCGCCTACCAGATGCCCCTCGACCTGGCGGTGCTCGAGCTGGCGGGCGAGGCCATGGAGGCCACCTTCGGCCTGCAGCCCTTCCCGGTGTGGACGGGCGGCACGGTGCCGGTGGCCGAGCAGTTCGTTAGCGAGCTCGGCATCTGGTGCCTCTACTTCGCCTTCGGCGAGCCCGACAACGGCCTGCACGCTCCCAACGAGTTCTTCCGCGTGAAGACGCTGCACCAGGGGGTGGAGGCCACAGTGCGCCTCCTCTTCGGGCTGGCTGCCAAGCCGGAGGCTTTTGAGAAGCCGGCGCCGGCAGCCGCAGGCGGCGTGTCGTGAAGGCGCCCAAAGGCTCCATCGTTCCGTTACCTACGCCGTTCACAGGGCCAGACGCCAGCGTGGACGAGGACGCGCTGCGGCGCATCGTCGAGTTCCAGCTCGAGAACGGCTCGCACGGCCTCAGCTGCACGGGCACCACGGGCGAGCCGTCCTCGCTCTCTCTGGCCGAGCGCAAGCGCGTGGTGGAGGTGGTGAAGGACGCCATCGCCGGGCGCGTGCCTTTCATCCCCGGTACGGGCAACAACAACCTCACCGAGACCCTCGAGCTCACGCGTCACGCCGTTGAGCTGGGGGTGGACGGCGTGATGATCATCGCCCCCTACTACATCAGGCCCAACCAGCAGAACCTCTTCGACTACTTCAGCGCCGTGGCGCGCGAGTTCCCCGATACGCCCGTGATCCTCTACAACATCCCCGGCCGGGCGGCGGTGAACATCGACCCCGTCACCATCGGGCGGCTGCGCGACGCTCACCCGAACGTGGTGGGCGTGAAGCACGCCACCAAGAACCTCGACGACGTGTCGTACACGTTCGTGCACGCCGGTCGCGACTTCGGCGTGTACTGCGGGGCCGAGACCCTCACCTACCCCATGCTCACGCTCGGCGGTAGCGGGCACATCAGCGCCACCGGCGTGGTGGCGCCGCGCGAGATCGCGCGCATGTACGAGCTGGCCGCCGCGGGTCGCTGGGACGAGGCGCGCGACCTGCACTACCAGATGCTCGAGCTGAACGACATGCTGTTCGTTGAGGTGAACCCCGTGCCGCTGAAGACGGCCCTGGCCCTGATGGGGCTGTGCGAAGCGCGCTGGCGCCTGCCGCTCGGGCCCATGCTGCCCGAGAACGAGCGCAAGCTGCTGGCCACGCTGGTACGTTACGGCATCGTGGAGCAGCGCGCCGGCGACGCGGGAGCCCAGGCGTGAACGCTGCGCCCAGCCTACGCAGCGGGCGCGTGCTGGCCGACGGCAGGCTCACCCAGGTGTGGCAGCTGGCGGACGGCGCGGTGGTCACCGCCGCCGGTCGGCGGTTAGACGAGCGGGCCGTGCAGTGGCTACCGCCGTTCGAGCCCGGCAGCATCATCGCGGTGGCGCTGAACTTCCGCGATCACGCGGCCGAGCTGAGCCTAGACGAGCCCGAGCAGCCCGCCCTGTTCCCGAAGTTCCGTAACGCCCTCGTTGGGCACCTGGGCAAGATCGTTAGGCCGCGTGGCGTTGAGTTCATGCATTACGAGACCGAGCTGGCGGTCGTCATCGGTCGCGACGCCCGGCGTGTGCCTCGCGCCGAGGCGCTCGACGTGGTGAAGGGCTACACGGTGGCCAACGACCTGGTGGTGCGCGACTTCGTGATCAACCACTTCAGGCCGCCCATCAAGCCTAAGAACTTCGATACCTTCCTGCCGCTCGGCCCGTTCCTGGTGGACAAGGCGGCGGTGCCCGACCCGCAGGCGTTGCGCCTGCGCACGCTGGTGAACGGCGAGGAGCGCCAGTCCGGCTCCACCGCGAACATGATGCGCTCCGTGGCCGAGCTCATCGAGTACGTGACCGAGTTCATGACGCTGCGCGAGAACGACGTGCTGCTCACGGGCACCCCCAAGGGCATCTCCCACCTGCGGCCCGGCGACGTGGTGACCTGCGAGGTGGAAGGTGTGGGGACGCTAGTGAACGAGGTGGTGGCCGAGGAGGACCTCCCCGGCTGAGGCTCAACCCAACCGGCGCCGGCTGGTGCGCGCCGCGAGGGTTTGTAGGTTCCTACGAACCGCCAACGGTGAACTGTGTGTCCGTACGATTGCCTCAGCGGCGGCGGACGGCTATCTTCGGGTATACGCAACTCACGTACCGGCTGCGCTTCGCACGGCTAGCCTCACGCAGCGCGTTCGGCGCCGTTAGCGTCCCGCTCGGGGCAGCTGGTACAGCGCAGGCACGGTTCGCGGCATGCCTGTTCGGCGTGCTCCGAGGGAGTGATGGCCCTGACAGAGCCCCACGCAGAACTAGCCTCACAGGCGGCGGTGGCGGCCGACAACCGGCGCGCCGCCCAAGCGGTGCTCGAGCGCCTCCTCATGGAAGTGGGCGTGGGCAGCGGCGCCAGTCGGCACCTGGGGCACCTGGTGGCTGGCGAGTGGCGGCCTTCGGCCGACGGCGCCACCTTCAGCACGGACCCTCCAGCGGGCGGCCACCGTTTGGCGAACGTGGCCTCGGGCGCAGGTGCCGACGTACACGCGGCCGCCACAGCCGCCGCGGAAGCGTTCGCGAGCTGGCGCGCCACGGGAGCCAAAGAGCGGCGGCGCATGCTCTACCGGCTGGCGGATCGCATCGAAGAGAACGCCGAGCAGATCGCGCTGCTGGAGGTCCTCGACACGGGCCAGCCGCTCCGTTTCATGCGGCAGGCGGCCGCCCGCGGTGCGGAGAACTTCCGCTTCTTCGCCGACCGCATCGAGGGCGCCGCCGACGGTATGGCGTTACCCACCCCAGAGTTCCTCAACTACACCCGCCGACAGCCCATCGGGCCGGTGGCGGTGATAACGCCGTGGAACACGCCGTTCATGCTCTCCACCTGGAAGATAGCGCCCGCACTGGCGGCCGGTTGCACGGTGGTGCACAAGCCCGCCGAGTGGAGCCCGCTCACCGCCACGCTGCTGGCCCAGCTGGCACAGGAGGCCGGCATACCTGCGGGCGTCTGGAACGTGGTTCACGGCCTGGGCGAGAGCGCGGGCAAGGCGCTTACCGAGCACCCGGCCATCCGGGCGGTGGCGTTCGTGGGCGAGAGCGTGACGGGCAGCCACATCATGGCGCAGGGCGCGCCCACGCTGAAACGCGTGCACTTCGAGCTGGGCGGCAAGAACCCCGTGGTGGTGTTCGACGACGCCGACCTAGAGCGCGCGCTCGACGCCAGCGTGTTCATGATCTACAGCCTGAACGGCGAGCGCTGCACGTCGTCGAGCCGCCTGCTCGTGCAGCGCGGGGTGTACGACGAGTTCACCCGCCGCCTGGCCGAACGCGCGGAGCGCGTGGTGGTAGGCGACCCGTTCGATCCCGCCACCGAGGTCGGGCCCCTCATCCACCCTGTACACGTGGCGAAGGTGCGCGACTACCTCGCGCTCGCGCCGCAGGAGGGGGCTCGGGTGGCCGCCGGTGGCCGCACGCTGAGCGGCAACTACCTGGCACCCACGCTCCTGGTCGACGCCACGCCTAGCATGCGGGTGGCGCAGGAAGAGATCTTCGGCCCCGTGCTCACCGCCATGCCGTTCGAGGACGAGGCGGAGGCGCTGGCCATCGCCAACGGCGTGCGCTACGGCCTGGCTGGCTACGTGTGGACGCGCGACGTGGCCCGCGCCCACCGCTTCGCGCAGGGACTGGAGGTGGGCATGGTGTGGGTCAACTCGCACAACGTGCGGCACCTGCCCACGCCGTTCGGTGGCATGAAGGCCAGCGGCATCGGCCGCGACGGTGGCGATTACAGCTTCGACTTCTACATGGAGACCCAGAACATCGCCGTAGCCCTGGGAGAGCACCCCATCCCGCGGCTAGGCGGCTAGGAGGCAGGAATGCCGGCACGCACAGGCGAACAGTTCCTCGAGGGACTGAAGCGCAACCCTCCCAACATCTACATCGACGGCGAGCGGGTGGAGGACCCCACGAGCCACCCTGCCACAGCCTCCATCGCGCGGTCCATCGCCGAGCTCTACGACCTTCAACACCGCCCCGACCTGGTACACGTGATGACCTACGAGAGCCCATCCAGCGGCGAGCGCGTTGGGCTCTCCTTCATGGAACCGCTGAGCCGCGAGGACCTGGCGCGCCGCTCTGCCATGCATAAGACGTGGGCCGACCATAGCCTAGGCTTCATAGGCAGAAGCCCCGACTACCTGAACGTGAACCTGATGGCCGCCGCCCGCGCCCACAGCTACTTCGAGCGCGGCGACCCGCGCTTCGGCGAGAACATCAGGCGCTACTACGAGTACGTGCGCGAGAACGACCTGTGCCTCACCCACGCGCTCACCAACCCGCAGGTGAA
>CAZFFG010000045.1:0-14577 GCA_964518275.1 uncultured bacterium | reverse complement strand
GGCCGGTCCCCGTGGAGAGCACGAAGGTGCTGTCGCCATCGAAGACCGTGTGAGACGGGCGCGTCACGCGCGCTATGCCTATGTGAGCGCTCTGGCTGAGGGCCTGCGCCTCGGCTTTCGATAGGCAGGCGTTGGTGGCCACCACCACCAGGGTGGTGTTGGTGCCCGGCATGGCCGCGAAGCCCTCTGCGGCGCCCAGCCCAAGCGTGCCCGGCACGCCCGCCAGCATGGCGCCCGTGTCGGGGTCTATCAAGTTACCGACCGCGTTGCTCACCGCCAGCGCAGCTATCTGCACGCCGGCAACCGTCTCGAGGTGGCTGCCGATGCCGCTGGCCACGGCCAGTTCGGGGCCGCGGATCTTGCCCACGGTGGCGCCAGTGCCCGCCCCCACGCGCCCCTGCTGCACGGGGGCGGCTGAGGCAGCTGCGGCAGCTGCGTAGCCGTCGTCGGCCGTGGGTCTCACGCTCGCAGAACCTACTGCCAGGTCGAACAGCACGGCCGTGGGCACGATGGGCACCCGCGCCACGCCCACGTCTATGCCGATGCCGCGCTCCTCAAGCCAGCGCACCACGCCGTCGGCCGCCGCCAGACCGAAAGCGCTGCCGCCGGTTAGGAGCACGGCGTGCACAGCCTGGTTGGTCTTCTCGGGCGACAGTAGGGCGCTCTCGCGGGAGCCGGGCGCCGAGCCCATCACGGTGCCAGACGCCACACAGCCGCCCTCGGGCAGCATCACCACGGTGCAGCCGGTGCGCGCCTCTAGGTCGGTGTAGTGACCGACCTCGATTCCCTGGATGGCTGTGAGCGTGCGGTTGGACGGGTCAGCCGCCACCGCCCGCTCCTTGCAGGTACTGACCGACGTCGGCCGGGTCGACCTCTATTATCTCGATACGGTCCGGTGGCGTATCCGCCGTGGCGCGCTGACCGGTAGCGGTGTCGATAGGCAGGTTGAGCTTCACGCTCTGGCCCAGAGCTTGTGCGCTGAGGTCGTCGCTCTCACGGAACGCGGCCCGCACCCCGCTCGGGCTGAGCGCTCCCGTCTTGAGGTCGATCTGGTGGAACACTATGCCGGGCGGTACCGGGAACTGGGCGGCACCTGAGCTTCCCTGCAGGGCGCCCGTCACGAAGTCGTTCCACACGTATATGGGCTGGCGCGAGGAAGTAACGATCTCTGTGCTGCCATCGCTGTTGGTCATGCGCGACGGCATACCGCGACTATGGTCGTAGCCGATCCACACGGAGGCCACCAGGCCGGGAGTGAAGCCCACGTACCAGAGGTCCACCTCGTTGTTGGTGGTGCCGGTCTTACCCGCCACCCAGCGTCCGGGCACCTCCGCCCGGTTGGAGAGGCCATAGGCGGGATCGCGGTCCACCACGTTGCCGTGCAGCATGTCGAGCATGATGTAGGCAGTCTGCTCGCTCCAGACGCGCGCGGACGTGGGCGCCGCGTCGTAAAGCACGTTGCCGTCGGCGTCCTCCACGCGTTCGATGAAGTACGGCTCCGTGTAGATGCCGCCGTTCGCGAACGCAGCCATGGCCGCCGTGTGCTGCAGCGGCGTGACCTCGTACGAACCCAGCGCCATCGCGTAGTAGGGCATCACGTCGTAACCCAGCTCGCGGGCCTTCTCGGCCACAGCTTCGGGCGACGCAGCTTCCAGCGCCTTCACCGCCGGGATGTTGCGGCTGGTGTTCAGGTTGGCCCGCACTGTCTGGTAGCCCTGGTAGGTGAAGTCGTGGTTATCGGGCCGGTACGGCGGCTGCCCCGGCACGTGGAACGACGCGGGGGCGTCGACGAGGATGGTGGCTTGGTTGAAGCCGCCCTGCTCCACAGCGGTGGCGTACACGATGGGCTTGAACGAGCTGCCCGGCTGGCGGTACGCCTGCGTAGCGCGGTTGAGGTCCTCGGGCTCCTCGCCGGCATTCAGCTTCTGCCCCACCATGGCGAGCACGGCCCCGGTGCTGGGGTCGATGCCCACGATGGCTAACTGGGCGCCCTCCGGCACGTCGGCGTCGAGGCTGGCCTGGTTGGCGGCCAGCTGCGCCTGAACGTCGATGGTGGTGGTGACCTTAAGACCACCGGAGCGGAACACCACGCTGTCGCCGTAGCGAGCGGTGAGCCAGTCGCGCACGGCGAGCACCACCGCGCGCGACAGGTCGGAGCTCACGCTCGACTGCACCAGCACGTCGGCGCCCGTACGCACGGCGCTCACCACGTTGCCGGCACCGTCGTACTCGACTTCCCAGCCGAGCGGCTCGAGCGGGTAGAGCCAGGCGCGTTCGGCCATCTCGGGGCTGATCATGTCGAGGCGCACCATCCGGTCGAGAACCTCTCGCATACTGCGGCGGCTGACCTCGAACTCGTTGTGCCGCACGTTCGGGGCCGGGATGATGCGGGCCAGGTACAGACCCTCGGCCAGGTTGAGCTCTATGGGGTCCTTACCGAAGTAAGTCTGCGCTGCAGCGCCGATGCCGTACACGTTGCCGCCCCAGAAGATGACGTTTATGTAGTGCTGCAGGATCTCGCTCTTGGTGAGGCGCCGCTCCAGCTCGAGGGCGAGCATGGCCTCCTTGGCCTTGCGCTCGAGCGAGCGTTCCGACCTGATGTCTTGCAGGAGCACGTTCTTGATGACCTGCGTGGTGATGGTGGAACCGCCGCGGCCGGCGTCGCCGAGGAACTCCTCGTACGCGGCGCGCAGGATGCCGAGGGCATCCACACCGTAATGCCCGAAGAAGTCGTCGTCCTCGTAGGCCACGATGGCGAGCAGCGCAGCGGGCGACACCTGGTCGAGGGTCACGGGGATGCGGTTGGTGGACTCGCGGTCCTCCCCCATCACGGGCACGAGCACCCCGATGCGGGTGGTGCCGTCGTTGGCGAACACTTGCGAGGTGGTGCTGTACTTCAGGGCGTCGAGCGCCTCGAGTGAGGGTAGCTCATGCGCCCACTTAAGCGCCGACGACGCCAGCAGCGCCCCCACGGAGAGCACGGCCGCTAGCACGGCGATGAAGAGTGCTTGAACGATCTTCACGGGCCCAATGCTACCAGCCCGGCCGCCCCCGGAAGTGAGCCACGCTGCGTTCAGGCGTTGGTGAAGGCCAGGTACTCCTCGAGCTTATTAAGCGCCGCGCCGCTCGCGAGGCTCTCCTGGGCGAGCTCCACCCCACCCCGCAGGTCATCGCTGCGGCCGGCCAGGTAGAGGGCCGCGCCGGCGTTGAACAGAACGAGGTCACGCTTGGCCCGCTCGCCGCGACCAGTGCCCGTGCCGGCCAGCACCGCGCGTAGTTGCCTGGCGTTATGAGCCGGGTCGCCACCCGCCACGTCCGCTAGGTCCCACGTCCGCAGCCCCATCTCCTCGGGCCTCACCTCGTACCGGCGCAAGCTGCCGTCCTCCATGAGCTCCGTGACGGTGGAGGGGCCGCTGATACCGAAGTCGTCTAACCCCGCGCCGTGCACCACGAGCGCGCGCTTCAGCCCCAGGCCCTTGAGGACCAGGGCCAGCGGCTCGGTGAGGGCCGGGTCGTACACGCCCATGAGCTGCCGGTCCGCGCCGGCGGGGTTGGTGAGCGGACCTAGGTTGTTGAAGATGGTGCGCGCCTGCAGGTCGGCTCGGATGGGCGCCACGAACTTCATGGCCGGATGGAAGCGGCGCGCGTAGATGAAAGCTAGGCCGACCTCTTCCACGGCTCGCGCCAGGCGGTCGGCTTCAAGGTCTAAGTTCACGCCCAGCGCCTCCAGCACGTCGGCCGAGCCCGACTTGCGGGTCACGCCCACGTTGCCGTGCTTGGCGAGGCGAGCGCCGCCCGCGGCGGCCACGAACATGGCTGTGGTGCTGATGTTGATGGTGTCGATGCCGGTACCGCCCGTACCGCATGTATCCACTAGCGGCCCGTTGGCGTTCACCGGCACCTTCACCGCACGGTCACGCATGGCCTCAGCGAAGCCCGTGATCTCGTCCACCGTCTCGCCACGCATGCGCAGAGCCGCCAACAAGGCAGCGGCCTGCACCTGCGACAGTTCGCCGTCCATGAGCTGGCCCAACACGTGGCGGGCCGTCTGACGGTCGAGCGTTGCGCCCGCGAATATCTCGTTCAGGAGCCTGCCGATCAGCGGTTCAGGCATAAGCACCACCTCGTCGTCTGAGTTCCGCGCGGGCGCCCTCCGCGTAGGCGCGCTCCCAGCGGTAGCGGTCGGACCGCAACGCCAGGCGCGCCGGCAGGCCGAGGAGAGCCCGTTTAGCCGCCAACATGACGGGGTGCACGCCGAGGGCCCACGCCAGCCGCGCGCCGCCATGTTTGCGCCATACCCTAACGTGAGCGGCGCCGGCCGAGCGTCCCTTCTGCTCTATGTCCACCAGGTAACCCTCGTCCCAGTGCTCCACAGGGGAGTTCGGCAGGAAGCGGAACTTGGCACCGAGCTGCTTGAGCCGCCAACCGAGGTCGAGGTCCTCACCGCCGTAGCTGGAGAAGCTCGCGTCGTAACCGCCCACGGCCGCGAACAGCTCAGCACGCATGCTCAGCGAGCAACCGTTGGTGCTCTGCCAGCCCCACACCCGGTCCAGGGTGGCGCCATGTTGAAGGTGGGGCGGCAAGACCTGGCGACTGAGGCCCACGTAGCCTGGCTCCTCGTGCAGGCGCAGGTTCTCGGCCACCCAGCCGGGGCTGGGGATGGCGTCGTCGTCGGAGAAGAGCAGCACCTCACCCCGCGCCCGCTCGGCACCGATGTTACGCGCGTTGGCAGCGTGAAGTCCCGGCCCCGTGGTCCAGCTGAAGTGGTATGGCGGTTGGTAGCCGGTGAGGAACTTCTCCGTGTCGTCGGTGCAAGCGTCGGCCACCACGATGACCTCGAAGTCGAGGGCCTCCCCCTCGAGGCTGCGCAGCTTGCGTTCGAGGAGCGGCCTGCGGTCGTGGGTGGGCACGATCACGCTCACCACGGGCCGCGGTGGGGGCTCCCACGCGCCACGGCGATCGCTGGGGTCGGCGGGCTTCACGGTCGGCACGTCTTCACTCACGGCGTGACGAGCTCCTGTGGGCTCGGGCGTGACCGCCCCGGCAGGGCCTACTTCTCGAGTGCCTGAGGCAAGAACAGGCCGATGGCGTGGAAGCCGGCGTCTACGTACACGGTCTCGCCCGTGATGCCACCGCCCAACTGACCCGCCAGTAGCGAGAAGCCCAGACCACCGACCTCCTCTTGCGTGATGTTGCGCTTGAGCATCGACATGTCGCCAGCGGCAGAGTACAGGTCCGCGAAGCCGCTGATAGAGCGCGCCGCGATGGTGCGGAGGGCGCCGGCGCTCACAGCGTTGACGCGGATGCCCTTGGGACCCAGGTCGTAGGCCAGGTAGCGCACGCTGGCCTCCAGAGCGGCCTTGGCCACGCCCATCATGTTGTAGTGCGGCACCACCCGCTCGGCAGCTAGGTACGTGAGCGTGACCATGCTGCCACCCTCCTTCATAAGGGGCGCGGCGCGCTGCGCGCTGGCCACCAGGGAGTAGGCCGACACGTCCATCGCCGTGACCCAGTCGGCGCGCTGCGTTTCGAGGAACGGCCGCTCGAACGTGGCGGCCGGGGCGTACGCCACGGAGTGCACGAGGTAGTCGAGCTGACCGAACTCGGCGCCCACGGCTTGGAACAGCTGATCCAAACTGGCGTCGTCAGTAACGTCCGCCTCCAGCAGGAGCGGCCGGTCGAGCTCGCTTGTCAGCTTCTCTAGGGTGGGCTTCAGGCGCTCGCCCTGGTAGCTGAACGCCAGCCTGGCGCCCGCCTGCGCTAGCGGCTGGGCGATTGCCCACGCCAGCGAGCGCTGGTTAGCGACTCCCATCACTAGTCCGGTCTTGCCCCTCAGATCGATCGTGTACATGGACGCTCCTTAATCAGCAGCTAGCCCGGTAACGGGGGTGCCCCCGGGCCGGGCCCGGCCCGGGGGCCCGCCCCGCCAGTCTACCGCAAGCTGGATGAAGTTCGAGAGGAGCTGGTGGCCGGCCTCCGTCAGCACGCTCTCGGGGTGGAACTGAACGCCCCACACGGGGTGTGTCTCGTGCCGCAGGCCCATCAGCACCTCGACGCTGCCAGCGCCGTCGAGCGGGTCCGTGGCGTGAGCGGTGGCCACGAGCTCGGCAGGTAGGTCCTCCACCACCAAAGAGTGGTAGCGGGTGGCCAAGAGCGGGTTCGGCAAGCCCGCGAACACGCCCTCACCGCTATGACGCACGGCGGAGGTCTTACCGTGCACCAGGCGCGCGGCGCGTACCACGCGGGCGCCGAAGGCTTGGCCGATGGCCTGGTGACCGAGGCAGACGCCGAGCATGGGCACGTTACCGGCGTAGCGCTGCACCACACTCACCGACAGCCCCGCCTCCGCCGGAGTGCACGGCCCTGGCGAGATGACGATGCCCGTAGGGTCCAACGCGGCCACGTCGCCTAGCTCGAAGGCGTCGTTGCGCCACACCGTAACCGCGGCGCCGAGCTCGGCCAGGTACTGCACTAGGTTGTAGGTGAACGAGTCGTAGTTGTCGATCACCAGCAGCCGCGCTGCCGCGGCGGAACCGGTCATCCCAGGCCCTCGGTGGCCATCTCGACCGCGCGGCGCTGCGCCTCGAGCTTGTTGAGGCACTCCTGCCACTCGGCGGCCGGGTCCGAGTCGGCCACCACGCCCGCGCCGGCCTGGAGGTGGAGCATGCCGTCCTTCGCCACCAGCGTCCTCAGCGTTAGCGCCATGTCCATGGCGCCCCCTAACGACAGGTAGCCGAAGGCGCCAGCGTAAGGACCGCGCCGCACCGGCTCCAGCTCGTCGATGATCTCCATGGCGCGCACCTTCGGCGCACCGGAAGCTGTACCCATCGGCAGCGTGGCCGCCAACGCTTGCAGCGGCGTGCGCCCTTCTGCCAGCTCGCCTTCCACCTCGGAGACGATGTGCATGACGTGGCTGTACCGCTCGATGCGCATGAGGTCGGTCACCCGCACGCTGCCGGGCCGACAGACCCGGCCCAGGTCGTTCCGGCCGAGGTCCACGAGCATCACGTGCTCGGCGCGCTCCTTCTCATCGGCGAGTAGCTCAGCCGCCAGTGCCTCGTCCTCCTCCGGCGTGGCGCCCCTACGCCGCGTGCCGGCGATGGGCAGCGTAGCCACGCTCCTCCCGTCCGAGCGAACCAGGCTCTCCGGGCTGCTGGCCACCAGCGTCACCGGCCCCAGGTCGAGGTAACCGAGGTAGGGGCTCGGGTTGATGCTGCGCAGGGCGCGGTAGATGGCGAACGGGTGCACGCCGAGCTCACCGGACAGCCGCACGCTTGGCACCACCTGGAAGACGTCGCCGCTCCGGATGTACTCCACGGCCCGCTCAACAGCAGCCATGAACTCGTGCCGCTCGAGCGACGGCGTGAACTCGGTGGTACGGCCAGCGCGGTCGCCAGGCACGCCGGGCAGGGGCCCCCTGAGCCGGGCGTAGGCGCCGTCCACGAGCGCCCGTGCGCGAGCCTGGTCACCAGCGTCCCCCACACGTGCTGGCGCCACGATGAACAGCTTGCGCTTCAGGTGGTCGAACACCACCAGCAGTTCAGGCTCAACGAAGAGCATGTCGGGCGCCTGGATGGTGTCCGGGTTGGCGTCAGGCAGGCGCTCGTACTGCCGCACCAGGTCGTAGCTCGTGTAACCCACCGCGCCGCCCCAGAAGGCGGGCAGCTCCGGAACGCCCTCAGCTGGGCGGACGACGGTGTCCCACAGCACCTGCAGCGGGTCGCTCGTCACGACCTCCCGACTCCCGTCCGGGGTGTGCACCCTCACCGTTTGGCCATGGGCTTCGAGCCGCATGCGCTGACCGGTGCCGATGAACGAGTAGCGCGCCACCCGCTCGCCCTGCTCCACGCTCTCGAGCAGGAACGAGGGGTGACCCGCCAGCTTCAGGTAGGCGGTCAGCGGGGTCTCGAGGTCGGCCAGCATCTCGCGGAACACCGGCCGGACGGGCGCTGTCAGTTCTCCTCCATCAGGCGCTCGAACCGGTCGCGCGCCTCCGCCGCCTTGGCGCGCTCGCCGCGCGCCTCCCACGTGCTAGCCAGCCCCTCCCACGCGGTCTCGCTGTACGGTTCGTGCTCCGTCATCAACTGGTAGAGCATGGTGGCGTGCGGCAGATCGTTCTCGATTAGCGCGATCTCCGCGGCCGCCTCGAGGAGGGTGAGGTGCGTCTCCTGCAGGTTGAGGCGGATAGTGTCCACCCACTGCGTGTCGAACCCAACGAGGAAGTGGCCGTCGTAGATCTTGGCGGCCTTCTGGTAGTCGCGCAGGTTGCCCGTGTCGCGCGCCTTAGCGGCCAGGCGGCGGTAGTTCTCGACGTCGTAATCGATACTGAACTTGTCGTGGAGGTAGTAGCGGCGGTTAGCGGACTCCACCAGGTCGCCGCCCATGACCTTGCGCAGGCGGTACAGGGTGGTGTGGAAGCTGCTCGAGGCCTTGGCTTCCGTCTTGCCCGGCCACAGCGCCTCCGCCACCTCGAACGTGGTGACACCGCCGCGGTGCTCCAGCATGTAGAAGAGGAGCTCTAACGCCTTGAGGGAGTCCCAGTCGAGCCTCTCGCCGTCGCGCATGACCATCGGATGCCCGAAGCCGTGCACGTTCACCATGCCGGTGAGGGGCTGCCGCAGCTCTGCTACGCGCCGCAGCCGCACCTCCACCGCTTCCAGGAGCTCTTCCTTCTTCACTGGCTTGGTGAGGTAGTCGTCGGCACCGAGAGTCATGCCGCGCCGCATAGAGGCGCGGTCCTCGAGCGCGGTGAGGAACAGGAACGGCACGCCGCGCAGCTCGGGTATCTCGCGCACGTTGGCGTAGAACTCGAAGCCGTCCATGGGCGGCATGCTCACGTCTGACACCACCACGTCGGGCCGCAGGCCGTCGCGGACCTCGCCCAGGGCCTCGATGGGGTCGTCGAAAGTGATCACGTCGTAGCCCGCACCCTCCAAGGTCATCTGGCTGACCTTGAGCATGGCGGGTTCGTCGTCTACGACGAGCACGAGAGTGGTCGGCATCAGGGAACGATACCTTGCCTGCCCGCGGCGCGGAAGCATGTGGTGAAGCGGAAGCTACTTGCACTCATGCCGGGCTCAGTCGGACCAGCTGTCCGTGGTCTGGTAATGAACGAGCGCGTTGTACTCCACCTGGTTGCCGGCTGATGCCGTGGAGAACTTGACGTCTACCACGATGTCGTCCTTGTCTAGCGACGCCACGAAGTCGTTCAGCCTCTGCTCGAAGATGTCCGGGCTCGTCGAGCCGATGAGTTTCAGCTTTACCTCCACTTGCAACCCCTCCTGCAGCTACGGCGGGCGGCAGCGCCACTGGCCAGATACCGAGGCGGCTGGCCGCGTTGCGCCTTTCCGTCTGGGGGCATGATAACCGCGCCGGCACCGACTGTTAGCATGGAATTTCCTATGTCGGTCCCAGTGAGCGCCAAGCCGGTGCCCAAACGTGAGGTGCTCATGCGCGTGGTGCAGCCGCTAGCCAGCCGCATGGTGGCCGCGCTTTCGGGCACGGCCGTCGCACCGCATCACGTGGTGCTTGCGCACACCGTCATCGGGTTGGTGGCAGCGTTGCTCCTGGCGGGCAGCGCCTACGGAGCGTGGGTGCTGGCCGCGCTCGCCCTGCAGGTGAAGAGCCTGCTCGACAACGTGGACGGCGGCCTGGCGCGCGCCACTGGGCAGGTGACCCAGATGGGACGCTACCTCGACACCCTCATGGACCTGCTCGTAAATGCGGCTCTCTTCTGGGCGTTGGCGCAGCACGGCCCAACCTGGCTCGCGCTCCTGGCGTTCGTGGCGCTCACGCTGGTCCTGAGCGCAGAGCACAACGCTGCGCGGCGTTACATGGAGGTGAGAAGCGAAGACGCGCCGCCAGCCGTACCGCTCGGGGCCCCACCGGGGGTGGTGGCCGGCCTGAAGGGCGCGTACCAGCTCGTGCTGGCACCCCAGGACCAGCTCCTCCGGCGCCTCGACGAGCGGACGTTCGCGCGCGCCGCGGGTCACAGCTGGCAGGAAGCTACGCCAGTCGAGAAGCTGCGCTGGACGGACGGCTTCGCGGTGACGGCGCTCGTGAACCTCGGCCTCACCACTCAGATGGTGGCGCTCGGCACCTGTGCGCTGGTGGGCCTGCCGTACGCTTACGTGGTGTTGACGCTGTTGCAGGTTCCTTACGTGCTGGGCGTGCAGGCGCTCAGGGTTAGGCGCTACCGGGCGCTGCCCAGCTCATGACCCCACCCACGAACGCCGGTTCGGAGGGCATGAGCCACCGCGCCCGTCGCGAGCGGTCGGGCACCGCCCCCAGCACCCGCCCCGTGGCGCTGGTCACGGGCTCCGCCAAGGGCATCGGTCGCGCCGTGCTGTTGGCTTTGGCGGCCGACGGCTACGACGTGGCCGTGCACTACCGGCGCAGCGAGGACGCCGCCCGTGAGGTGGTGGCGGCGGCGCGCGGTCTGGGCGTCAACGCGGTGGCGCTGGCGGCAGACGTGACGGTAGAGGACGAGGCGCGTGCCCTGGTGGACGACGCTCACGCCGTGTTCGGGCGGCTCGACGTGCTCGTCAACAACGTGGGCGATTACCATCACGGACCGCTCTTCGAGCTCTCTAGTGAGAAGTGGCACGAGATCATCGCTAGTAACCTCCACAGCACCTTCTACACGTGCCAGCGCGCCCTCCCCTACCTGCGCGCGGCGCCTAACGGCGCCCGCATCGTGAACCTCGGTTACGCCGGTGCGGAGTTACTGAAGGCGCGTCCCAACATAGCCGCCTACGTGGTGGCCAAAACGGGCGTCATCGTGTACTCCAAGTCGCTGGCGCTGGCCGAGGCGGGTACCGGGGTCACGGTCAACGTGGTCAGCCCGGGCGTGCTCGAGAACAGCGACACCAAGCCCCTCCGTGAGCTCCCCATGGGCCGCACGGGCCAGCTCACGGAGCTGGTAGCAGCGGTGCGCTACTTGGTCTCGGAGGAGGCGGCCTACACCACGGGCGTGACCCTCGAAGTGGCTGGCGGCTGGAACCTCTGAGCGCAGGCCGCGCTACCATCTGAAGATGGCCAGCCGCCGCACGCAAGGTAGTAACGAGCTGCAACCGTCTCTCTTCGAGAGCAACGCTGAGCCCGCCACGGCTGCGGTGCGGCCCCTCACGGTGCTGGTCGACGGCAACGCCCTGGCCTACCGCTCGTACTTCGCCCTGAAGCGCCTCTCCACCTCGCGGGGCGTTCCCACCAACGCGGTCTACGGTTTCGTGCGCGCGCTCCTCGACCTGCTGAGGACCAGCGGGGAGGGCAGCCAGCTGGTGGTGGCGTTCGACGCGCCCGGGCGTACCTCCAGGGCTGAGGAGTACGAGGAGTACAAGGCGCAGCGCCCGCCCATGCCGTCCGACCTTCCGCAGCAGCTCGGCATCATCAAGCACCTGCTCGACCTGCTGGGCGTGCCCCGCCTGGAGCTGCCCGGCACCGAGGCCGACGACCTGCTGGCCACCCTCGCCGAACAGGCGGTAGCGGCCGGTCGCCGGGTAGAGATAGTAACCAGCGACCGCGACGCCCTGCAGCTCGTGTCCGAGCACGTGAGCGTGAGGAGCCCCGACGCGCGCAAGCTCATAGACGAGGACGAGGTCATGGCCAAGTACGGCGTGAGGCCGGACCAGTGGGTCGACTACCGCGCCCTCACGGGCGACGCGTCCGACAACATCCCCGGGGTAGCTGGCATCGGGCCCGTGGCCGCGCGCGCCCTACTGCAGCGTTACGGCGACCTCGACAGCGTGCTGGCCGACCTACCTAACGTGGAACCGGCACGCTCAGCGCAGCTCATAGCGGAGGACCTAGCTAACCTCCAGCTCTCGCGCCGCCTCTCGACCCTGCTGGCGAACGTAGCGCTGCCCGACGGCTTCGCCCCGGAGCGGCGCCCCGTAGCGACTGAGGAGCTAACCGAACTGCTCCGTACGCTGGAGTTCGGCAGCGTGCTGCGCGAGCTCGGGCTCACCGAGGCCGTGGAGTACGAGGGCACCGACTTCGCGACGTTGCTACGCGAGGTAGCCAACACAGCGGCAGCGGACGCAGAGGCCACGAGCGCGGCGGTGGGACCCACGAGCTGGGCCTACGGCTACGTGCTGAGCGACGAACGACCGACAGCCGCCACCATCACCGAGCTGGCGCTAGCGGTTAGCGGCCAGGTCGGAACCGCCAGCGAGCCTTCTGCCGCCCCGCTCAGCGGGCCGGTGAACGCGGTCGACGCCAAGAGCTTGGTGGTCGCCGCTCGCCGGGCGGGCGCCGCCGCGGTCCCAGGCCATGACCCGCTCCTCATGGCCTACCTACTGGACGCAGCCGCCAGCGGCCCTGAGGCGCTGGCCCGGCGGTTGGGAGCGGGCGAGTGGGGCGAGAGCGCGGCGGCGCGCGCCGTGGTGGGCGCCGAGCTCCTGAAGGCCCTAGCACCTCAGCTCGAGGGGCCCCAGCTGCAGATCTACGAGCAGCTAGAGCTTCCTCTCCAGGCCGTGCTAGCCGACATGGAGCTGGCGGGCGTGCAACTCGACCTGACGGTGCTGGCCGCGCTCTCCGCCCAGGTGGACGAGCGGCTGGTCGAGGTGGAGGCACGCCTGAAAGCGATCGCCGGCGACGAGGGCTTCAACGTGGCTTCGCGCGACCAGGTGGCGGAGCTGCTCTACGAGAAGCTCCGCCTGCGCGCGGGCCGCAAGACCGCCACCGGCAAGCTCAGCACCGCCGTCAGCGCCCTCGAGCCCCTCACGGGACAGCACGAGGCGGTGGACCTCATACTCGAGCACCGCGAGCTGGCGAAGCTCAGCGGCACCTACCTGGGGCCCCTCGCCAACCTGGCCGACGACGAGGGTCGTATCCACACCACCTTCCAGCAGACCGTGGTGGCCACCGGGCGGCTCTCGAGCGTCAACCCGAACCTGCAGAGCATCCCCGTGCGCACGCCACTGGGGCGCGAGATCAGGCGCGCGTTCGTGGCGTCGGCGGGGCACACGTTACTGGTGGCCGACTACTCGCAGATTGAGCTGCGTGTGCTGGCCCACATGGCCGACGAGCCCGTGCTCATCGAGGCGTTCCGGGAGGGCGCTGACATCCATGCCGCTACCGCCGCCTCCATCTACGACGCGCCGCTTAGCGCGGTGGACGCCGACATGCGCCGCGTGGCCAAGACCATCAACTTCGGGGTGCTCTACGGCATGGGGCCGCAGCGCCTCGCCCGCGAGCTGGGGGTGCCGTACGCGCGGGCGGAGGCGTTCATCGCCACCTACTTCGCTCGTTACCCGCACGTGAGGCGCTTCATCGACGAGACGCTGGCGCGCGGTCGTGAGCTCGGTTACGTGGAGACGCTGCTGGGCCGCCGCCGGGGCGTGCTCGACCTGCGCAGCAGCGACCGCGGCGTGCGTGAGGCCGCCGAGCGCATGACGTTCAACATGCCTGTGCAGGGCAGCGCCGCCGACATCATGAAGCTGGCGATGCTGCGGCTGGCGCCGGCCCTCACGGAACTCGGCGGCCGGCTCTTGCTGCAGGTGCACGACGAGATCGTGGCCGAGGTCGAGTCGGACCAAGCCACCGCGGCGGCGGAACGCGTGGAGCGCATCATGGCCGAGGTGTACCCGCTCAGGGTGCCGCTAGTGGCGAACGTGGGACTGGGACCGAACTGGTTAGAGGCGCAGTAGCCGCCAGCAGGGCATGCCAAGCCTCACCACCGCCCGTACGGGTAACATTGCCGCATGTTGACCAGGCGTTACTTCGGCACCGATGGCATCCGGGGCGTGGCGGGCGAGAACCCGATGACCGCCGCCTTCGCCCTCAAGCTCGGTGTTGCGGCTGCCGAGACGCTCAGGCGTGCCGGCAAGAGCCATCCGCACTTCCTGATCGGGATGGACACCAGGCGCTCGGGCCCCATGCTGGCGCACGCCGCTGCTGCCGGCCTCACCTCGCGCGGCGCCACCGTCACGTGGCTCGGGGTGGTGCCCACTCCCGGTGTCTCGTACCTGACCAAAGCGCTCGGCGCCGACGCGGGCCTCATGGTCTCCGCCAGCCATAACCCCTTCCACGACAACGGCCTGAAGCTCTTCGACGCCAGCGGCGCCAAGCTTTCGGACGAGGAGGAGAGCCAGATCGAGGCGCTCCTAGACGAGCTAGGGAGCCACGACACGGCCGGTCTGGAGCCCGTGACCGGTGTGGATGTGGGCGCCATCCTGAACGCGAACCACGCGGAGCTGGGCGCCGGCTCGGTGCTGGATCCGTACTTCCAGCACCTGCTCGACAACGCTCCTTACCTCGACGGTCTACGGGTGGCCGTGGACGGCGCTCACGGCGCCGCTTACGCCATCGCGCCCAAGCTCTTCGGCAAGATCGGCGCGCGAGTGGACGTCATGAACGTGGAACCGGACGGGCGCAACATCAACGTGGAGTGCGGCTCCACGCACCCCGCCGCCCTAGCGCGCAAGGTGGTGGAGGGCGGCTTCGACGTGGGGGTCACCTTCGACGGCGATGCCGACCGGGCTCTCCTCATCGACGCGCGCGGTCGACTCGTGTCGGGCGACCACATCATCGCCATCACCGCCCTCTCCCGTGGCGAGAAAGAGGTGGTGGCCACGC
>CAZFFG010000044.1:12157-14729 GCA_964518275.1 uncultured bacterium | reverse complement strand
GAGCGTTCGCCTCCGGAGCGAAAGGCCGCAGGTTCGAATCCTGCCGGGCGCACCATCCCACCCACAACCACAAGAACCTAGGCTCCGCTCACCATAGGGGTAGGGCCTCATGCCGGCCTCGCAGCCACGGCTGGTCGACTTCCAGGCCCTCGCCACTGAAGACGCGCACCTCCTCGCCCTCGATCCGCAGGCTCACCGCGTCCACGTCGGCCGGTTGCGTGAGCGTGTAGAAGAGCTGGTTCAGGCGGCCTGCCATGAGCGCCGTACCGCCGCCCTGTCCGAACTCGCGACTAAGGTCTACCTCCAGCACGCCGTCCACCAGACGGGCGCTCAGCAGGCGGGTGCTTGGCGGGAAGGTGGTCGTCAACCCCTCCCTACCGCTACCATCCCCACTGTTCGGACCCGCCACGAGCGCCTCCACCTGCCGCCGCGCGCGCTCGGCCGGCTGGAGCCGCCCCAACTTCACGTGCGCGGCCTCCAGCGTGAAACCGGTGCCGAGGTCGCGCACGAAGTAGACGGTGGTGTCCGGCAGCCGTTGCATGGTGCGCACGGCGATGGCGCCGAACAACGCCAGGAGCAGGAGCAGCGCTAGCGCCACAACCCGCAAAACGACGGTTCTCACCACTCAACAGTAGCGCGTCGGCCTAACCCGTTGCATTCGGACACGCCGGAGGAGCGCCGTGCGTGGGGCGGCTCAGGGCCGACGGATAGGCAGGTAACGAGGTTCCCACATTGCGCTCGCCACCGCTCCCGCCACGTCATCGTCTACGGCGTTGCGCGCCACGCCGTCAGAGATGGCCTGCTTGGCCACCGCCACGGCCACGTGCTTGCTCGCGCGCCGCAGCGCGTCCACCCGGGGGTAGACCGCGCCCTCGATGAGGCGCCCAGGGTCCGTGTACTCAGCCAACGCCTCGGCGGCGGCGGTGAGCATGTTGTCGGTGACCTTGCTGGCGGCCGTCACCAGGGAGCCGAGACCCAGCCCCGGGAAGATGAAGGCGTTGTTGCCCTGCCCTATCACGTGGTGCTTACCGCCCAGCATGACGTCCGGGAACGGGCTACCGGTGGCCACCACCGCGGCGCCGTTCGTCCAGGCGAGCACGTCCTCGGGCACAGCCTCGCTGTTGGCCGTGGGGTTAGAGAGCGGGAACACGATGGGGCGCGGGCTGTTGGCGGCCACCGACTGCACCAACGCCTGGTCGAAGGCGCCAGCCTGGCCGGAGAGACCGATGAGCGCCGTGGCCCTGGCGTTCGCGATGGTCTCCTTCAGGTTCGGCGCCGCACCAGCGAACTCCCAGCCCTCAAGACGCGAGGCGCTCTGCGCTACGGCCAGCTTGTACGGTTCCATCCCCTCGCGCCCCTCCACGAGGAGCCCACGGGAGTCGAGCACCAGCACGCGCGCCAGGGCCTCGGCCGGTGTGAGGCCCTGCTTCACGAGCCCGTTCATGATCTGCTGCGCGACCCCCACGCCGCCCGCGCCCGCCCCGTGGATCACGAACACCTCATCGGTGAGCTTCCTATGCGTCATGCGGGCGCTAGCCAGCAGGCCAGCTAGGACCACGGCTCCTGTACCCTGCACGTCGTCGTTCAGGCTCGGGAGGGCGTCGCGGTAGCGGTTAAGCACGTCGAACGCCTTCTGCTTGCTGAAGTCCTCCCACTGCAGCACGGCGTTGGGGAAGCGCTTAGCGAACGCGGTCACGAAGCGCTCGATGAAGTCGTCGTACGCCTGGCCCACCAGGCGCTCGTGGCGCACCCCGAGGTAGAGCGGGTCGTCGAGCAGGTCGGCGCGGTTGGTGCCCACGTCGAGCTCGATGGGCATGGTGGTGGCGGGGTCGATGCCCGCGGCCGCCGTGTAGAGCGAGAGCTTACCGATGCAGATGGCCATGCCACCGAAACCCTGGTCGCCGATGCCGAGGATGCCCTCCGAGTCCGTGGCCACCGCCAGGCGCACGTCGGTGAGGGGTATCTGCTCGAGCACCTCGTCCACCTGGTCGATGTTCTCAGTGCTGATGACCAGGCCACGAGGCCAACGGTAGATGAGGCTGAAGTTCTGCACCGCCTCGGCCACAGTGGGGGTGTAGATGATGGGCAGCATCTCCTCCAGATGCTGCTCGAGCAGGGCGTAGAAGAGCGTCTCGTTGCGGTCCTGCAGCACGCGCAGGTACACGTGCTTGTCGAGCCCCGTCACGAAGCGCGTGAAGTTGGCGTACGCCCGGTCCACCTGCTCCTCGAGGGTGGAGATGTGCGGGGCGATGAGGCCCGTTAGCCCCAGCTCCCTGCGCTCCTCGGCGCTGAAACCCGAACTCTTGTTGAGAAGCGGCAGGCGCGTGATCATGTAACCCGACAGGTCGGTGGTCATGTAGGCGTTGCCGCTCTCGTCGACTCGCTTCTCGAAGTGCTTCATCGGTTCCGTAACTCCAGCCGCGCGCGTTGGTTGCGCGCCAGGTATTGCCGGCCGAATCCCGGGCCAGCTCGGTTGCTTCCTAGGTACTTACGCCAGCTGGCCTACTGACCGCCCGGCGGGGCGGGTGGCAACGGCACTATCTCCGTGTCGGGGGCGTCGTCCCCCGCGTCG
>CAZFFG010000044.1:0-12057 GCA_964518275.1 uncultured bacterium | reverse complement strand
TCAGACTCGTCGGGCGCAGGCGGGCCAGCTGGGTCAGTCTCGTCGGGCGAGTCGGGCGAGTCGGGCGAGTCAGCCGGGGCGGTCGCGTCGTCCGCGTCGGGCGCCTGCGGGGCGGCTGCCCCGGCGAGGCGGCGCGCCTCGGCCGCGAAGAACTCGTACTCGTCGTTACCGGGGTCGAGCTCGAGGGCGCGACCGTAGGCCTCAGCGGCGGCCGCGTAAGCGCCCACCTGGAACTCGAGCCGGGCCAGCTGGCTCCAGGCCTCGGCGAAGTCGGGCGCCGCGGCCACCGCGGCGCTGAGGCCGGCGCGGGCGCGCTCCACGTCGCCCGCCTGGTAGGCGGCGAGCCCGCTGGCGAACGCCTCCCCTGCCTCGGGTCCGAACGCTAACTGCTGCTGCGCTAGGTTGAGGAAGTAGCGTGCACGCTCGTCGCCGGGCGCGAGCCGTAGCACCTCCTGCCAGTACTCGATGGCCTCCGCCGTGAAGCCCGCCTCCTGGCTGCTGCGGGCAGCCCACACCCAGGCGTCCTGGTAGTCGGGGTTAGCGGTGGCCGCGCTGAGGAAGAGCTCTCTGGCGCGCTCTAGGTCAGCCTCGCCGTAAGCGGTCTGCCCAGCGTAGAAGTCGCTGGCGGGCTCCACACCCCAGCGCATCTGCGCGCGGGTGAACTCGAGGAACCAGGCAGAACGCTGGTCGGCCGGGTTCACCTCAAGGGCAGCCTGCCAGTACGGCTCGGCCTGGGCGGGCCGGCCCGCCTCAAGCGCGCTGCGCGCGGCCCACACGGCCGCGTCCGCGAACCGAGGGTTGAGCTCGTAGGCACGAACGAACTGCGCGAACGCTCCGTCGAGCATGCCGGCCTCGTAAGCGCGGATGCCGGCCCGGTACGCATCGCTGGCCTCCACCCCGAACTCGTCGCGCTCGCGGCTGAGCTCGAGGAAGAAGCGCGCGCCCTCGTCGTCCGGCGCCACCTCCACCAGTCGGCCCCAGATCTGGATGGCCGTGGCGGTGTCGCCTTCCTCGAACGCCAAGCGCGCAAGCCAGCGGAGCGCCTCCGGGTTGGCGGGCTGAAGGTCGAGGAGGGTGAGGTAGTACGCCCGCGCGCCGGCCAGGTCGCCCGCGCTGTAGCGCGCGAACGCTAGCTGGCTCACCGCCTCGGTAACGAAGCTCAGGTCGGTGGGGAACGTTGCGGCCTGCTCAACCGACAGGCCCGCAGGGGGGTGACTCTCGTCCAGCACCTCGCCACCGGCAGCGAGGAACATCTCCCAGTGAGGGAACGCCCGGCCATGCCACTTGAGGGAGCCGTACAGGCGGCCGCCAAGCGCCATCGCCTCGCGGTAGGCAGCCTCAGCCGCTAAGACCTCGGCGCTAGCGGGGTCGCCCGCGCGCCGCGCCAGTTCGACCTCGGTTTCGCCCGCCACCATGGCCCTCGCCACTGCGTCCATGGCTGCACGCCACGCTGGGTCGTCCGGGAGCGGCGCGCGGTCCGGCGCGGCGTTGAGAGCAGCGGCGTACGCCTCTTCGGCCTCGCGGTACGCGTCGGCGGCGCTGGCTGGCTGGGCGATGGCCGCCGATAGCAGGAGCGCCAGAACGGCAACCGCGCCGCCTCGCGCGAGCCGTCGCTTGCTAAGGGTCAGAGCGGCGCCCCCTAGGCCGCGCCTCACCGCGCGCGGGCCGTGAGCCACACGACCTCTTGACCCGCCCTCACGAAGTAGAGGAGCCGCTGACCCCCATCTGAGCCTACGTACACGATGCGGGTGTGCGTTTCTGGGCCCGCCGGTCCCTGCACGGTGTGCTGGCTACGGCTCTGCTCGAAGTAACCTGCCACGGCGTAGGCGGTGGACACCTGGTGATCGATGGCGCCCGCGAGGCTGGTGGCGATGCCGCCAAGGGTGTACGCCTCCCAGTCGGTCCAGCTCGAGGCCCCCTCGATGCGCCGCACCAGGGCGTCGACGCCCGCGCCCGTGGCTCTGAGCGTGCCGCGGGGGAACGACACAGCTGGGTTGAACTGCGCCTGGATGGCCGTGACGGTCATGACTTCGGCCAGGAGCTGAGCTTGAGCGGTGGCGCCTAGTAGCGTGAGCGCCGCCACCGCCACGGCTAGGCGGCGGCGTAGGCGGTACGGTGCTTGCGTACGGGTGGTCCTCTCAGTAGGCCCGTTCATGGCGCAAGTCTAGCACCGCTACCGGGCCGTTCCGGTCCCCGGCGTAAGCTAGGCGGCCTGCTCGCTGTCGCTGGTAGACTCAGCTTGACCCCGCCCCCAGCGACAGCGGCCACGCGCGCTGGGCCGGTACGCAACTTATCGTCGGTGGCCACGCCACCGCGTGTTACGGAGTGAGTAATGTTCCAGAGCTTAGGAGATCGCCTCCAATCGGTGTTCGACGGCCTGCGCGGCCGTGGCCGCCTTACGGAGGCCGACGTCAAGGCGGCGCTGCGCGAGGTGCGGGTGGCGTTGCTCGAGGCCGACGTCAACCTCGAGGTGGCACGCGACTTCACCAAGCGCGTTCAGGAGAAGGCCGTGGGCTCCGAGGTGCTCATGTCCCTCAACCCGGAGCAGCGCGTCATCGCCATCGTTCACGACGAGCTGAAGGAGGTCCTGGGCGGCAAGGCCGTGCAACCCACCCTCCGCTCGGAGGGCAACGTCTGGCTCCTGATGGGCCTGCAGGGCGCGGGTAAGACCACCACGGCCGGCAAGCTCGCTTACCGTTACAAGTCGCAGGGGCGCCGTGTACTGCTGGTGGCCGCCGACACGCAGCGGCCCGCCGCTCGTGAACAGTTGAAGACCCTCGGCAACCAAATCGGCGTGCCGGTGTTCGAGGTGCACGACAACGAGGCGCCCGCGGCCGTGGTCGTGCGCCTGAACGAGCACCTGCGGAAGGACTTCCGCGACCTCGTGATCGTCGACACCGCCGGCCGGCTGCAGGTCGACGACTCGCTCATGACCGAGCTCTCCGAACTGAGCTCGCGGCTGGAGCCCAGCGAGAAGGTGCTGGTGGTCGACGCCATGACCGGTCAGCAGTCGCTGCCGGTTGCCACCGCCTTCGATGAACGCATCGGCGTGTCCGGCCTCATCATGACCAAGCTCGACGGCGACGCGCGCGGGGGCGCCGCGCTTTCGGCTAAGCACGTCACGGGCAAGCCCATCTACTTCGCGGGCATGAGCGAGAAGATCGACGGCCTCGAGCCGTTCCACCCGGACCGCGTGGCGGGCCGCATCCTCGGCATGGGCGACATGCTCACCCTCATCGAGAAGGCGCGCCAGCTCGAGGACGACGAGGACGAGCGGGAGATGCGCAACCTGGGCGACTTCACGCTGCAGGACATGCTCACGCAGATGCGCAAGATCAAGCAGATGGGCTCGTTCACCGACGTGCTGAAGATGATCCCTGGCGCCAACAAGATGCTACCGGCCGGAGCCGAGATCGACGAGCGCGAGATCGGGCGGGTAGAGGCCATCATCTCTTCCATGACCGAGAAGGAGCGCGCCGCGCCGCGCATACTTAACGCCAGCCGCCGTAAGCGCATCGCGCGGGGCTCTGGTACGTCGGTGCAGGACGTGAACCGGCTCATCAAGAACTACGAGGAGATGCGCAAGCTGATGAAGCGCATGGGCCGGCGGCCGCCCGGCCGGGGCCGGCGCGGCTTGCGAGCGTGAGCGCACGCTAAGCAAGCGCCGCACGGTCGTTTGTGCTTCGGGCCGCCTGCGTGTACACTGGGTGGCTTGACGTGGGCTCCCGACCGGTGAGCCGCGCCCTAATACCAGACCTTTGAGTCACGGAGGAAGTAAACAGCTATGGTCAAGATCCGCCTGATGCGCATGGGCTCGAAGAAGAACCCGCACTACCGACTCGTCGTCGTGGACGGCCGCACCAAGCGTAGCGGCAACTACATCGAGCAGATCGGTTACTACGACCCGCGCAACACCACCGAGGAAAGCCTGCGCGTCGACGTTGAACGCGCCGGTCACTGGCTCGCTAACGGTGCTCAGCCCACCGACACCGCCCTGCGCCTCATGGAGCGCACCGGCGTGGAACTGCCTGAGGGCCTGCAGGCCAAGCGCCGCCACAACTACGTGAAGCGCCAGGAAGCACAGGCCTAACGTAAGCCCTTACCTGTAAGCTGGAGGCAACCAACTTCCAGACCGCGGAGGCCCGAATGCCAGCCGAACTCGTCACCTTCGTTCTGCAGAACATCGTCGCCGAGCCCGATCAGCTCGACGTGCAGGTGGCTGGCGACGGCCGCAACGTCCGCATCGAGGTCACCTGCGCCGAGGCCGACGTCGGCCGCATCATCGGCCGTGGTGGCCGGCTCATCAACGCGGTTCGCACCCTGGCGAGGGCCGCGGCCGACGGCAGGCAGCGCGTCGAGATCCAGCTGCTTGAGTAGGCGGCGCGCAACGGGGCTAAGCCAGCCCCGCGGCCACTTCCCCGTATGGCGCTAGACCCCACCGCTCTCAAGGCACCCGCAGACTTCGTCAGAGTAGGCCGCCTGGGCCGCACCTTCCAGTTGGAGGGCGCGCTCCGCGTGCTGCTCGACGAGGCCGTCTCGTACAGCGGCGAGGACGGCTCCGCACCGGTGGGCGTGCGCGCTATAGAGGCGAGCGGGCAGCTGTTCGTCACCGGGCTTGGGCGCGTACGGGTACGTCAGCTCTACGAGAGCGGCGGTGCGCTGTTAGTGAAGCTCGAGGGCGTACGCGAGCGGAACGCCGCCCAGTCGCTCGTTAACGCCACGTTGTGGCTCGACCCTGCGCTGCTCCCCCCAGAGCTGGCCGCGGAGCTGAGCGACGAGGTGGCAGCCGGCTCGGTCGAGCAGCGGCTGGTGGGCTTGCCCGTGTTCGTTGACGGTCAGCGCGTCGGTGAGGTCAGCGCCGCCGCGCTCGACAGCGCCAACCCCGTGCTGGAAGTGACCCTCCTGGCCAGCGCCGATCAGGCAACTACCGGCGGAACGCGGCGCAAACTCAGGCCATTGGTTCCCCTACAGGCGCCGTACGTGGAGCTCACGGAGGACAGCGTGGAGCTCACCGACCCCCCTGCTGGACTGCTGGAAACCGACTGACGGCGGCCCCGTCCGCCCGAAGGAGCCCCGACCCGTGCGCTTCACTATCTACACGCTCTTCCCCGACCTCATCGCGCCGTACCTCGAGGAGGCCCTGCTGGCCCGCGCGGTGCGCCTCGGCCTCGTCGACGTCCACCTGCGGGACCTAAGGCGCTTCGCTGGTAACCGCACCGGCCGGGTCGACGACACCCCGTACGGCGGCGGCGCCGGCATGGTCATGCGGGTGGACGTGGCGGGTCAGGCAGTGGCCGAGCTGGCTCAGGACGACCCACCCCCCGACGAGGTCGTCCTCCTCTCGCCGGCCGGCGAGACGCTCACTCAGGAGCTGGTGCAGGAGCTGGCCGCCAAGCAGCACGTGGCGCTGATCGCGGGCAGGTACGAGGGCTTCGATGCCCGCACCGAGAGCATCGTCACGCGCGAACTATCCATCGGCGATTACGTACTCATGGGAGGTGAGCTGCCGGCGCTGGTGGTGCTCGAGGCCGTGGCGCGCCTCTTGCCGGGCGTGCTGGGCGACGCCGAGAGCCACCAGCACGAGTCGTTCAGCACCGGTGTGCTCGATTACCCCGAGTACACGCGGCCGGCCGAGTACGAGGGCCTAGCGGTACCGGAGGTGCTGCTCTCCGGCCATCACGGCAAAGTGGCAGCGTGGCGCCGCGAGCAGGCGCTGCGGCGCACCCTCGAGCGGCGCCCGGAGCTACTAGAGAACGCGCCCCTCACAGAGGAGGAGCGCGCGCTGGTGGCTAGCTGGTTAGCAGAACGGACAGAACGAGAAGCTTGACGCTCTAGATCACATGTTCGATACGCGCTCGACCACGATGTCGGTGATGTCGAGCGCCGGGTCGGCGTACACCACGATGCCGGTCTCGTAGGCGGAGACGGAGTCGAGCACCATGGTGTAGTTGAGCTCTGTGGCGAGCTCAGCCAGGACCTGGTCGACGGCAGCCATGGCGGGCTCGGCGGCGGCCCTGATCTCTTCCTTGTAGCGAGCGTCCACAGACACGATAGTGGTCTGCAGAACGCGGTACCGGTCGGCCTCGTCGGCGGTGAGCTGCTGGCCGGACGACGCCTTCTCCTCAAGCTCGCGGATGGAGTTCACGAGGCCCTCGAGGTCGGCCCGGGCCTGGGCGTTAAGGGTCTCGATCTGGGAACCCGCCGGGTGGGCGTGGATGGCGGCCTGGGAGTTGAGGTAGACGACTCTTGAGGGGCGATCCTGCGCCGTCAGCGTGGAGGCGAACAGGGCCAGCAGAAGGGCGGCGGCGATACCGAGCAGGGTGAGTCTTCTCATAGCGGAAAGGAGTTTACCACCGTGATGATGAGAACCGCCTTCGAAAGGGCGCACCTGGTGCTAACTGTTCCCGAACCTTCGAGCCAGAGCTCGCTTCTCACGGCCCGCGCATGACGTCCTTCATCCTCGTCGTCGCGGGCGTGCTCGGTTCGCTCATCGGTTCGTTCGGCAACGTGGTCATCTGGCGCCTGCCGCGCCGCGAATCGGTGGTGCACCCGGGCAGCCACTGTCCTAACTGCAACAAGCGCCTAGGTCCCCTGGAACTCGTCCCCATCGTGTCGTGGCTGGCCCTGCGCGGCCGCTGCCGGAACTGCGGCCAACCCATCTCGCCTCGCTACCCACTGGTAGAGGCGCTCATGGCGGCCCTGTTCGTGGTGCTCGTTTGGCGCTGGTCGCCACTTGAGTACGGCTGGGCGGTCCTGCCGCTCCTGGTGGTGGTGGCCATGCTGGTCATGGCGGCCCTCATCGACATCGACCATTTCATCTTGCCCGACGCCCTCAACTTCGGCGCGTTGGCCGTGGCGTTACTGGGCTCGTTCCTAACGGGTCAGGCGACAGACCTGCCCTTCCCCCTAGAGGCTCTCGCCGGCGCCCTCACGGGGGCGGGTGTGCTGCTCCTCATCAACCGCATCGGGGCGCTGGTGCTGCGCCGCTTCACCGACACGAAGGAGCGCCTCTTCCCCTTCAGCCTCGACCAGGCCAACGTGGCCGCCGTGGCTGGCGCGCTTGGTGGCGTGTGGGTCGGGGTAGCGGCGGGCGCCGTGAGCCTGGTGGCCAACCTGGTCTCGCGCCGCATCCTCCGGCTGCCCGAGCCGCTCGTGTACGGGCTGTGGCTAGCGGCGCTCGTGATCAGCACCAGTACCTTCACCGTGCCCACCGCCACCGCCCTGGCAGGCAGCGTGATGGCCGCCGGAGCGTGGGCGCTCGTGGGCGCCGTGTACTGGTGGCTGCACGACATGGTTCGCCCCACGGAGCAGGCGGAGCCAGAGGAAACCACCGCCGAGCCGGTGGCCATGGGCTTCGGGGACGTGAAGCTAGCCGCCGTGCTGGGCGCCATATTGGGCTGGGAGAAGTTCCTCGTCGGGCTCTTCCTGGCTGTTAGCCTCGGGGCCCTCTTCGGCATCGTTCAGCGCCTGAGCGGCGGCGGTCGCCTCATACCGTTCGGCCCGTACCTCGTGGCCGGGGCGCTTCTCGCGCTGTTCTTCGGCGACGCCATGATGGGCTGGTACTTCGGGCTGCTGCTGGGTCCTGGTTAGGCCTAAGAGCCTGTTCCGGTCGGCCCTACCGGGCTGGCAACGCACGGGCTGCCGAGTTATGCACTCTTGTGCATACTAATGCAGCAGGTGTTAGAGTATGCGGCATTCGTCGCCGACCTGAGCGCCGGCGACGCTCTGTTTGAGCACCACGGTAACGCCGGTAGATCCGCACCTATACACGGTCCGCGTCAGGCGCCCGCACGCTCGAACCCCGATAGGAGCAAGATGGAGCCGCTACGCATAGATGGCTTGAAAGGGCGCGACCTGCTGACGCTGGCCGAGCTCACGCGCGAGGAGTTCGCCGGCCTGCTCACCAGCGCCGTGCAACTGAAACGCGCCTGGGTCGCGGGCGACCGCAGGGCCCACCTGCAGCAACAGACCTTGGCGATGGTGTTCGAGAAGCCGTCGCTGAGGACCCGCACCACGTTCGACATCGCCATGTACCAGCTCGGCGGCCACGCCGTGCTTCTCGACCAACAACAGATCGGGCTGGGCGTCCGCGAGACCGTGAGGGACGTCGCCACCAACCTGAGCCGCTGGGTCGACGGCATCATGGCCCGCACCAACGCCCACAGCACCGTTGAGGAGCTGGCTGAGCACGCCAGCGTGCCCGTCATCAACGGCCTCTCCGACCTCGTTCACCCCACCCAGGTGGTGGCCGACTACATCACGCTTACAGAGCGCTTCGAAGCTCTCGACGGCCTAAAGCTCACCTACGTGGGCGACGGCAACAACGTCTGCAACTCGCACGTGAACGCGGCCGCCCTCACGGGGGTGCAGCTCACGGTGGCATGCCCCCCAGGTTACGAACCGCAGCCAGAGGTCCTAGCGGCCGCCCGCCAGCGCGGGGCACAAGTGACGGTGGTGCACGACCCGCGCGCCGCCGTGGAGGGCGCCGACGCCTTGTACACCGACGTGTGGGTGTCGATGGGCATGGAGGCCGACACCGCTCAGCGCCGCGCGGCCTTCGCGGGCTACACCATCACACCCGACTGGTTCGCCGGCCTGAGCCCGCGCGGCGTCTTCATGCACGACCTGCCTGCTCATTACGGTGAGGAGTGCACGGAAGATGCCGTGCATCACGAGCGCAGCGTGGTGTTCGACCAGGCCGAGAACCGCCTGCACGCTCACAAGGCCATCCTGTTCCAGTTGCTCGGCGGTGGGGGTTCTGGCGCATGAGCGGCCTCACCGCAGGCATCCTAGGCGCCAGCGGCTACGGCGGCGCGGGCCTCATCCAGCGGCTGGCCAGCCACCCGGAGGTGGGCGCGCTGGCGCTCGGCTCGCGCCAGTACTCGGGCCAGCCCGTAGGAGCGTGCTGGCCGCAGTTGCAGGGCCTCATGCCCGGCCTTGCGTTCGAGGACACCGACTCGGTCATCGCGCGCAGCGACGTGCTCTTCTTCGCCACGCCACACGGTGCCACCGCCCCGCTAGTGGCACAAGCGCTGGCGGCCGGCAAGCGGGTGGTGGACCTCTCCGCCGACTTCCGCCTCGACCCCGCCACCTACCGGGAGTGGTACGGCGCTGAGCACCCTCACCCCGAGCTGTACCCCGAGGCGCGCTACGGCCTGGTCGAGCTCCACCGTCACGAGCTCCCCGGCGCCAAGCTGGTAGCCAGTCCCGGCTGCAACGCCACCGCCGGTTCGCTAGCGCTCGCACCCCTGGCGGCCGCGGGCCTGCTGGGAGAGAGCGTGGTGGTCACGGTGCTCACGGGCGTGTCCGGCGCCGGCCGCAATCCGGGTGAGAGCTTCACCTACTCAGAGCTGAACGAGAACGCCAAGGCCTACAAGCCGGGCGGCACTCACCGGCACACGGCCGAGATGGAGGCCACCGCGGGCCGCGCAGCAGCAGCTGCCGCGAAGGGCCACGCTAAACGCCTCGCCACCCACGAACCCTTCCACGCACCCACCGTGAGCTTCACGCCGCACCTGGTGCCGATGACCCGCGGCATCCTGGCCACCTGTACCGTCACGCTGCCCGACGGAGCGCGCACGACCGGTACCGAGCTCCTGAGCGTGCTGCACGACTACTACGCGGGCGACCCCATGGTGAGCGTGCAGAGCCAACCGCCCCAGACCAAGGCGGTGTGGGGCACCGACCGCGCCCTCCTGAGCGCCCACTTCGACGAGCGCAGCGGGCACGCGCTCGTGTTCTGCGCCATCGACAACCTCGGTAAGGGCGCCGCCGGGCAGGCCGTACAGGGCTTCAACGTGGCTTTCGGCTTCGAGGAGACCGCGGGTCTCACCAGCGCAGGGGTGTGGCCATGAGGGTGCCAGCCGGCTTCCAGGCCGCAGGCGTCAGCGCGGGCCTCAAGCGCTCCGGCCGACCCGACATAGGCCTCATCTACGCGGAACGGCCGCTAACGTGGGCGTTCACCGGCACCACCAACCTAGTGCAGGCGCCCTGCGTGACCCGCAACCGCGCCGTGTACGCGGAGGGCGGCGCGGTGCGCGCCGTGGTGGTCAACAGCGGCAACGCTAACTGCGCTAACGGCGCGGCGGGCGCGCGCGACAACGACGCGTACGCGGCGGCGTTGGCTGCGCAACTGAACGTGGCCCCCACCGAGGTGCTCACGGCCAGCACCGGCATCATCGGCCGGCCCCTCCCCATGGCGGGGCTGCTGGCCGGCCTGCCACTAGTGAGCGCCGCGCTGGAGGACGACGCGGCCGCCTTCGCCCGCGCCATCCTCACCACGGACCTGACCCCCAAGACGGCCGCGGCCGACCTACCGGGCGGCGCTCGCGTGGTGGGGGTCACGAAGGGGTCGGGCATGATCCACCCCAACATGGCCACCATGCTGGCCTTCGTGATGACCGACGCGGTGGTAGACGCCGCCGCGCTGCGTGAGCTCTGGCCCCGCGTGGTGGCGAACACCTTCAACCAGCTAACGGTCGACGGCGACACGAGCACGAACGACATGGCCATCGTGCTGTCGTCCGGCCTGGTGGCGTGCGACCTAGCGGAACTCGAGCGAGCCCTAACCGAGGTGTGCGTGAGCCTCGCCAAGCAGATCGCGCGCGACGGCGAGGGCGCCACGAAGCTGATGACGGTGCGGGTCACGGGGGCCGCCTCGGCGGACGACGCCCGCGCCGCCGCCAAGACGGTGGCGGGCAGCTCGCTCGTGAAGACCGCCGTGCATGGCGCCGACCCGAACTGGGGCCGCATCCTGGCCGCGGCGGGCCGCTCCGGCGCGGCCTCAGACCCGGACCGGGTGCGGGTGGCCGCGCAAGGCTTCGAGCTCTACCTGGGCGAGCCCCTGCCCTTCGACGAGGCTGAGGTCTCGGCCGCGCTCCGGGCGGAGGAAGTGCTGCTGGAGGTCGACCTGGCGGTGGGCACCGCCACCGCCGAGGCGTGGGGCTGCGACCTCTCCGCCGAGTACGTTCGGATCAACGCCGACTACACCACCTAGGCTGCGTTAGCGGCGCCGCCGGTTGGCGATGTGGATAGCGCGACCGTGCGCGTGCTCCGCAGCCTCCATGACCCCCTCGGAGATGGTGGGGTGCGGGTGCTGCGTGAGGGCGATGTCCTCGAGCGTGGCGCCCATCTCGAGGGCTAGTGCCGCTTCCGCCACGATGTCGCCGGCGTTGGGCCCCACCATGTGGAAGCCGAGCAGGAGGTCGGTCTCGGCGTCGCCGATGAGCTTGATCATGCCGGAGTCCACCCCCAGCGTGGAGGCGCGGCCCGACGCGATGAGCGGGAACTTGCCGATTCGCAGCTCGTAGCCAGCCTCCTTAGCCTCCGCCTCGGTCATGCCCACGCTGGCCAGTTCGGGCGTGGTGTAGATGACGGACGGGACCACGGTGTCGTAGGCCGTCGGCTTGCCAGCGGCGTGCTCGGCGGCCACGAGGCCCTCCTTCATGGCCTTGTGAGCCAGGAGCGGCGCACGCGCCACGTCGCCGATGGCGTAGATGTTAGGCACGGTGGTCTGCATGTGGTCGTTGACGACCGTCACGAAGCCGCGCTCGTCGACCTCAACGCCAGCCTTATCGAGCCCGAGGTTCTTACCGTTGGGCCTGCGGCCCACGGCCACCAGCACGCGGTCGGCTACCAAGGTCTCCTTACTGCCGTCCTTGCCCTCCACCTCCACCTCGGTGCCCTTCTTGCCCTTCTTCTGGCCGAGGACCTTGGTGCCGGTGAGGATACGGATGCCGCGCTTCTCGAGCGCCTTGCGGAGCTCCTTGGCGGCGTCGGCGTCGGCCGCGGCAGCGATCTGGTCGAGCATCTCCACTACGGTCACTTCGGAGCCGAGGGAGGAGTAGACGTCGGCGAACTCGAGGCCGATGGCGCCCGCCCCGATGACCACGAACCGTTCCGGCACCTTATCGCCGATGGTGAGAGCGCCGGTGGAATCGATGATGCGGTCGCCGTCAAGGTCGAAGCCAGGGATGTTGGCGGGGCTCGAGCCGGTGGCCACCACGAACGACTTGGCGCTGTACTTCTTGCCGGCCACCTCGATCTCGTTGGCGCTCA
>CAZFFG010000043.1:0-14849 GCA_964518275.1 uncultured bacterium | reverse complement strand
TGCCCATGAGGCCCGCGATGTGCTGCGGGAAGAAGAGCACGTGGAAGCCGAGGACCGTGAAGGCCCAGGCCGCAACACCGAGGCGCTCGTTCATAATGCGCCCGGTCATCTTCGGGAACCAGTAGTACAGCGCTCCGAAGAACGCCATCAGGGCGCCACCCCCCATTACGTAGTGGAAGTGCGCCACCACGAAGTAGGTGTCGTGCACCTGCGCGTCGAAGGTGGGCATGGCCACCATGATGCCGGTGATGCCGCCCAGCGTGAACGTTACGAGGAACGCGATGGCGTAGAGGATGGGCACCGAGAACTTGATGCTGCCGCCCCACAGCGTGCCGACCCAGTTGAAGATCTTGACGCCGGTGGGGATGCCGATGACGAACGAGGTGATGGAGAACGCCGTGTTGACCACCGGACCTAAGCCCGTGGTGAACATGTGGTGCGTCCACACCGCGAAGCCCATGAAGGCGATGAGGATGCCCGAGAGGATCATGACCGGGTAGCCGAAGAGCGGCTTGCGGCTGAAGGTTGGGATGATCTCGGAGATGACCCCGAACGCCGGCAGGATGATGATGTACACCTCAGGGTGACCGAAGATCCAGAAGAGGTGCTGCCAGAGGATGGGTAGCGCCCCGGCCTCCTGCACGAAGAAGAGCGTGCCGAAGGTGCGGTCGAGGATGAGCTCCAGGAACGCGATGGTGAGGGGCGGGAACGCGAAGATGATCATGAACGAGGTGATGAGCATCATCCACGCGAAGACGGGCATGCGCATCATGGTCATGCCGGGCGCGCGCATGTTGACGATGGTGACGATGAGGTTGAGCGCGGTGGCGGTGGTACCGATACCGCTGATGAAGAGGCCGAACACGTAGAAGTCGACGCCCAGGCCCGGGTTGTGCGATAGCGAGGTGAGGGGCGCGTACGCCACCCAGCCCACGTCGGGCGCGCCGCCCAGGAAGATGCTCGAGTAGATGAGCAGGCCGCCGAACGAGTAGATCCAGTAACCGAAGGCGTTGAGCCGCGGGAAGGCCAGGTCGCGCGCGCCGATGAGCAGCGGCACGAAGTAGTTGGCTAGGCCGATGCCCAACGGCATGATGGCGAGGAACACCATCGTGACGCCGTGCATGGTGAACAGCTGGTTGAACTGGTCCGGGTTCACCACCTGCATCTCGGGGGTGAGGAGCTGGAGCCGGATGAGGAACGCCTCGATGGCGGCCAGGCCCATGAACGCGAACGAGCTAACGATGTAAAGGATGCCGAGCTTCTTGTGGTCAACGGTGGTGAACCAGCTGAGGAAGCCGTCCCAGGTGGGGCGTAGCAGCAGCCTGTCGGCTGGTGCGGCGATAGAGCTCTGTGCCATCAGTTCCCTCCGACCGAGGCCTGTTGCGCGCTGTCGTCGGCGCCCAGGCTAAGCAGGTAGGCGGCGATGGCCGTAGCTTCTTGCTCGCGGTTGGGGTCGTCTGCCTGCCACAAGGTGGGCATGCGGTTGCCGGGCTTCACCGACTGGGGGTCGGCGATCCAGCGCGCCACGTTCTCGAGGGTGGCCGGGAGAACGGCGGCGCCGACGCTGGTGCGCAGCCCGAAGTTGGTGAGGTCGGGGTAGTTGGGTTGCCCCACGCTCACGCCGTCGGCGTAGTTCTCGACCGTGTGGCAGCCGATGCAGCCCTTGGAAGCGAGGAGCATGCGGCCCTGGTTGATCTGCTGGTCGGCGCTAACGGTGACCACTTCGGGGGTCTGGAACGACGCGACCCAGTCGTCGAACTCGTCGTCCTCGGTGACGATGACGTTAAAGCGCATGTAAGCGTGAGCGCCCAAGCAGAGCTCAGCGCACTGACCCGGGTAGACGCCGGGCTCGTCGGCGGTGAGCCAGAGCTGGTTGTTCTGGTTGGGGATGAGGTCCACCTTGCCGCCTAGGCGCGGCACCCAGAAGGCGTGCACCACGTCGGCGGAGTTGAGCTGCAGGATAAGCCGCTTACCGACGGGCATGATGAGCTCGTTGGCGGTGGTGATGCCGTACTGCGGGTAATCGAACTTCCACCACCACTGGTAGCCGGTGACGTGCACCACAACGTCCTCGTCCGTGGCTTCCACGAAGGTTTGGGTGCGGAAGATGGAGCGCACGGTGGGGATGGCCACCGCGATCACGATGATGACGGGGATGATGGTGAGGATGACTTCCAGAGCGGGGTTGCCGTGGCTCTGGACGGGCATCTCGTCGTCCTTGCGGCGGCGATAACGGAACAAGACATAGATAAGTACACCGAAAACGCCGATCATGACTGGCCAGCTCAGCCAGTACGTCCACATGAACAGATCCATCTGATCACGTGCGATCTCACCGGCAGGTCGGAGCGTCGACTGACCTCCGTCGAACGAACACGCTGCCAGTAGTGGCGCAAGAACTGCGGCGGGCAACGCCCGCCTTAACCACCTCTTGGGCACGATTCCCTCCTCAAGGGCTCGAACTGGGGCTTGGTAGGGAACCCCTTTTCGCACTTCGGCCCAATGTAGCACACGCCAGAAACGGAATGAATAGCGGAACCATCTCAATTTCTCGGCGGTGCGTGACACCGAGGGAGCCGCGGTAGGCGCGTTGCGCTCCAACACTAACCCTTGAGCCGGTGCCGGTACGCTGCAGCTTCAGCCAGGTGCCGCGCTTCGACCTGGGCGGATTCCTCTAGGTCGGCCACGGTGCGTGCCACCCTGAGCAGGCGGTCGAAGCCGCGCCCCGACAGGCGCCCGTGCGACGCGAGCTCGTTAAGGAGCTCCGCGGCGGCGGCAACGGGCTCGGCGTGCTGCCGCAGTTGCTGACCGGTGAGCTGCGCGTTGGGGCACCCCTGCCGCTGCAGCATGCGGTGGCGGGCGGCCTTCACGCGGGCGCGCACGGCGGTGCTGGGCTCCGCCCCCGGTGCGCTGAGGAGGTCTTCGGCTGAGAGGCGCGGAACGCTGACTCTTAGGTCTATGCGGTCGAGGAGCGGCCCCGACAGCCGTGCTTGGTACTGCCGCACCTGGCCGTGGGTGCACCGGCAAGCCTCGCCGCCGTCTGTGCCGTACTCGCCGCAGGGGCACGGGTTGTGCGCCGCCACGAGCTGGAAGCGCGCCGGTAGCCTGAGGGAGCCCCGAGCGCGGGAGATGGTAACGAAGCCCTCCTCGAGGGGTTGACGCAACGCCTCGAGAACCGAGCGGCGGAACTCTGGCAGCTCGTCGAGGAAGAGCACGCCGTTGTGCGCCAGGCTGACCTCGCCGGGGCGCGGGACGGGACCGCCGCCGAGTATGCCCGCCTCCGAGCCCGTGTGGTGCGGTTGCCGCAGCGGTGGCGTGTGGTGCGCCCGCGCCGGGGCGCCGTGGCCCAGCAGACCGGCGCTGGAGTGAACCCGCGACACCTCCACCGCCTCTGCCATGGTGAGGGGCGGGAGGATGCCGGGCAGGCGCTGCGCCAGCATGGTCTTGCCCGCGCCGGGCGGCCCGGTGAGGAGCAGGTTGTGGCGCCCCGCCGCGGCAACCTCGAGCGCCCGCTTGGCTTGGCTCTGGCCGCGCACGTCGGCCAGGTCGAGCGGCGCCTCGCCGTTTGCGCTAGGTGCGGCGGAGGCTTCCGGGGAGGAGTTGCCTTCCCGTGAGCTCACCGGTGCGAGCCTGTTGCGCCCCGTGAGGTGCGCTACCGCGGCCGCTAGGCTCGCCGGCGCGTAGGCGGAGACGGCCGGCACCAACCCGACCTCGGAAGCGTTGCCCGGCGGCCCTAACAGCTCGACTCCGTTAGTGGACGCCGCGTACAGGGCGATGCTCACGGCTCCCCGCACCGGCCGGAGCGAGCCGTCGAGCGCGAGCTCGCCGAAGCAGATGACCCCCTCGAGCGCTCGCACCGGCAGGCGCCGGTCGGCCGCCAGCAGCGCCAGCGCGATGGGGAGGTCGAACGCTGGGCCTTCCTTACGAACGTCGGCTGGCGCCAGGTTGACCACGATGCGGCTGGGCGGCAACGGTAGGCCGAGCTGCTTGAGCGCCGCCCGCACGCGCTCGCGTGACTCTCGCACGGCCGCGCCGGGCAGACCCACCACCGTGAAGCTGGGTAGGCCGCCTGTGACGAAGGCCTCCACTCGGACCGGTATGGCGTCTACCCCCACCACGGTGGCCGACTGCGCGACGGCGAACATGGCCCGACCCTACGCCCCACGCTGAGGCCCGGCGGCGGCTCCCGGGACGCGTGCCTAGGGCCTATGGGCTGCGGTGTGGTTCGTACGCTCACACCCGAACGGCTGGTGCTAGCGTGACCGCAGACCGCAGAGATGCCATCGGTCCACGGAAGCGAGGATCCGGATGCCAACAAGCCCCCGTAACGGCACGCCCCGCAAGCGCTTCGCCGTCGGTCGGCTCTCACGCCCTACCACCCAGGTCGCCCGCCGCGCTCACCGCAACACCACATCGTTCGTAGCGGCCGCGCTTCTGCTCACGTTCGCGCTCGTCGGCTGCATGCGCTTCATCCCCGACCAGGCCATCACCGACCCGTTCGGCCTCGACCAGGCCGCCATCGCCATACCGTTCGGGCCCGCGGATGCCGCGCTGGCGCCTCTCGCCGTGGAGGGTCAGGCCAGTGACACGCTCTCGTTCGCCGACTACGACAGCTCGCTGCCGGTCACGCCGCACACTATCGACAACCAGATCGGCCTAGCCACCGCCGTACTAGACGACCCTAACGGGCCCGCCACCATCACCCTCACTAACGTCACGCTCACGCTGCAGGTGTGGCACGGCGCTGCCGATTACGCTTCCGCGCCCGCCGCGGGTCGGGCGGAGGTCACCATGACCAGCCCTAGCACGGTGGTGCTGAACCGGGAGGCGTGCACCGCCACCGGTTGTGTCTACGAGGTCGACGGGGTGAACGTTGGCGACATCCGCCTAACGGGCGATCCGCTGGCGCGGTTCCTCACGGTGGTCACAGACCCGCCCACGCCTAACCAGGGTCACGTCAGCGTGGTGGTGGAGGCCGAGGAGAACGCGCTGGCCGGCAGCACCCTGAGCCTGGTGCTCGACGCCGCGCGCGGCGCCATCAGGTTCTGAGCGCGGCGCGGCCGCCATCGTGGGTCGTCAGACCGCTAAGTGGGTGTAGAGACCGAACGTGTTGGGCCCAGTGTGGCTCGAGATCACGGCACCGATCTCGTGGTACCCGCCGAACTCGTACTTCACCCCTGCCGCGTCGATGGCTTGGCGCAGGCCCTCCGCCGCCTCGACGTCCTGCACGTGGATGAGGTTCAGCACCACCGGGCCAGGTTGTGAAGCCACGTACGCCTTGAAGCGGTCCACCATCTCCTGCTGCGCCTTCTTCATGCCCCGCGCGCGGGTCAGCGGACCCACCACACCGTTGTCGAGCGTGAGCAGCGGCTTCACGTTCAAGAGACCGCCCAGGAACGCGCTCGCGCGGCCGATCCTGCCGTTCTTCTGAAGGAACTCGAGCGTGCCCACCGTGAAGACCACGAAGTTGGTCTCGCGCACCGTTTCGATAGCGGTCACTATCTCAGCCAGCGACGCGCCCGCGCCCCGCATGCGGGTCGCTACCCGCACCATCTCGCCGTGACCTAGGCTGGCCGCCAGGCTGTCGAACACCGTCACCGGCACACCCGCGTCCTCCGCGGCGATGTTGGCCGACTGGTACGTACCCGAGATCTTCGAGCTGATGGTGATCACGAGGATCTCCTCGGCGCCGGCCTGCACCGCCCGCTCGTAGGCGGCAGCGAACTCGGCCGGGCTCGGCTGGCTGGTGGAGGGCAGGTCGGCGCCAGCCTTCACGCCGGCGATTATGTCGGCCGGCGAGATCTCGGCCCAGTCCTGCCACGTCTTACCCCTGAAGTTCACGTGGAGCGGCACCGCCTCGACCTGCAGGCGTTGCAGCTCTTCGGCGTTTAGGTCGCTGGTGGAATCGGTGATTATGGCAAGCTTCATCGGCTCTCCTGGGGGCGGCAGGTCCTGCGTGGCACTACCCGCCCCCCCTCGGGGAGGGCGCGTGGGGGCGGACCGCTGCGCGCGTTATGACAGCAGGATAGCCGACGGACGTCGGTCCCGTGCCCGCGCGGCTGCCTTGCGGGTCATGATGGGCGCCACATGAGTGATGCTCTCTGGTGGCTCCTGACACCCAGCTCCCTAGTGACCGCGCTGCTGGTGCTTTCGTACGTGGCCGCTCGGTTCCGCGCTGGGCGTCTGGCGGCGGCACTGATGTTCCCACCGGTCCTGCTCCTGCTGGCGCTCCTGCTCCTGCCGCTCGACCAGTACCTAGCCGCGCCGCTCGAGAACCGTTACGCGCCGCCCGCACCGCTACCCGCCACCGTCGACGGCGTCTTGGTGCTCGGCGGTTCGGTGGAGTGGCGGGTGACTCAGGACCGCGGCCAGCTTGCGCTCGACGCCGCTGGCGAGCGCATGTGGGCCGCGCTGGCGCTGGCGCGCGCCTACCCGGAAGCGCAGCTCGTGTTCACGGGCCTCTTCTCGGACGCGGTGCAGGCGGAGTGGCGCGGGCGGAGCGGGGAGGGTCTGTTGTTCGCTCCCGAGCTAGCGGGGCGGCAAGTGCGCTTCTTAGGTGAGGCTCGCAGCACTTACGAGGAGGCCCTGCTGGCCATCGAACAGGTGAGGCCCGAGCCCGGATCGACCTGGTTGCTCGTCACGAGCGCGTTACACATGCCCCGCGCGCATCTCACCTTCTCTACGCAGGGCTGGACGTTGGTGCCGTACCCGGTGGATCATCGCACCACCGCCCGCATAAGTCCGCGTTTCGAGGTGCGGATAGGCGACCGCCTGGCCGCGTTCGACCGCGTGGTGCGCGAGTGGGGCGCCTACCTCGTGTACCGCTCCAGCGGGCGCATCAGCCCCTGACCTATGGACACCGGTCAGTTCTTAGCCGCGAACAGCTCCGCGATCTGCACGGCGTTGAGCGCGGCGCCCTTACGGATCTGGTCGCCGGCCACGAACAGCGCGATGCCGCCGGGCAGGCTCATGTCGCTGCGGATTCGCCCCACGAGCGTGAGGTCCTGACCGCTAGCGGCTAGCGGCATGGGGAAGGTGTTGCTCTCCCGGTCGTCTACCACCTTCACGCCTGGCGCCGTGGCCAGAACGTGGCGGGCCTCTGCCTCGCTCACGGGTCGCTGGAACTCGGCGTGGATGGCTTCGGAGTGGGCGCGGAACACGGGCACGCGCACGCAGGTGGCGCTGATGGCGAGCTCAGGGGCGTCGAGGATCTTCCTAGACTCCAGCGTGAGCTTCCGCTCCTCCTCGTTGTAGCCGTCGTCGAGCACAGCGCTGTCGTGGCTGAAGAGGTTGAAAGCGATCTGGTGCTTGAACTTCTGCGGTTCTGCCGCGTAACCCTCCGGTTCGCCGCTAGGCGCGCTGTCCGCAGCCAGCGCCTCCGCTGACTGGTGCCTCAGTTCCCAGATACCCGCCGCGCCGGCGCCAGACACGGCCTGGTAGGTGGCCACGGTGGCGCGCTTCAGCCCGAACGCACGGTGCAGCGGCGCTAAGGCCATGAGCGCGATGATGGTGGAGCAGTTGGGGTTGGCAACGATGCCGGTGTGGTCGCGGGCGGCGGCGGCGTTGACCTCGGGCACCACCAAGGGCACGCGTGGGTCGAGGCGCCAGGCGGAGGTGTTGTCGATAACGGTGGCGCCGTGCGCGGCCCACTGCCAGGCGCGCTCCTTGGAGAGAGCGCCGCCGGCGCTTGAGAAGACGATGTCGGAGCCCAGGTCGTTACCTTCCGGAAGGGCTTCGATGGTGAGGGTCTCGCCCCGGAACGCCACGCTACGCCCCGCCGAGCGTGGCGAGGCGAAGAGCCTAAGCTGACCGAGGGGGAACTCCCGCTCGGCTAGAAGTGCTAACAGTTCCTGTCCAACGGCGCCACTTGCGCCCACGATGGCCACGCGCATGCGGCGGAGTGTAGCACGCTACCAGCGGGCCGCCGAGTGCGCTGCAAGAGGCCCGGCCGCAGGGCCGGACCGGCTGGAGGTCAGAACTTGCCGCCGGTCTTGAACTTGCCGCCCCCGACTCGCCCACCGGTTCGGAAGCCGCCGGAGCTGCGTCCGCTCGAGCCGCTGGACCCGCTCGAGCTGCGGCCGCTGCCGGACGAACGACTGCCGCTGGACCGGCTAGAGCTGCTGGAGCTTCGCCCGCCCCCGGAACCGCCCCAAGAGCCGCCCCCGGAACCGCCGCGTAACAACCCGCCTAGGATCTCGCCGATGACGTCGCCGGCGATGTCGGCGCCGCTGCCCCACGGGCTGTGGCCGCCCCGCTGGGTAGAGCCCCCACCCCAAACGGTTCCGCGGCCGAAGCCGCCGGAGCCGAAGTCGGGGTTCGAGCTCGTTGGGGTGCGCACCCGTTGGCTGTTGAGGAGGCGCCACAACGCCTCGATGGTGAGTAACCCGGTGAGGAACTGGTTGATGCCGCCCGACACCGCCTGCTTGTCGCGGAACCCGGAGGTGGGTGAGTCCATGCCGGCACGGGTGTAGTCGGCGCGCAGGCGCTCCAGCTCGGAGAGGCGCTTGCGGAACTGCGCCGCGCTCTCCTTGAGCTCGGCCGCCGTGCGCGCCCGGTTCTCACGCTCGGTGGTGAGCTGACGTAGGCGCGCCACGATGACGTCGTCCTCCGGTGAGGGCGTAGCCAATGCCTCGCTCCTCAGCACCTGCAGCGGGGCGCTCTCGAGATCCGAACGCAGCAGCTCCACCGCCTTGCGGTAGTTAGGATCGGTGCCCTGCGCGAACGACTCCAGCTCGGCTAGCGCCTCCTGGTTACGGCCTGCCAGGGCCGTCATCGACTCCTGGACCTGCACCAGGGCGGCTTCTGTGGCGGCGAGCCGCTCCTCAATGGCGGGGATGCCGTCGTTACGGCGGCCCTCCATGTCGAGATGCTTGAGCCTCTCGAACTCGGCTTCCGCCCTTGCCTGCAGCCGCTCTGCGTGCTCGCGCAGCCGCTCCGGCAGCTCTTGCAGGCGGTGGTAGTTAGGGCGGGCGTCGGCGTAGCCGATGAGGCGCGCGACCTTGCCGTCGAGCCAGCGCAAGAGAGGGCCGAAGAGCCCGCCACCGGGGCGGTAGTCGGTGGTGCCGTAGCCGCGTTCCCATAGGTAGGTGAAGAGGCGGTCGGCGCGGTAGGCGGCACCTTTGCTCTCGAGCTCGTCCTCGCTCTGGGTCGCCTTGGCGTCCGCCAGGGCGGCCATGCGTTCGGTCTCGTGCGCGCGCTCTAGCTGCGCTTCGTAGGCGGGATCGGCCGCCAGGCGCTCCTGCGTGGCGAGCTCGGCGGCCGCCAGTTGGTCGGTGAGGCGCTGGCGTTCGTCGGCGACCTGCTCAGCGCGCGCGTCGAGCTCCTCGGCGTCTGCCTCCAGAGCGGAGAGGCGCGCCTGCACCTGCCCGTAAGCCTGGTTGCGGGCCTCGATGAGGGCCAGCACCGCGCGATCGGTGTCGTCCCGCTCGGCCTCTACCTCGCCGGTGGTGAGGAACTGAAGCCGGAGCCGGGCCAGGCGTTGGAGCTCGCTGGCGCGCTGGGAGTCGAGCTGCAGGAGTTCGTCGTTGTTGGCGCTCAGCCGGGAATCCACCTCCCGCAGGCGCTGCTGCTCCTGGCTGAGTGCGCGCTGGATGTCCTTCAGGGCTTCGCGTCCGCTGATCATGACGTCACCACTCCGACCAGTCGGTCACGGCGCCACCCGTGGTGGGGAAGGCGTACTCGGGCTCGAGGAAGCCCGCTCGCTTCTCGCCGAAGTGGGCGTTCTGGATGATGCCGTCGTCCAGCTTGTCCTGGCGGACGCCCTCGAAGGTGGCCTCGTCTACGCGTAGTCCCCACTGCGACACGCGCTCCGTGAGCCCGGTCTCCTCGTTCACCACCGGCACCACCACGTTGCGGCCGTTGGCGTCTACTGCGTCGACCACTATGTAGTAGTTGCGGGCGCCGAGGTTCACGTCGGGGATGCGCCAGAAGCCGGTGTCGGGTCCGGGCGAGATGCGCAGCGTGTAACTGCGCTCCAACTGGTCGCGCAGCTCCACCAGCGAGTCGTAGGCGGTGCGCGCCTCCGCGCGGTCGCCCCGCTCGGCGGCCGTGCTCGCTTCTTGGTAGAGGGTGTTGGCGCGGGCGTCTGCCGCGGGCACCTGGCTCACGGCTAGCACCTGGGCGTGCACGGTAGCGAGGTCGTTCACGAGCTGGCGGTGCGGAGCTACCACCAGCGCGAAGTAGGCGGCGTAGGCCAGGGCCGCCACCACCAGCACGGCGAGCAGGGCCCGACCCCACTTCGCGCGGTCGACGTAGGCGTGGGCCCAGCGCGTTGCCCCGCTCTTGGCGGGCGGCTTGTAGACGAAGCGGTCCTCCCGCAGAGCCGCGATGCCCTCCTCGAGGATCTGATCGGTGACGGAGATGCCTTGCGACGCGTAGATCTGCCGCAGGCGTTCCAACAGCTGCTCCTCGCGGGCGGGCTCCGCGAGCTCCTGCTCGATGAGCGCTTCGCGGTGGCGCAGGGTGTCGACCACGTCCATGGCCAGCATGACGTCGTCTAGGCCCGCCTGGGTGACGCCCGGGGTGGTGCTGGCCGCGGTGCTCGCCTCAGGCATCCTTCGACGCGACTAGCTGTTGCCCGGAGCGGGCTAGTTCGGCGAGCCGGCGCTTGCCGTCCTCCACCGCTTCGCCGATCTCTTGTGCGTTGGCGGTGGACTGCTTACGCATCTCGTCGATGATCTGGTACGAACGCTCCTGGTAGTTGACCACCGAATCCACCAGCTTCTTGACGGCGTCGGCGCGGATGGTGGGGCCGTAGCCGGCGCGCAGCGCGGCTTCCTGCACCTTGCCGCCGATCTCGGCTACCGTCTCGAGCGACTGGCTCACGCCTTCCTTCATCGCCTCGAGCGCCTGGGTGGACTCGTGCAGCCCGTGCAGGCCGGTGAACGACGCCGTTAGCGCCGTGAGCACGGTCTCGTTGGTGCCGAAGAAGGAGATGGCCTGCTGACGTACGCGTTGCTTGGCTGTGTTGGTCTGCATGAGGCGCGCCATGACCACCTCGGAGGTGTTGTAACTGATGGTGAGGTTGTCGGATAGGTCCTTGGCGATCTGGTAGCGGGCGTCCACCGTCTGCAGGTCGCGCACGCGCTCGTCGCGCGCTAGCTCCAGGCGCGCCTGGGTGGCAGCGTCGCCACCGTCGTAGGCGTCGACCTCGGCCATAGCCGCTTGCAGCGCGGCCTTTGCCGACTCCAGCTCGGTTTCTGCCTTCTCGAGCACCTCGAACGCCAGCACCTCGGACTCCTTGAGGGCGCCGCGGAAGTCCATGTAGGCCTCGAGGATGGTCTGCTCGCGACGGATCTGGTCGCCGGCGTCCTTGGTGACGTCGAGGTAGGTGGTCTTGATCTTGTCGAAGCGCGACGCGATGTCGCCGCGCGTGACCTTCATCCACACGTTGGACAGGCGCTCGAAGGTCGAGAGCTTGCCGTCGTCGAGCTGGTCGACCATCATCTTCGCGTCGTCGCGGATGGAGTTGAACGACTTGGTGATCTCCTCGTAGCGGGTGCCTATCTCCATGGCCTGCACCTGCTCGCGCACCACGTCGTTGAAGAGCGACGCCTGCGAGAGCGTGCGCGTTATGGCCACGATGCGCTCCTGGTCGAGGTCGGAGATCTCGTCGAGCAACGCCACGATGGGCGCCTCGTGGCTGTTGACGGTGCTGGGCACCAGGCCCAGGTTGCGTAGGCCGGAGAGGGCCTTGTCGAGGTACTGGAGGGGCGTTGAGCGCACCATCTGCTTCTCGGTCTGGGCGCTCGTCTGGTTGCCGGACGTGTCGGTGGTGTCGCTCATCGGTTCCCTCTCTCGGTGAAGACGTGGGCACTAGTAGCGCGTTGCGTAAGCGCGTGACGGTAGGGCGCGACGGTGGCGCGCGACGCAGCTGCTGAAGCGCGTGACGCGGCTGGCGCCGCAGCCGTACCTAATCATCGTGCGTGGCCGGCCCCTACGCAAGTGCGCTCGTCCCCAGGCGGTACCGTTGGGCATGTTGAGAGGCGCTCATGGCAAGTAGCGAGCCGAGTCGGCCCAGCCCCGGGGACAATCCAACGGTAGGCAGCGACCCAGGGGGACGCCGCTCGCGCCTACGCGAGCTGGGTATCTTCCCAGGCGTACTGAGGCCCGGCGACCGCAACGACATCACCGACGTGGCGGGCGTGCACGTGGGCCACGTGACCCTCTTCGAGGGGGATGACGTGCGCACGGGCGTCACTGCCGTGTTGCCCCACCCGGGCAACCCGTACCGGCAACGCGTGCCGGCCGGGTTGATGGTGGGTAACGGTTACGGGAAGCTCATCGGTGCCACGCAGGTGGTGGAGCTGGGCGAGCTCGAGACGCCCATCCTGCTGACCAACACCCTGAGCGCCGCCCGGGCCGCCGACGCGCTGCTGTCGTACATGCTCGAGCTGCCGGGTAACGGCACGGTGCGCTCCGTGAACCCGTTCGTGGGAGAGACCAACGACGGCGTACTGAACGACATCCGGGCCCGCGCCGTTAGCCACGATCACGTGCTCGCCGCTCTGGCTGCCGCCGAGTCCGCGCCCGTGCAACAGGGCGCTGTTGGTGCCGGCACGGGCACCGTGGCGTTCGGCTACAAGGGCGGCATCGGCTCCGCCTCTCGGCGCTTGCCACCAACGCTGGGTGGCTACAGCGTCGGTGCGCTGGTGCAGACCAACTTCGGCGGCGTGCTGCAGGTGGCCGGGCTGCCGGTGGGAGAACGGTCTGGGCGCTACTACCTGAGCGAGGAGCTGAGCCACGCCGACACCGTGAACCCAAGCGGCGCCGACCCTGCCGACGGCTCCGTCATGATCGTGCTGGCTACGGACGCGCCGCTCTCGGACCGTAACCTCACCAGGCTCGCCGGGCGGGCCATGGCTGGGCTAGCTCGCACGGGCGCGGCCATGTCGAACGGCTCCGGCGATTACGCGCTGGCGTTCTCCACCGCCGAGAGCGTCAGGCGCCTCGGCGGCGGCGCCACGACACGGCCGTCGCGTGGGGCGGAGGGCGCGCACGAGGTCGGCAACGACGCCATGTCGCCCCTGTTCCTGGCCGCCATCGAGGCCACCGAGGAGGCCATCTACGACTCCCTCTGCATGGCCACGACCACGACTGGTTACCAGGGGCGAGTGGTGGAGGCGCTGCCGCTGGAGCTCCTGCAGCGAACCACCGACGGCAGCGCATGAAGGTGGCAACCGAGAACGTGAGCGCCACAGTCGCCGACGCGCAGTCGGTGGCGCGAGCCGGTAGCATCGGCGTAGTAGCCCGGGCTGAGCAAGGCCCGAGGCCGTCCTGAAAGCGAGCGAAGCTATGAGCCCCAACCAACCCACGCAGCCCGACCCCCGGACGTTCGCCGCGCGCGCCAAGCAGCTGTTGGCACAGGAGGTCGACGCCGCTGGCGTGCCCGCGCTGCTCCGTAGCAACGACGCGCTCACCCGCGACGTGCACGAGGCGTACTCGCGCCTCTCGCGCGCCAAGGACGCGAACACCGCCGACGAGGCGGCCGCGGCTGAGTTCCTGGAGTTCGTTACGCAGGTCATGCCGGAGATGCAGGTGCTGGGCGACGAGATGGCGCGCAAGCTGTTGGCGGTGGAGGGTTACGAGCCGCCAGCCGACCTGAGCACGGCGTGGGCCACCATGCGCGACGACGTGGAGCTGTTCCGGCCCGAGAACGTGGAGCTGAGAGCCAAGCTAGATGAGTTAGGGCAGCGCTTCGATCAGCTCATGGGCACGCTCGAGATAGATGTGGACGGCCAGCGCCTCACCTACGAAGCGGCTGGCGCTCTGCTGGAGGAGCCCGACAGAGCCAAGCGCGAGCGCGTGTACCGCGCCATAGACGAGGCGCGCGAGGCCCTGCGGCCCCAACTGAACGAGATCTTCCTGGAGATGCTCGCCCTGCGTCACCGCACGGCGAAGAACGCGGGCCTGGCCGATTTCCGCGAGTACAGCTGGCGCTTGCTCCACCGCCACGAGTACACCCCAGACGACTGCCTGAGCATGCATGAAGCCGTGGCGGAGGTGGTGGTGCCGCGCCTGAGGCAGGTGTACGAGCGGCGCAAGCGGATCATGGGTCTCGACACGTTGAGGCCCTACGACCTGAGGCCCGACGTCCGTGGCCGTGCGCCACTCAAGCCGTTCAGCACCGTGAAAGAGCTGGAGGAGGGCTTGGTGCGCATGTTCTCCGCTGTGGACCCCGCGGTGGGGGAGGGTTTCGAGCGGCTGCGTGACGGCTGGCTCGACATCGAGTCGCGCCCCGGCAAGGTGCCCGGGCTCGGTTACCAGTCGTACTTCGCCGCCTCGCGCATGCCGTTCATCTACATGAACGCCGTGGGCACCGACGACGACATGCTCATCATGCGTCACGAGATGGGTCACGCGCTGCATACCCTGCGCACCCAGGAGCGCTGGCCGCTACTGGCGCACATGTCGGACCGGCCCGAGATGAACGAGCTAGCGTCGCAGGCGCTCGAGTTCCTCACCCTGCCGTACCTGGAGGCCGCAGAGGGCGGCTTCTACAGTGCCGAGGACGCTCACCGCTCGCGGGCCTCGCTCCTCGTACGAGCGCTGGAGCTGCTCGTGCAGGCGTGCCGCATAGACGCCATCCAGCACTTCATCTACACCCACCCCGGCCTGCAGGACGGCACGGGGCCGAGCGCGGCAGATATCGACGCCGCTTGGCTCGAGATAGGGGCACGCTTCGATGTCGGCGTGGATCACACCGGTTTCGAGCGCGCGCAGAGCCGCGGCTGGCAGTACTTCCACGTGTTCCAGATCCCGTTCTATTACATCGAGTACGCCATCGCGTACCTGGGGGCGCTGCAGGTGTGGGAGCGGGCGCGGGAGGACCAGGCGGCGGCGCTAAAGGA
>CAZFFG010000042.1:14051-15498 GCA_964518275.1 uncultured bacterium | reverse complement strand
AGGAGGCGCTGGAGCCTCCCTACATCCCGGAGAACGTCCTCCTAGAATTCGGGGTGCGAGCCAGCACCGAGCCCAGCGTCGAGCAGAAGATCGATACGTACCTCTCACGGATTCCGGGATTCAGCGGCAGCGTAGCCTTGCCATCCGCAACTACACGCGTCATGGCACTCGAACGCACCTTCTGGGAAAAGGTAACTCTCATCCACTTCGAGAATACGCGCAACGACGGCGCAACCCCTAAGAGCCGCTACGCCCGCCACTGGTACGACCTCCACCAGATCAGCCTCAATACCGACCGGCTGACCGAAGCGCTCGCTGCACGCGACATCTTGCAGCAGGTCATACGCATCAAGCACGTGCACTACAGCGGCAAAGGCGTCTCGTACTCCGACTGCGGCGCCGGCCGCCTACGACTGGTGCCGGGCGAACGCCTGCATGCACTCCTGGCCGCTGACTTCGAAGCAATGCAGCAGGCGGCGATGTTCGTACAGGACCCACCAGCTTTCGCGGAGATCGCAGCGCGCCTTGGCGAACTCGAGACCGAGATCAACGAACGCTTTGCCGGCGACCCAATCAACATCTAGTTGAGTATCGTCCACATTGGCCCACACCACACCCCCGCCAATTGGTCGAGGCTCCCCCTCTAAGGCGCCAGAATCCATCCGAGTAGGCAACTTCTTAGCGAGGACTCTCGACCGACGCAACGACGACTAGTAACATTCGCTTGAGCTATTACCTCCAACCCAGTACGTTCGCCGTACGGCGAGCGTCCTTACAGCCACGACGAGTCAGCTCCGCCGGGGTATTCCTCCAACGTGGTCGGCGCCCGAAGTAGTGCCGCTCGCCAGCCATATAACGCACCGCAGAAAATCGAGATCTTCGCCCACGGGTTCAAGCACTAGAGGTCTCACGCCGATTGTCCCGACCGTCCCAGAAACTGTCCCAAATCCCCGAAAATCGTCGCCGATAGGCACGCCGCCGTCAAGTATAGTGGTCGCAGTTATAGCGTCAGGGACGCACATTCTGGCACTCGACAGAACAAGAGTGAAATGACCGAACGTGCCTGGTTTTCAAGTTGTTGTTCCCGTCTAACGAATTGTCCTGCAGAGCGTACTCGAGGTTGCGCGGAGTCGTGTGCCGACCTATTCACACTCGTCCGTCGACGTACGTCACGTGACTAAGCCGTCGATCTCGTGCGAGGCCACCACCTCCACGTTCGGGTACTGCTCAATCAGCGGCCCAAGAGCCGAATCATGGTCTCGAGCGATAAGCACGGCTTTAGCTCTCGCTCCGGCCCGCTCGGCGAGACAGCGGCTGAACACCGCCATCCCGAGGCTATACATGCAGGCTCGGGCAAGCGTGGTGGTGACGATGGTGACGTCACGGTCGCGCAGATCTACCCACGTTCCTTCCGCATGTTCTTGGCTTGGGCCGCCACTTACGATCA
>CAZFFG010000042.1:9594-13951 GCA_964518275.1 uncultured bacterium | reverse complement strand
ACCGTGATGCCCTTCGCCCTAAGTAGACCGGGCGAGAAGAGCGCTTGACCGAGAAGATAGGGGCCAAGGCGACTGTTCTTAGCCTGCACGCAGATGACGGGCTCCGCACGCATCATCGCTAAGACCTTCTCGCGTTGTGACCAATCAAGATCGGCCCACACCGCGATGTCGTAGTGCTCGCCATCGATGGTGAGGTACGGGACATTCGGGAGGATTACGCTGTCGATGTCCCGGCATTCACGCGTGGCGCTACGATCCACCGCTCGAAACTCAAGGATCATCGTGCCGCCAAGCAGAGTGTGAAGGCGCTCCTGCTGGGGGCGCTCAGGGGTGTTGGTGCGCCCGAAGGCTCTTTGGTTAGATCTAGGTAGGTTTCCCGCCATTTAGCCGCCATTTTCAGTGGAGCAATGCTTGGGCGGACGCACCGTAACCCGAGTGCCAGCAACCGTCCCCATCACTTACTCGAAGCGCACCACATATGCCAGCCGGGTCGCCTCATTCATAGCAACGAAGAACAAGCTTCCGTTGAAGGAAAGCTGGCGCACCACGCCGAACCCTGAATCCTCCTGCCAAGACGTCACCCAGCGGCCAGACGAAATGAACTCCATCTCCACCATTGCCCGCGCCACCTCACCGGAAAAGTAGTCGCCGAGTCGCGCACAAGCCGCCAGAGCGCGCTCTGCAGCCAAGCTGTCTTGTAGTGATTGCGGGCAGGCTGTCTGAACTGCCTGCAAGGCACCGAAGAAGCTGCTTAGCACCGTGTTGTCTACGTCAGTCTTTGGCAAATCCCAACTAGAGGCTCTTAGACTGCCGACGCTTTGAGCCAGCCCAAGGCCTAACAACGCAATCATTCCTGTAAGGAGAATAGTCCGACGAGCTCGCATGATTCAGTCCCCCAATCGTAAGAAGTCAGCTATACCGTAATTCACGGTACCAAGTCGGAGTGAGGTGATTCTCCGTCGTGGCCCCAGCATAGATGCTCCGAGGCGCCCCCTCGCCAGCTTCCCTTGAGCATCATCAGGAGACGGGCCCCTCAACCTCCCCACCATCCCCCACCAGCCCCCGCACCACCGCCAGCGCCCGCGCAGCCCCCTCATGATCACCACTCGCTTCGAGGATCGTGGCGCGCCACCGCTCTAGGGCGCCACGCACGTCTCGGCTATGCTCCAGCGCCTCGCTCGGCAACGCGTTCTGCACGGCGTCGGCCTCGGCAAGCAAGGCAAGCGCCGCCTCGGGGTTGGAGCGCAACGCCTCGTACGGCAGCGCCGTCGCCAAGGCATAGAGTAGCCGCCAACCGTTGTGCGGGCTGGCGTCGGCGTCCCATACCGCGCGCAACAGCGTGAGGGCCTCTGTGCACAGCTCGTAACCCTCGTCCACCTGGCCCACCCTGGCCGCCACCTCGGCGGCGCGAACGAGCGAGAACCCGAGCAGCGCGCGGTCCTGCGCCGCGCCCGACAGGTCGAGCGCTAGCCTCCGGAGGGCATTGGCCTCTGCCGCTCCCCGCCACGCCACGTCCAGTTTGCCCAACGCGCGCCACACCTCCAGCAGGCGCTCGAGCGCGTCGGCGAGGTTGCTCAGCGTTGCGGCGGCGTCCGGGGCCATCTCATGGTGGCGCCGCATGATGGCCAGGCCCTCCTCCAGGATCTCTTCCGCCCGGCGATAGTCGCCCTCACGCCAGTGCACCTCTCCGAGCTTGTCCAACGTGGAAACCAGTTGGATCTCGAACGTCACGCCTGGGAACGCAGCGACCAACTCACGCAACCTCTCTGCCGCCGGCTCGAGATCCATGCGGGCACTCTCCATATCGCCCGCGTACAGCGCGTTGGCGCCCATCTGACTCAGTAACCGGGCTTCCTCGAAGCGCTGCCTGGGCTCGTCGTCGCCGGCGCCTAACTGCCGGATCAGCGCGAGCGCATGCGAGAACACGGTACGCGCGTCGTCGAGCCGACCCTGCTCCTCGAAGAAGATGCCGTACTCGCGGTGTACGCGCAGCGCCGTTCTCAGCCACGCCTCGTCAGGCTCGTCACCCCCGAGGTTCTCCATGGCGGTGACGGCCGCGGCCAACGACTCGTGCCGCAGGTCGGTCCTGCCGACGCGCTCGTAGAACTCCGCCAAGTCCAGCAACACCTCCGAATACATGAGAGCCGACCAGACGTTCTGATCCTCGTCGTACGTATCACCGGTCATCCGGAGTAGGCGCTCGAGCACCGGCCTCTGAGCGTCGGTGTCGCCGACGGCGGCCAGGGTGTCGTTCACGACCCTCAGCCACACCAGGTCGGCATCCAGTTCCTCATCGGGCAGCGCCTCCAGCAGCGCCACCTGCCGCACGGCCAACTCGTGAGCCACCTGCAGTTCACCTCTGCGCTGCATCATCAGCGTGAGCTCGGTCAGGCCCTGGGCGGCCAGGCGCCTATCCTTCTGCTCGTCAGAAAACTCGAAAAGTTCCACAGCCAAGCGCCACAGCGCCAGCTCCCCCTCCGCACCGAGCTCTATGACTGAGTTGCCGTACAGCACGTCCTTAATGGCGGCGCGCAGCTCTTCCGCGGCTTCTTCCTCGTCATAGAAGGCCGCCAGGAAGTCCTTGGCCACCTCCTGGTAGAGGCGCTGCGTGAACGCCGCCTGACCCAGCCCTAGCGGAGCCACGTAACCGTGCCGGCTAGCAGCCGAGTCCAGCGCGGCCTGAAGCACGTGCTCCAGCGCGTTATCGGACTCCAGTGATTCCGCCATCCGCGCCACCACGCCGCTCAAGAACTCCTCGCCCTGCAGTCCCGCCAGCACCAACGCCTTCTGAACCTCCTCAGGGCTCCCGGCGAAGCGCTCGGCAGCGACCTCCAGCAGGTCTACGCTCTTAGCTAGCAGTGCGCTCAGCCCACGGTCGGTGAGAGCCGCTCCAGCGTCCCGACCCTCGAACCAGGCCCGACTCCGCGGGTCCAGCGCCAAGCGCACGATCTCGTCGAGGAACTGCGGGTTGCCGCCAGCCCGCTGTACTAGTCGCGCTACCTGCTCGGCGGTTAGGCCAGGCAGCCGCCCGGTTACCATCGGCTCAAGCCCAGCTATCGGCGGCAGCCGCAGCACGGAAACGGGGCGCCCTACTGCGGCGTGCTCCTGCACCAGGGCGGCGACCGGCGACGCGCCGACACCCTCTAACGCCTCCTGGTACTCACGCTCCCAGTGCGTCACCAGTAGGAGCACGGGCCAGCCGCCCTCCGTCATAGCCGCCAGCAGCGCTTTCACGAAGGCTGTCACGCCGGGGTCGGCATGCGAGAACTGCGCGTCGTCCACGAGGATCACCGCGGGCACGGTGCGGCCGGCCGGGCCGCTGAAGAGCTTCCCCAGGTCAGCAAGCAACTGATTCACCAGTGAATCGCGGCGCTGTTCCAGCAGGCTCGAAGCGTCGAGCGCCTGGCGGTCCTCGCGCCACGCGTCGTGGATGCCCTTGAGTTCCATGCCTACCTCGCCCGCCTTCTTGAGGAGGCCGAGGACGGGAATGAGGTCCAGCACGGCGTCGGCGGCAACGGAACCACCGACCTTCGCCAGGTCCACTAGCCGGCGCCGGCGCCGCTGCTCCCTATGGAACGGTTCGAGGTGGGGAACCAGGAAGTCGTTGACATGGGACGACAGGACCCCGGTAGCCACCTGATTGCGCTCGCTTTGGTACGACAGTCGCAAGCCCCACCACAGGAACGGCATCGGTGCGTCGGAGCGAAGCTCAGACACTGGCGGGTTGACCAGCAGGTTATTGCCGTCCTCGCCCAACCGTTGCGGCCAGTAGCCAGCATCCCCCTGCTCGCTCGTCACCAGTCGCTGGTAGAACTCCTGTGCCAGGCGCGTCTTACCCAGGCCAGCCTCTGCCAGCAACACCACCACCTGCGGCTCCTGGTCAGCCTTGACCTGCTGCCAGCACGCCATGAGGGCAGCGAGCTGCTCCTCTCGGCCACAGAACGGGATCACGCCATGAAACTACCAAGTGTGGCGAGCCACCGTGCGAGAAGGGCGCATCTAACGGGCTACCGCCCAAGCCGCCCCACGTGCGTGCACGCCGCGCCGCCCCACATTTCTCGTCACGGTACCCTCGGCACGTGACGCCCACGAACTCGAGCAGACGCAGGCGCAGCCGATGAACGAAGCCAGCACGGACAACGGTTCCAAGGGTCTCGTGGTGCGGTTGAGGCGCTGGTGGAGGTGGCTGGAACGGCGCAAACCCGTGCGCGTGTTTCAGAACTACAGCCACCACAACGGTCCGCTGTTAGCTGCCGGCATATCGTTTCACTCGCTCTTCGCGACGTTCGCAGCCCTGTGGCTCGGTTTCTCGGTCGGTGGTCTCCTCCTAAACGTGGAACCCACCCTGCAAGATGCT
>CAZFFG010000042.1:0-9494 GCA_964518275.1 uncultured bacterium | reverse complement strand
CGGTTTCTCGGTCGGTGGTCTCCTCCTAAACGTGGAACCCACCCTGCAAGATGCTGTCTTCCGGTTCCTGAACCGCGCCGTTCCCGGCCTGATCGACACCGGAGACGGCGGCGCAATAAGCCGAGAATCGCTATTCCAAGCGCGCGTACTGGGCTGGACTGGTGCCGTAGCTCTGGTGGGGCTAGCAGTCACCGCGCTCGGCTGGTTGACAGCGAGCCGTGTTGCCATACGCGCCATCTTCCAACTCGAAAAGCCCGAGACGAACCTCTTCGCACTGAAACTCAAAGATGCGGGGCTCGCCGTCGGGTTCGGATTGGCAGTGCTCGTTTCGGCAGGGCTGACCATAATCGGCACGCAGGCGCTGGACCTGTTCCGCCCCTACATCGGCTCATCATCCGCCGAAATCGGAGCGCGCATCGTCGGGCTGGTAGTCATGTTCCTTTTCGACGCGGCGGTCCTCGCGGGCCTCTTCCGCGTGCTGGCTGGTATCCGCATCCCGTTCCGCCAACTCATCTCAGGCGTGCTGATCGGCGCCGCTGGCCTCGCCATGCTCAAGATCCTGGGCGGCCGGCTGCTCGTAGGCGCGGGGCGTAACCCCCTCATGGCGTCGTTCGCAGTGGTGGTCGGCCTCATGCTTTGGTTCAATCTCATCTCGCAGGTGATGCTTATAGCGGCGTCCTGGATCGCTGTCGACGCCCGCGGCAACGGCGTGGGGGCGAGCGACGCACCACCGCACCAGCAGATGCCGAATCCTGGAAACAAGTCCGCGGACTAGCGCGGCCCACCTACCACGTGAACTTCTACGGGTTCGACACGAAGGTGATCGTGGCCGTGTTCCCATCCAGCATGAGCAGTATCACCTCAGGCCGCTGGGTTTGAGGCAGCCCGAAGTAAAACTCCCGTTCTATCGGTCCGTACACTTGCCCGAAGGAACCGTAGGCGTTGCTGTTCCTTAACACGGTCACCGTCGTATTCGAGCCGTACTTGTACCGCCATGAGAAATCGCCAGCGTTGATGACTCCACTACCTTCCGCAGCAACCGCAACGCAGCGGATGATGATGTCGCTCTTGAAACGTCGCTTCAGGTCCTCCACGTTTTGGGGAACTCGGGCGCTCAAGGCGTCTCCGCACTCCACTCGGATCGTGCTGGAACCCGCCACCCCAACCTTCGTGAGTCGCGCCTGCGCTTCTGAAACACCCACGAGCAGGAAGCCCACTAAGAGCGTGATCATCAGTGTTGGCCTAGACACTCCATTACCCCCAACTCACCCTTCGAATTCAACGCGTAACGCTATCCGACACGGTAATACACAGTAGACGGGTACGCAAAGCGAGCCTGACGAACCAGGACTAGTCCCCGCCCGGCAGGTCGTCGATGGTGCGCGTCCGGCACGGCCCCACCGGATGGAACAACCGCTTCTCGTAATCGAACAGAAGGTTGTAGGCGTCATCAGTGGGGCTGAACACGGTCGCTAACACTATTCCGTAGTCGTCGATGAACTGATCGAACACGAAGTGTATGCGGTACCCCGCGTCCACCAGCAGCGCCAGCACCTCCTCCATCACCTCTTCGGGTGCGCCCTCCGCCTGACTGAAGTCGAACCGCTCGAAAGCCAGCGCGCATATTGGCTGCAGTACATAGACCTGGGTCGACACGTCACGCGTGGGCTCGAACCCCTCGGGCAAGCGTATGCCCAGCATGTTCCCCACCCCAGCAGCTTGCGGCAGCTCAGGTTCGCTCGCCCCGACGGCGGTTTCGGCCAACGCGGCGATTCCCGCGAAGAACAGCAGGGCCGCAAGGATCATGCTTCGCAACATCACGAACCCCCAGTCCTATCGAGCTTGATACCCATGCAACCACTTTAGCGCTGTGAACCCGAGCCTACTGCCCTCCCACCACCGTGACCCTGGTTCCCGCAAGCGGCACCCCTTCCACCTCCGCGTACGTGCCGGACTCCACGCCTACGGCCGTGACCGTATCGAGGGTCACTTGGAAGCTCGGCCGGGCCGTTTCCGGCGCCGCCGTGCGGCAGGCGGTCAACCCGCCGAGCAGTAGAGCGACGACCAGTAGCGAGAGCCGTGCCCGCTTGCGCCGCGCCCAGCCAAGGGGCAGCAGGGCGACCGCTAGCAGCGCAACGAGCGGCATAGCGCCGTTGCCAGCTAAGTCGGAGCCCACGTCCACCAGCACGCGGTAGCTCGCGGCCTTGCCCGGCACCACGGTCCCGGCTTCGAAGGCGGCGAAGTCGAGCGTTACCATGCTCGCCTGCCCACTACCGGGTAGCTCAGCCAGCTCCCCGCTAGCTATCAGCTCCGGCCCGGCGGCGGTGTCGGCGTACACCGACACCAGCGCCACGCGTTCGTGGCCGCCCAACTGGCCGGTGGCTCGCAGCGTGAGCCCCACCAGCGCCACCCCCTCTTCCCCGCTCGTGGTGGCCGTGAAGCGTAGCGCCTCCACCCCCTCGTCGCCTGGCTTCGCGGTGACGTTGGCAGCCATGTGTGGGTGCGGCGCCACGGCCAGCGGCGGCGGACCCACGGGCGCGTCGGCTCGCACCACTGTCGTCACCGAGTCCGAATCGTTCGAGGGCACCGCGTCGGCGCTTCCGCTAGCAACGGTGGCGGTGTTGATGATCTCTCCCTCCGCGCTGGGCGCGGTAACGGTTACCACGTACTCCAGGCTGGCGCCGGCCCCCAACTGGGCCGCCTCGCACACCACGCTGGTTGTGCTGACCTCGCACCCATCCGGGGCGCTGGTCACGGCCACGCCCGCTGGCAGCGTATCCGTCACCGTCACGCTCTCTGCGGCGTCAGGTCCGTGGTTGATAACGAACAGGCTGTAGTTGAACTCCGCCCCGGGCCTCACCGTGGCAGGGCCGCTCTTCGTGATGGCCAGGTCTGCTCCCGCCGGCGGCGGCCCCGCCGTGATGCTGGTAGCGGCGCGCGCCTCGTCCTCGAGGGGGTTCGGGTCGACGGAGCCGCCGAGGTCGGCCACGCTGGCCACGTTCTCGATCTCGCCTTCTATGTCGGGCGCCTGCACCACGAGCGTGAAGGTACTGGTGGCTCCGGCCGACAACGCACCCACAGCGCACGTCACGGTCCCGCCCGCCGCTGCGCACATGGGCGGCAGCGTCACCGGGCTACTGCCGGCAGGCAGCTCGTCCACCACCTCCACGTCGTCGGCGTCGTCGGGCCCCAGGTTCCTAACGATGAGGGTGTAGGTGAGCTGGCTCCCCACCTGCGCGGTGCTGGGCCCGTTCTTCAAGATGCTCAAGTCTGCGAACGGTGGTGGCGGGTCAACAACGCGGACGGAGAAGGTGGCGCTGTTGTTGCTCGGGTTCACGTCGGCGCCCGGCTCCCCTAGGATGCTCGCGCTGTTGGTCACGTTACCCAGGCGGTTAGGTGCCGTCACCACGACGCTGAAGTTGCGGGTGGCGCCCGGAGCGAGGCCGGCGACGGAGCACGTCAGCATGTCGTTCACTCGGCTGCAACCCGTCGGCACTGCCACCAGCGTGGCGTTCGAAGGCAGGAAGTTGGTAACGCGCGCTGACGCGTCGGCGGCTTGCGGGCCCAGGTTGCCGGCGGTCAGTACGAACTCTATGTCGCCGCCCCTCACCACGCTGGCGTCGGCGCTCATGCCCAGCCACAGGTCGGCGCTGGTGGCCGGAACGATGCGGGTGACCACCTCAGCAGAGTCGTCGTTAGGGTCCGGGTCAGGCGAAGTGGCCGACACCACCACCTCGGTTATCACCGGCCCCGTCGCGTCTGGGGCGGTCACTTCCACATGCGCGCTCACCACCGCCTGCGCTTCCAATACACCCACGGTGCAGTCGACGGTCCCGCCGCCCACGCTGCAACCTGCTGGTTGGCCGGTGACCGCCCCTGCCCCGGGCGGGAGCGTGAGCGTGTACGTCACGCCCGTGGCGCGCGCGGGGCCGTTGTTGCGGATCGTTACCTCGTAGTCGATGGTGGCGCCAGCGGCCACCGGGTCTGGGGAACTGGAGAGGAACACCTCTAGGTTGGCATCGCCAGCCACGCCTTCCGCGGCTTCGAACGCGCCGATGTCGCAATGCACGAAGCCGTTCAGGTCGCCATCGATGCCGCGCGGCAAGCCTCGCTGGTCCGTGTCGAGGCAGTCGCCCGTTGCGGGCAAGGGGCCCGCGTCCACCGCCGGACTGCCCGGCAGGAGCGCGTGCGTGCGAGTACCGCCACCGTAGTTGCCGAGGCTCGTGAGCATAGGATCCACGGGAGCCTCGAAGCTGCCCCTAACGTCGTTCACGGAGAAGCCGCTACATTCCCCGACCATGCCGATGAGGTTGTACCCACGTGAGTCGAACTCACCGCGGCAGTCCTGGCTCTGGCCCGGCGCGGAGTTGCCTGCGACCAAGCTGTTCTGTATGCGGACGGCACCGGGCGGCGCGTGGTTGCCCAACCCACCCGTGACCCTGTTGTCGCTGAAGTCGCGGCTACCGGTCGCGTGGTTGTCGGTGACGGTGAGGCTGTGCAGTATGGTGAGCCCCGCTTCGGGCGAAAGGTAAATGCCGCCCCCGGCCGCCGCCTCGTTGCCGCTCACGGTGCTGTTCTCAGCGTGCAGCGTTCCCGCGCTGTAGATGGCGCCACCTAGGATGGGCCACGCGTTGGGGTCCGCGGGCGGCGCGTTCCCGGCGATAGTGACCCGCTCCAGCGTCAGGCCGCCAGCGACGAAGATGCCAGCCCCCCGCCTACGAGCGGTGTTGTGCTCCACAGCGGCGTCCCTCAGCGTGAGGTCGCCAGCCACGTACACCCCTCCGCCCTCGAACGCCACACCGCCCCGAACGGTGAGGTTCTCGATCCTGGCCGTGACCCCAGAAGCCACGTGCACCACACCGCCCTCAAGGAACGGGAGCGAGATACCCCAGACACCCCTGCCAGTGTTCTGGGATATGGACGAACCGTCGACCACGGTGCTCGCCGCTCCCGCCCCGCGGATGATCACGTCCCTCCGCAGGTTCAAGTTACCGAAGTCCTGATCGAAGGCGTCATCCAGAGCGAGGCCGTTGCGGGTCAGCTCGTACAGCCCGGCAGGGACCACTATCACGTCGTTCACGCCGAGGGTGCCGCTCACCGAGCAGCCGCCCACACCCAGTGCGCGTTGTTCGTTCACGGTCACGATCGCTTCCCTGAGCGAGCACCTGTCGTTCGGGATCGCGTCGAGCTCATCGACCGTGGTGTTCACCGTGATGGTGGCCGCGTGACCGGCCGCACCTAGGGCCACGACGACGAGCGCAAAAGGAACGGTTCGGAGCAGCGTTCTGGTGAAGCGGAGCACGCGGGCGGTTGGCATCGGGGTTCCTCCTGCCCCGATGGTGATGCCCTGCGCGTTATAGGAACGTTACGGCCATGGCTCGGCCGCTGGCGTAGGTCTCACCGCTTCGCCCATCCGGCCAAGACCTCACCACGCTGCGGAGCGAGCACATCCAGGGCCTTACGGAGCCCGTGCTAACGCGAACCGCCGTCCACCTCGGAGGTACTGAGCCTCGGAAGCAGACGGCGGTTCGGGTTGGTAGCAGCTAGGACAGGCCTAGTTTCACTGCGCGCCGGAGAGCAGAAGGCGAGCCAGCCGCTCACCGCCGACCAGCTCGGAGAGGTGCTTCAACTGGTTGTCCTCGTAGGCCTGGTTGAAAACGGCGACGTCGAGCGCGAGGACCTTACGGAACGCGGTTAGGGCCAGCTCCGGGTCCGGGGCGCCGGCGACCACTCGCTCGCCGTACTTGGTGATGACGTCCACCATAGCCAGCGGGTAGCGCACGGGCAGACCGATGCGCACGTGAACCTGGCCTATCGTTAGGCGCTTGCTCGCGTACGCTTCGTCGTACACTCCGCCGAACAGCTCCACGAACCACTTACCGGTCATGTTGTGAAGGTGGTTCAGGTCGATGCCTTCGAAGTACTCCTTGGTGTTGTCGTGTGCGAGAAGGCGCGTGTAGAACTCGTCTGTGAGCTCCGGTGCCGCCGCCTCAGCGGCACCCTTCAGGCCCGCGAGGGCGGCCTTCTCCGCTTCGCTCAGCCCCAGAAGAGTGACCAGTTCGGTGAGGATCGCTTCGTCTTTAACAGCCCAGCTACCACGGTTCAGGGTCGCGTTGCTCATCTGTTCCCTCTACGCTCCAGGCTCACAGGATCTCGTCGAGCTTAGCGGCGGCGTCGCGCGCTTCGAGGTTGATGAGACCCACGTTCGCGTCGGCCTGGGCGATGAGAACCAGCACGCCCTTGCCGCCGATGGCGTAGAGGAACACCTGACCGTTACCGCTCTTCACGTTGGTCTCGCGCATCTCGCCGAGGTCGAGCGTGCTGGAGATACGCTTCCCAACCCCGAGCGTGGCTGCCGCCATGGCCGCCACGCGGTTCGGGTCGCTAGCGCCCTGGGAATGCGCAATCGCCAGACCGTCCGTGGAGGCGACCAGCACTTCCCGCAGTTCCGCTATGGCGGAACGGAGGTTGGAGATGACTTCGTTGAGTTGACTCTGCTTATCCATTACGGCAAACCCTCTCTTCTTCTCGGGCGGCTCTGCGCCCAGGCTGTTCTTAGGTGACCGGCGCCGTTCACTTGGCTGACCGGTCTCCCTCCTGCTCCTCGATCAGCGCCATAAGGCGGATAAGGACCTCGACCGCGCTGTCGGCTCTGGTGGCGTTGAGACCGACAGCCTGAGAATGTTCGACACCGAAGTAGTCCGCCACCTCGTCCGGCTTCCAGACGGGCGAGGTGTCTTGGTGGGTCACTCCGATGACGAACGGAACGGGGATGCGACTAGTGATGAACTCGAGGATGTCCCGAGCTCGGGGGAAGTCGGCGGGGCGCTGCCCATGAACCAGCAGCACCATGCCGAGGGCCCCCTCACTGAGGATCTCCCACATGAAATCGAAACGGTCCTGACCGGGCGTGCCGAAGAGCTGCAGCGGGATGCCGTCTAGGTCGAGGGTGCCGAAGTCCATCGCTACGGTGGTCGAGTCCTTGCCGATCGCCTCACTGGCAACCTCATCGGTGTCGACGACCGCGCTTGTAGAGAGCGTGCGAACGAACGTGGTCTTTCCAGCCGCTACCGGACCGGAGATGACGAGCTTAAGAGGTCTCAACGTTGGCCCCTCCCTAAGCGGGCAAGCGAGTTGCGAAGCCGCGACAGCAGCGGTAAGCGGCTCCTCTCAGCCGCCTTCGCAGGTTGCGACGAGGCCGCGCGCGCGTCACGAACGTAAGAGCGCACGGGCACCAAACTGCCGGCGGTCCGGAGCTTGTAGAACTGGAGTTGCACCTCTTCCACGCTCAGCTGGAGGCGTTCCGACAGCTCGGACGCGCTGCAGCCGCGCAGGAGGTGCTCCTCGGCTCGTAAGTAGAAAAGCTCCAGCTCGCCTGGGAGGTGCTCGATGATCGGCGCCTTGAGCTGGAAGACGATGTCGGGGTGAGAGAAGCGGTTGCGGTACTCCGCTAGCTCGTCGATGGCTGTTGCCGTACTCAGCACCAGTTGCTTGACCGGCAGCCTGACCGAGCTTCTGAGCTCAGCGCTCGGCCGGTTCTCGAAGGCGAACGTACCCTGGTGAAGGTCGAGCAGCGAGCGGAACGCGTCGCGGACCAGCATCACGTCCGTCACTTCACGTGAGTCGACGAGCAGCCCCACGAGGTAGTCGCGGTCGAGGTGAAGCTCGTAGTCGCGCTTGGGCGTTAGGCCCGTCGCTTCTAACCTCAGGAGGCCGCTGCGGCTCGCGAGCATGTTCAGTATCTCGGGCGCATGTAGATCTGCCAGACTGCCGTAAATAGCCAACGGTAGTACCCCTCCGCACCAGGTCGTTCCCGACCTGGCCGTTCCTATCCATTCGTGTTCGTAGGCGCTTCTGCCGCGTGAGTACTGCGATGACCGCAACAAGACGTAACGAGGCCCAGCCTTTCAGCGTGACTCGTGAACTTAGAGTGGTCAGGTACTCGGGCTACCCCCCAAGATCTCTCCGGTCGCCCCAAACCTGCGGCCAGGTTCGCCCCTTCTATTCGGGGTTGTCAAGCGGTTTTTCCCACTATTCACGCATTGCATGAAGTTTCACATCGCAAAACCGAACCCTTCGCCGCACCACTCGAATATCCTCACGTGATGGGAAACGTGACTGCTGACGCCCTGACGGGCCTGATCGCTGAGCTAGTGAGGATCGATTCTGTGAACCCGTCGTTGGACCCTGACCACCCTGGCGAGACGCGCATCGCGCGCTTCGTGGCTACCTGGGCGGAGGCCCGCGGCCTGGCGGTCGAATGGCTGGAGGGTACGCCTGGTCGCCCCAGCGTGGTCGTAACGGCGAAGGGCAGCGGCGGCGGCGCCAACCTGCTCCTGAACGGCCACCTCGATACGGTAGGCGTGAAGGGAATGGACGATCCGTTCGACCCCACGGTACGAAACGGCCGCATGTACGGTCGGGGGGTCTTCGATATGAAAGCCAGCCTGGCCGCCTGCCTGCTGGCGGCAGCGGAGGCCAAAGGGCTCGGCCTGGCCGGCGACGTCATCGTGGCAGCCGTAGCGGACGAGGAGGAAGGCAGCGTGGGCACTGAGGAGAGCCTCGCCTACCTGCAGCGCAACGGCACGCCGGTGGCCGCGGCCATCGTCACCGAGCCTTCCGAGTTGACCATCCAGGTCGCTCACCGCGGCTTCGCTGTTTTGGAGGTCGAGTTCGAGGGCAAGTCCTCGCACACGGCTAAGCCGGAGGCAGGTGTGAACGCCCTGACTCACATGGGGCGCCTCCTGCATGCGCTGGAGGACAAGGCCGCCGAAGTGGTGAGCGGCCCGCCGCACCCGCTCCTAGGCAACGGCTCGCTGCTACCCGTACTGGCACAGGGCGGGCAGGAGCTCTACACCACACCCGCCCGGGCCACGCTAACGGTGGAGCGCAGGACCGTCCCCGGCGAGAGCCACGAGCAGGCGCGCGCCGAGATCGACGGCCTGCTCACGAAGCTACACGCCGCGGACTCGAGCGTGAAAGCCAGCGTGCGCACGCTACTGGCGAGGGAACCCTTCGAGGTAGATACCGGGAGCGACATCGTGCGCGCCGTGGCGCGGGCGGCTCGCGAAGTGACCGGTACGGAGGCCCAGCTGGTGGGCGCCCCTTACTGGACCGACGCGGCCCTCGTCGCCGCCGCCGGTGTCCCCACCGTGCTGTACGGGCCGCGCGGCGGCGGCATTCACCAGAGCGTGGAGTGGGTGGAACTGGCGAGCGTGGAGACCGTGAGGCAGGTGCTGGTTCGCACCGCGGTGGCCATCTGCGGCGCTGCTTGAGCGCCGCTCTCAGGTTCGCTGCAGATCGCGCCCGGCCAGTGCCCGGCCCTGTGCCGTTGGTGAGCCTGGGTGCGCTGCCGGGTCGCGTTAGAAGCGTTACGTGCCGTACACTAGCGGCGAGACATAAAGGCCCATCGCCGCACCTGTGCCGGGGAACCCGGCCCACAAGCTTCCCTTACCACCTGACCAGGCGGTCTCTGAGCGGAACGTTCACGCGGG